>JBBROQ010000330.1:0-1625 GCA_038229115.1 Planctomycetota bacterium | reverse complement strand
GCAGGCCGGTCGTAAAATCCGCGCCGACGGTGGCATTGGCCGCGTATTTGATGAACGCCAGCCGCCCGCCGTCCGGGGCGAACGCCGTGCGCCCGTTCAAATCGCAGGCCAGCGCGCTCGCATCGCCCAACGAAACCAGCGGCACGTTCCCGTTCAGGTTGAGTAAGCCGGGCTGCGCCACGCTCTCGCCGCGATACACGATCAGGCTGTCGCCCGCCGGGTTCAGACCGCAGTTCATCACGCGCGTCGCCGCGCCCTCGCTGACTTTTTGCGCGGTACCGCCCTGGCTGAACCAGGCGACTTGCTTGGCGTCACGGCTCCAGGCCAGCACGCGCGGCGCTCCGCCCGATGCGACGTTCACGGGCGCAGCGGTCGGCGGTATGGCGGTCGGCTGCGCAGTGGACCCGGCGGGTGCGGCAGTGGGTGGGACTTTGGTCGGCGCGGCGGTCACCGGTACCACGCTGGCAACGGCGACGGTGGGCGGCGCTTTCGTGGGCGCAGTGGTCGGCGCGCTGGTCGGCGCAGTAGTCGGCGCGCTGGTTGCCGGTTTAACAGTTGCTTTCGATCCGGCGATGGTCGGCGGCACTGTGGTCTGCGCGCTGGTCGGATTGGCCGCCGCTGGCGCGCTGGTCGGTGCGGTGGTGGGTATATCAGTGGCCGGGACACTCGGCACGGTCGGGATCGCGGTCGCCGCGCTGCCGCCGAAATTGCAACCGGTCAAGGTCAGCATGAGTACCACCGCTGCGCACAAACCCAGTGGACGCGCCATTCGAGAAATCAACGACATAGCAGACTCCTTATCGTGAATCAGATGAATCCGAAGCATAACCGTGCGGGTGGCTCTGATGCCACGCCCACGCGCTGCCGATGATCGTTTTCAACTCCGGGTACTGCGGCACCCAGCCCAGGTCGTTGTTGATCTGCTCGGACGAGGCGACGAGCATGGCCGCGTCCCCCTCGCGGCGCGGCGCTTCCACCGTGCGGATCGATTGGCCGGTCACGGTTTGAGCGGTATCGATCACTTCGCGCACGCTGTAGCCATGCCCATTGCCCAGGTTATAGGTCATCGCGCTGCGTTCGTCCAGGGCGGCTACGGCCAGTACGTGCGCCTGACCGAGATCGGCCACATGCACGTAATCGCGCACGCACGTCCCATCGGCGGTTTCATAATCCGTGCCGAAAATGGCAATCGACTCGCGCTGGCCGAGCGGCACTTGCAGCGTCAGCGGAATCAGGTGTGTTTCTGGCGTATGCGCTTCGCCGCGTACCGCCGCGCCGTTCGCGTCGAGCAGCGCGCCGCACGCATTGAAATAGCGCAAAATGCAGTATTTCAGGCCAATTTGCTGATGATACCAGCGGATCATCGTCTCGATCATCAGCTTGGTTTCGCCATAGACGTTGGCCGGACCATACGGATCGTTTTCCGCGAGGGCGTGCCGTTGGCTGGCATACACCGCTGCCGTGGACGAAAACACCAGCCGCCGCACGCCGTGATCGGCCATCGCTTCGAGCAGCGTCTGGCTGTACGCGACGTTGGAGCGGAAATATTTGCCGGGCATCTGCATACTTTCGCCCGCTTCGATCAGCGCCGCGAAATGTGCCACGGCGTCGAACTGACCGAGTTG
>JBBROQ010000329.1:0-1672 GCA_038229115.1 Planctomycetota bacterium | reverse complement strand
GGAAAATATGTTCCCGCACAACGAGTGCGAGATCGCGCAAAGCGAGGCGGCGCACGACGGCGCTCCGTTCGCCAACTACTGGCTGCTGGTCGGCAGTCTGACGGTAGACGGTACCAAGATGGGCAAGAGCCTGGGCAATTTCGTCACAATCCAGGACGCGCTCAAAAAGTATCGCCCCGAAGTGCTGCGCGTGTTCATTTACAGCGCACACTACAGTAATCCGGTGGATTACAGCGAAAGCGCACTCGATGCGGCTCAAAAAGGCTGGGATCGGCTCATGTCGGCGGTGCGGCTGACGCGCGAAAAGCTGGCGCACCCGGCGTCCGCAACCGAATCGACTGACTCGGCCTTTACGAGTGTGATCGACGAGACGCGCCAGAAGTTCATCGATGCGTTCGAGGACGATTTCAACGCGCCGATTGCGATGGCCGCGCTGCAAACGTTCACGCGCGAAGTAAATACGCTGCTGAACGGCACTGAACCGGTCAGCCGCGCACTGCTCGAACAAATCGACACCTTATACAGCGAACTGGGCGGGCGCGTGATGGGCATCGTCCCGGCGGCGGAAGCAACCACGGGCGCGGACGCGGCGCGCGAAGCCGGGCTGATTCAGCTGTTGATCGGGCTGCGCAAGCAAGCGCGCGACCAGAAACAGTGGGCGCTCTCCGACCAAATCCGCGATCAACTGGGCGGGCTGGGCGTGGTACTCGAAGATCGCGCCGATAGCACCGTCTGGCGGACAACCTAACATGGCTGAGAGTGAGATCGTTTATGGGCGCTGGGCAGTCTTGGAGACGATGCGGGCAGCGCGGCGCACAGTCGAAACGGTGCTGATCGCGGACGGCGTGGAAGAAAAAGGAATCGTGCTGGACGTGCAGGCGGCGGCGGCTCAGCGCGGGCTGCCGATCAAGCGCGTTCAGCGGCGCATGATGGACGACCTGGCGAAAGGCGCCAATCATCAGGGCGTCATGCTGCGCGTCAGTCCATACCCGTATGTCGAACTGGAAGAAGTGTTGGTCACCGCCAAAGAGCGCGGCGAAAAGCCGTTCATCCTGCTGTTGGATTTGTTGCAAGACCCGCAAAACGTCGGTTCACTACTGCGCGTGGCCGACTGCGTGGGCGTGCATGGCGTGATCATGCAGGATCGGCGCGGCGTGGGGGTGACCGGCGCGGTGGTCAATGCCTCGTCGGGTGCGGTCGAACACCTGAACCTGGTGCAGGTCACCAACCTGGTGAATGCCATGAAAAAGCTGAAAGACGAGGGCGTCTGGATCGCCGGGTTGGACATCGGGCCGAACATCGTGCCGATTGACCGCGCCGACCTGAACATTCCGCTGGGCATCGTGCTGGGCAGCGAGGGCGAGGGAATGCGGCGGCTGGTGCGCGACACCTGCGATCTGATGGTCACGCTGCCGATGCGCGGCCATGTCGAAAGCCTAAACGTGGCGACGGTCGGCGCGGTGGCGTTGTACGCGGCCTGGCAAGCGCGTTCCTGGGCGGGCTGGGCGCACGCTCGGCCATCGCCTGCCTAACTGCAAATTCGCCCCACCCCCAACCCCCTCCCCACTCCGTGGAGAGGGGGAGTCAGACGTACATTCTCTGGAAAGTCCCCTCTCCACGAAGTAGAGAGGGGGATTTAGGGGGTGGGGCGAATTCAGGCGTGTTCGGCGGT
>JBBROQ010000328.1:0-1731 GCA_038229115.1 Planctomycetota bacterium | reverse complement strand
CACCGCGACGTTGAACGTCCGCACCGGCACCGACCACGCGCGCCTCGCGCGGCAGGCGCGCATCAGCAAACCACCAGCGCTCGACCTGGGCACGCCGGCGGTGGAATTGACCACCGTCAGACTGAACGGGGCGCTGAGCGCACCGACCCTGAACGCGGTCGCGCTCAACGGCGAAGCAGTGCAGTCGAACGCGCGCAAACAGGTGCAGACCGGCGCGACCAGCAGTGACTGGAGCGCGGTAAAACCAGCGGTCTCAGCGCGAGCGATGGCGTCGGCCGTCACGCCCGTCGGCGGCGCAGAAGACAAAGCCAAAGCCGTTAGCAGTGAAGCCATGTCGGTCGCCAGCGACGGCGAAGCGACGCGCCAAACAACCATCGACACGCCCGTGGAAGCCCCCGCAAAACCGACCCCCACCAGCGACGGCCTGCCGCCGCAACTCTTCGTGATCGAGCATCTGACGCTGCCTGCGGGCACCGCGGCGTTGGTCGCGGACTGCGGCGTGGCCGAGGTCCATCTGGATCAGGATGAATGGCTGTTGGCGCCGGCGTTGGCACCGGTGCTGATCCATCGCGTCAGCATGCGCCTGAATCAGGAACCGCTGTTGGCCGGGCCGTTGGACGTGATCGTCGACGGCGTGCCCTCTGGCAGCGACACGCTCAACTATCACGCGCCTGGCGCGCTGGTGCATCTGCGCGTGGGCGAGGACGACCGCGTCTACGTCGGCAGCACCAGCACCTGGCAGGTTGATCCCGGTAGCCAAACCGAACGTCATCAACGCCAGGGCAGCGATCGTTGGCTGTTCAATTTAGGCGATCAGCCGCGCACCGTGCGCGTGTATCTGGCCATGCCGATCAGCCGCAGCGCCGAACTGACGGTTACGCCCGATCCCGCCACCACCGCCGGCTATGACACCGCCGCGCCGGGTCTGTTGCGCTGGACCATCACCATCGCGCCCGGCGCGCCGACGCGGGTTGGGCTGGGCTGGCTGTTAGAGACCAGCGGGGGTTTGAAGCTCTAAACAACCAGGCGCGCGAATGCGCACGCCTTGCCGGTGCGAATTTAAATCCGGCGGGTGCGCCCGACCCAACGCACGCCCAACAGCAGCGACAGCAACATCGCCGCCAGACCGCTACCCATACCACATTTTTTACTACTTTCGGTTTGGACGTTTCGGTCGGCATTGACGGTTAGGGTCTGCTGCACCGCATTCGCATTCGCGTAAGTGGCATTACCGGCCTGGGTCGCCGTAATGACCGTGGTGCCCGCACCAGTAATCGTCACCGTGGTGCCGCTGACAATTGCCACGGATGGATTTCTGCTCGTGAAAATAACTGGGTTTCCTGACCCACCGCCGGTCACCCCGATGATGGAGAACGGCGCATCGCCAACGCTATGGACAGGGAAACTGACGAAGCCGGCGATGGTTTGTGGAACCGTGCCGATAGCCGTGACCGTCAACGTGCCCTTCGTCGAGACGACGGTGTAATTAGCAATGCGATTGCCGAGGTCGATCAACGTCGGCGTAATCGCCTCGATACTGGAGGGACCGTAGATGCCAGCCGGAGTGGCGGCGGTCGCAGAACTCCTGAACGTCACGGTGATGCCGTCGCCGGGGACCACGCCGGTCAGCGTGCCAAGGAATACAGGATTGGCGTCGCCAAAGAGTCTGTTCGCATCACTGGCAATTACCGTCAGCAGCGCAGGAGTAACCGTGATGCTGACGGTAGCGGT
>JBBROQ010000327.1:0-1747 GCA_038229115.1 Planctomycetota bacterium | reverse complement strand
GCGACCGGACGCGATGCGCGCGGACGCAAGCAATACCGCTATCACGCGCGCTGGCGGCAGCTTCGCGACGGCGGCAAGTTCGCGCGGGTCGTGGCGTTCGCCGAAGCGCTGCCGAGCTTGCGGCGTGCGGTGCGGCGCGATTTGAAACTGCCCGGATTGCCGCGTGAGAAAGTGCTCGCAACGGTGGTGGCGCTGCTCGCGCGAACGCTGATCCGCGTCGGCAACGAGGAATACGCGCGCGGCAATCGTTCGTTCGGACTCACAACCTTGCGCAACCGTCATCTCGGACAATCGAACGGCCGGCTCGCGTTCCGTTTCCGCGGCAAATCCGGCAAGGATCATGAGGTGGCGATCGGCGATGCGCGGCTCGCGCGCATCGTGCGCCGATGCCAGCAATTGCCGGGCCAGCATTTGTTCCAGTACATCGATGCCGACGGCGCGCCGCACCAACTGGACTCGGGCATGGTCAACGATTATCTGCGCGATGCGATGGGCGCGGAGTTCACCGCCAAGGATTTCCGCACCTGGGGCGGCACGCTCGCGGCGATGGTCGTGCTTGCGCAGATGCCGTTGCCCGTCGCGGAAGGAGATGCATCACCGAGTGAGCGCGCGCTCGTTCAACTTGAAAAGGCCGCGGCGCAGCAGGTCGCGTCGCTGCTCGGCAACACGGCGACCGTCTGCCGCAAGTCCTACATCCATCCGGAGGCCTTCGCCGCGTGGCGCGATGGCGTCCTCGCGCGTGCGCTGCCGCAACCATCCGGTTCGCTGCGCAGGCTCGAAACCCGCGCGCTCGCACTGTTGAAGAAGCGCATACGCGCCGCAGGTCGGCGTTGAGCGCCCACGCGGGACTATAGATCCGCAACAATTCGATTCCATCGCCGGATCAATAGCCCACCCTTGCCCTCCCCCGCTAGCGCAAGGGAGGGAAATCGGACGGTCCTCAAACTATTTGAGTGCCGGAGCTATAAACTGCCGCGTTCGCGCATTGGAATGCCAGTGACCCAGCCGCCAGAAAAGCCCGCTGCATCGGAATCGTCGTCGATCTTGCCGCTGTCGCCGAACATCGATCTCCCGCCGCCGCCGACCGAACCGGACGAGCCACCGACCGGCGTGCGTGTGCGTCGCGCTGCGGTCGCTTTCATCTTCATCACGGTGACGATCGACATCCTGTCGTTCGGAATCATCATTCCGGTGCTGCCGCACCTGATCAAGTCGATGGCCGGCGGCAGTTTCGTGCAAGCCGCGCACTGGGTCGGCATCTTCGGCACCGTGTTCGCGATCATGCAATTCGTGTTTTCGCCGGTGCAGGGAGCGCTGTCGGATCATTTCGGGCGCCGACCGGTGATCCTGATGTCGAACCTCGGCCTCGGCCTCGATTTCATCCTGATGGGCGTGGTGAATACGTTGCCGTTGCTGTTCATTGGCCGGGTGATTTCCGGCATCACCTCAGCGAGTTTTTCCACCGCGAATGCGTACATCGCCGACGTGACCCCGCCGCAAAAACGTGCAGGCGCATTCGGCTTGCTCGGGGCGGCGTTCGGCATCGGTTTCGTGATCGGCCCCGCGCTTGGCAGCCTGTTGTCGATCTGGAATCCGCGCGCACCGTTCTGGGCGGCGGCGGTGCTGGCGCTGGCCAATTTCTGCTACGGCTATTTCGTGCTGCCCGAATCGTTGCCGCCGGAACGGCGCAGCACGTTCGACTGGAAGCGCGCGAATCCGGTCGGCGCATTGCTGCTGCTGCGCCGTT
>JBBROQ010000326.1:0-1755 GCA_038229115.1 Planctomycetota bacterium | reverse complement strand
GAGGCGAAGATCGAGCGCGCCGAACGCCTGATGCACCGCTACGAGGCCGGCGGCGTTTTCTTCGCGCGGCTGCTGCCGGTGGTGCGGCATCTGATCTCGCTGCCGGCGGGGCTCATCCGCATGAACTTCTGGCTGTTCAGCGTCATGACGTTGCTGGGTTCCGGACTGTGGTGTGGCGTGCTGGCATGGTTCGGGCAAAAGGCCGGCCGCGACCATCCGGGCGCGATTGACGATCCGGTGAAATTCATGGACGCATTGAAGGGCGACTCGCAGTGGCTGGTGCTGGCGGTGGTCGGGCTCGCGGTGTTGTACGTGGTGATGCTGAAGCTAACCGCGCCGAAAAAAGCCGACGCGCCGTCGAGCGCCTGACGCGTCTGGACGCGCGCACGAGTGTGGGGAATACTTCACCCCGTGACTGCCGACCCGATCCTCTCCTTCACTGACGTTTCGTTTTCCTACCGCGGCGATTGGCTCAATCGCGTCGACGCGTTGACGCGGGTGACGCTCAGCGTGCCGGCCGGCGCGGCCTTCGGTTTCCTGGGCGCCAACGGCGCGGGCAAATCAACCAGCATCAAATTGCTGATGGGACTGCTGCACGGCCATTGCGGGCAAATCACGCTCTTTGGCGAGAAGCTGGGCGACCATCGCCTGCGCGCGCGTCTGGGCTATCTGCCGGAACAGCCGTATTTCTATGACAATTTGAAGCTCGGCGAATATCTCGCCTACCTCGCGCGCTTGTCCGGCGTCATGCCGTCGGCGATCCCGGCGGCCTGCGAACGGGTCTATCAATTGCTCGACCTCGGTGATTTGCGCGGGCGCATGTTGCGCAGCTTTTCCAAAGGCATGCGCCAGCGCTTCGGCTTGGCGCAGGCGCTCATTCATCAGCCGGATCTGCTGGTGCTCGACGAACCGTTTAGCGGCCTCGATCCGCTGTGGCGCGCGCGCTTCAAAGAAGTGATGGCGCTCGAACGTCAACGCGGCGCGACGCTGTTTTTTTCCAGCCACATTTTAGGTGATGTCGAAGAGCTGTGCGACCATTACGCGGTGATCGATCACGGCGTAGTGCTGGAACAGGCGCGTCTGAGCGACTTGTTGGGCCAGGCGCCACTCGCGCTCACCGGCTGCGGTGACGCGCCGCCGGGCGCGGAAGTTTTAAGCGACGGCACCTGGCGCCTGGTGTTTCCCGAAGCCGACCGAGCGCGCGTTTTGGCCGCGATTCCTGCGGCCTACATCCTGCGCTTAGAACGGCAAAAAGTTGCGCTCGAAGATTATTTCGTCAGCCGTGTCCGCGCCTTCCACGGCGCTGGCGCTGGGCTGCACGGCGCCGGTGCCGGACTGAAAGCGCGCGCGCCATGATCCTGGTGATCGCCAACGCGACCTTCCGCGAAGCGGTGCGCGCGCGCACCTTCATCGGTTTGCTGCTGATTTTTGCGCTGTGTGTCTTGCTCTCGCGCGTGGTCGGTTGGATCAGCGCCACCGACGGCCACAACGTCACCGCGAATCTGGTGCAGAGCCTGCAAAGTGTGATCGGCGTCCTGGTCGCGGTCGCGACCGGCACCGCGTTAGTGCAGAGCGAGATTCAAAACAAGACGCTCTATACCGTGCTGTCGCGACCGCTGCCGCGTTGGCAGTTCGTGCTCGGAAAGTTTTTGGGCCTCGCCGCGGCGCTGATCGCCGGGCAGGCGGCGATGACCGTGATCGGCTTGGGCTATCTGGCGGTCACCGGCGCGCCGGTGTCGGGTTGGCTGCTGTTGG
>JBBROQ010000325.1:0-1773 GCA_038229115.1 Planctomycetota bacterium | reverse complement strand
CGTATTGGTCCCGCGGCCCGAGACCGAAGAGTTAGTCGAGCTGATCGTGCCGACGCTTGCTGATGGCCAGCGTGTGCTGGACGTCGGTACCGGATCCGGCGCGATCGCGTTGGCGATGAAACATGCGATACCGGGCGTGCTGATCGACGCCACCGACGCCAGCGACGCGGCCCTGTCGATCGCGCGTGCGAATGCCGAGCGTTTAACGCTGGACGTGGCGTTTCATCGCGGGCATTTGGCGTCGCATCTGAGTGGTCCGTACGCTGCGGTGATCGCGAATCTGCCGTACATCGGCGAGCACGAACGCGCGCTGTGCGATCCGGAATTGGCCTTTGAACCGGCGGAAGCGTTGTTCGCACCCGAGGCCGGTTTGGCGCTGATGCGCGAACTCATCGCCGACGCGCCGCGGCTGCTGACGCCGGGCGGAACGCTGTGGTTGGAACATGGTTTCACCCAGGCGGTGGCGCTGTGCGAACTGGCAAACGCGGCCGGATTGAGGCCAGAAACGCGTATGGATTTGGCAGGAAAAGCGCGCTTTTTATGTGCGCGGCGTGCATGAGCGAAACCGCCACGCCAACCGCCATCGCGAGCGCCGCGACCATGGTGCTGCTTTCCATCGGGGTGCTCGCCAGCGTGCGGCAGCCGCTGACTCGTTCGGCGCCGCCGCCGCTGCCGAGGAACGCCGCCGCCCCGTGGATGGCCGACTGCTTGCCCGGCATCGGCGCGAAACGTCGCGAGCATATCGCCGAGCTGCTGCGCGCCGGTCGCTCCGACGACCTGACGCCGCGGGCGCGCGCAGTCGCGGCCACCTGGTTTATTCCCTAGTCACGACTACTTGCCAAGCGATCAGAGCGCGGCATCGTCACGCCCCGCAAGGAAAACAGCGCGCTTTGCGTGCTTATTTCCTGCGACCGGACCCGGGCGGTTAGCTCAGCGGCTAGAGCATTCGCTTCACACGCGAGGGGTCGCAGGTTCGAATCCTGTACTGCCCACCACACGACGACACCCGCCTTTACCGGCGGGTGTCGTCGTTTCCGGACGGCGTGGGAATCGCCTGAGGACCAAGCCGGAAACGCATACGGATCAAGGTCGCGGTCGGCTGCGCCGTTGGCGCGTGTCCGGCGGCTAACGCTGTGCGCCATGCAGACAGCTCGTCGGCGTCGCCAACCACGAGGACCGCTTCGTACATGCCGGCGGCAGCCGACGTTGGTGGCGAAACGCGGATGCCCAGCGTGGTGGTCGCAGACGCAGCGAGTTGACCCGGATCGCTCAGCGTCAGCCATGCGCTTGGTGCCGGCGTCGCAGTACGCAGACGCGCCAGTCGGGTTGGTTCGGTTTCCAGCGCGTCTAATGGCAAGAGCGCGAAACGCCGGTCTTTACCGGTGTTATTACGCAGGGTCAGCAGTCGTTCAGTCGGCTGCGCAACCAAGCCCAGATCCGGATCCATGGGCAGCACGGCGACTGGCGCGTGAGTGTCGGCGTGGCTGTCATAGTGCGCGGCGGTTTCGATCAGGACGCGCGCACACAGCGCCAGGCCAGCGCCGCTGGCGGTATTCTCCGCGGCGCCGGTCGGCCGCACCACCACGCCGATCACGAAACGGCGATTCACCAAAGGAGGGTCATCCGGCAGACGCACGCTGGCGCTGACGCGCGCCTCGCTGTGGGCGGCGATGTGGACGGTGGTGGGCGACAATCGCAACCAGCGTGGATCGGGCGCCGGCTCATAGCCAAGTTCCCAGATGGTCAGGCCTGCGCGCGCCGGCGTGGCCGCGG
>JBBROQ010000324.1:0-1791 GCA_038229115.1 Planctomycetota bacterium | reverse complement strand
GGCCGAGGCCAATACCAAAAATCCTAAGACACCGGTGTACAGCTTCGGCTGCGTCGGTGATGCCAACGCCAGCCCGATTGCCGGTAAGTTCATCGTCGCCAGCGCGGTGATCAAAATCGATCGCGCCTTCGAGCGCTTGGCCGAGCAGGTGCGCATGAACGGCTTCGTCACCGGCGTGCAGAAAGACAACTTGGTCACTGGCACCTGCGTCACGGTGCTGAACCCGGCGCTGATGGGCAGCATCATCACTCCGGCGCTGGCCGACGAGCTTGAAAAAGTCCGCATTCTTTTTATCGCCGGCAAGATCGTGATTCCGGACGCGCCAAAGCAGTAAGCGCATGGCGAATGCCGGACTGCTGTCTAGCCCGAGCGCGGAACCTCAGACGAGCGCTGGGCTTCACGCGACGGCGGTCGGCAAACGCTTCGGTGCATTCACTGCGCTCGACAACGTTTCACTGACGCTGCGTCCCGGTGCCATCCACGGGATCCTTGGTGAGAACGGCGCGGGCAAATCGACGCTGATGAAAGCCCTCGCCGGCTTGCTGCGGCCGGATGCGGGCACGATCACGGCGGTGGGCAGCGATGGCGTGAGCAGGCATATCCGATCTGCCGCTGACGCGCGCGCCGCCGGCGTCGGCATGGTGCATCAACACTTCATGCTCGTGCCGACGCTCAGCGTGCTCGACAACTGCGTGCTTGCCGCCGCGCGCGGTTTTGGTCGCGTCGATCGCGCGGGTTTGCGCGTGCGTTTGCACGAATGGTCGGCGCGTACTGGCTTGCTGGTCGATCCGGATGCGCGCGCCGGCGACTTGGCCGTGGGGCAACAACAACGGGTCGAAATTCTGAAGGCGCTGTTGGGTGGCGGTCGCGTGCTGATCTTGGATGAGCCGACCGCGGTACTGACGCCGCAAGAAGTCGACGAACTGATCCCAGCGCTCAAAGCCCTGTCCGTCAGCGGCACCGCGGTCGCGTTCATCAGCCACAAACTGCACGAGATCGAGCGTCTGTGCGACGAGGTCACGATCCTGCGCCGCGGTCGCGTGGTGCATAACGGGCCGTGCGCGGACCTGTCGCGCGCGCGCATGGCCGAGCTGATGTTGGGCGAAGTGCCGCCGGCAATTGCCGCGCGCGCGGTGGTACAAGTTGGCGCCGAGCAGTTGGTATTGAAGCAGGTATCGGTGACCACCAGCACCATGCGCGATGCGCTACACGCGGTCGACCTGCGTGTGCGCGCCGGCGAGACCGTCGGCATCGCCGGCGTCGACGGCAACGGCCAGGCGACGCTGACGCAGGTGATATTGGGGCTGTGCGCGCCCAGTGCTGGCACGGTCACGATCAACTCCGCGCGCGTCGGTGTGATTCCCGACGATCGGCAGCGTGAAGCGTTGGTGGTGGAACTAAGCGTGCGCGACAACCTGCTGCTCAAAGACGGTGTTTCACCGCCGTTTGCGCACGCGGGCTGGTTGCGGGGCCGCGCCTGGACGCGCCACGCACTGGCATTGGTCGAGCGCTTCGACGTGCGGCCGCGGCGCGTGGGCATGGCGGTCGCGGCACTCTCGGGCGGCAATCAGCAGAAAGTGGTGATCGCGCGCGAGCTGCACGGTGATCCGGGCTTGGTGGTCGCGGTAAATCCGACTCGCGGTCTGGATATTGGCGCGGCCGCCGCGGTGTGGTCGCACCTGGCCGCGGCACGCGCGCGCGGTGCTGGCGTGCTGTTGGTCCATGCCGATTTGGATGAGCTGTTGGCGGTGGCCGATCGCGTGCTGGTGCTTTCGGGCGGGCGCCTGCGCG
>JBBROQ010000323.1:0-1874 GCA_038229115.1 Planctomycetota bacterium | reverse complement strand
GGATGCGCCCGACAAACACGTTGTCCTGTCCAGCGACATCAACCGGCATCGCCCAGCGATTGGCCGCGGGATCCTCCAGCACGGTCACGCCCGGCGCTTGGCGCAGGATCGCATACGCGCGCTCGACGCTCATCGGCGCAGTGAACTCGACGTTCAGCGCTTCGGCGTGGGTGCGCAAAACCGGCACGCGCACGCAGGTGCCGGTGATGCGGATCGAGGTGTCGTTCAGGATTTTGTGCGACTCTTTCAACAGCTTGGTTTCTTCCTCGCAGTAACCCGTCGCGACGTCGAAGGGCGAATTATGCGGGAACAAATTGAAGGCGTACGGATGCGGCAAAACTTTCGGCGTGAACGGCTGACCATCCAGGTACGCGCGCGTGCCGTCTTTCAATTCTTCCATCGCGGCGTGGCCGGCGCCGGAGGCCGCTTGATAGGTTGCCGCGACCAAACGCCGAATCGGCACCGCGCGATGCAGCGGCGCCAACGCCATCAGCGCGATGATGGTGGTGCAGTTCGGATTCGCGATCACGCCCTTGCCGCCGTTGGCGAACAGCGCGGATTTCGCCGCCTCGGGATTGATCTCGGGCACCACCAACGGCACGCCGTCTTCCATGCGAAATGCTGAACTGTTGTCGACCATTAAGCACTTCGCCGCGACGCAGGCCGCGCGATAATCCTTCGACTGTTTGCCGCCGGCCGAGAACAGCGCGACGTCGACGCCGACGAAACTGTCGTGGGTCAGTTCTTGCACCGTGATCGGCTGGCCACGGAACATCAACGTGGTGCCGGCGCTGCGCTTGGACGCCAGCAAGGTCAGGCGATCGATCGGAAAGCGGCGTTTTTCCAGCACTTTCATGAACTCGACGCCAACGGCTCCGGTGGCTCCGACGATCGCTACGTGATAGCCCATGATGAAAATCCTTTCGCAGCTACTCACAGCTACGGGCGCGGTGTTTGCCGCGCAAAAAACTGATTTCGACGAAGCGCGGTATGCTGATGCGGTGAGCTTTTGTGCAAGACAGCGAGTCCCGTCGGAACGGTTGACTCCCCGCCTCGCGTCCGTCCCATCGCGTGCGTGAGCAACGACCCCACGCCGCCTGATCAGATCGCGCCTGAGCTCGCAAAAGTGCGCTTCGCCGGCGTCTATCACGACGCGCCGTTTGCGCTGTCGCTGGCCCTGCGCGACGGCGTGCTGTTCTTGGTTCTGGAAGGCGCGCTGACGCAAAACCTGCCCGACAGTTTCGTTCTCGGCGTCGAGCGTGCGGCGGCTTTGGTGCCGACGGCGAAACTCGCGGCGGACGTCAGCAAAGCGACGCACATAGCGTCGGTGATGATCGCGTATTTGGTGTCCGTGGTGAAACTCGCGCAAAACCGCGGCCAAAAAGCCCTGCCGCTGCTGCAACCAAGTCAGCGCATCGTCACGCTGGTGAAAATGGTCGGGCTGTTGGAGCTGTTCACGCTCGCACCCACCGAAGCCGATTTGCGCCGGCAGCTCGGCCTCAAATAGGTTTCAGCCGCCTCAAACCGGCGCGGCGTCGCCCGGGAAAAAGCTTTCGATCACACCCAGATTCAGCCCGGTCAACCCGGCCGCGAACCAGATACCCAGGGCCAGGAATGCGCCGGCGAACAGCAATCGCCCGACGCCCACGGCGCTCACCGGCACGTCGTCTTTAGCTCGCCACAGGCCCAACAGATACAACGCCAACAGCAGCGCCGCCGTGCTCCACGCGACCAAGACAAACGTGCGCCCGACCACGCCCCAGTTCCACGCATGATCGGCAATGACCAGGAATTTTAGCGCCGCCGCGAGTTCGACCACGCCGCCGACAATCTTAAATTCATTCATCCACGCGCCGGCTTTCGGCAACTTTTTC
>JBBROQ010000322.1:0-1880 GCA_038229115.1 Planctomycetota bacterium | reverse complement strand
TCACCGGTTCGGCCAGTCGCGCGAGTGCGTCGTCATCACGACGGATCAGCGCGCGGATCAGGTCGACAACCGCGGTGTGCGCGCCGGCTCCGATCAGCACCCCGATGGCGCGCTCGCGCACCACTTCGGCGCCGTCGGCCAGAATCATCGGCATCAGTTCGCCGACCAACGCCAACGGTGGCGCGGCGTAGCGCAATTGTTCCAGCGCCGCCGCGCGTTGGTCATCGGCGCGCGCGGCCAACAGGCCTTCCACCGGACCGCGCAGCGCTGGCGTCAGATTGGCCACGGTCACGGCGACGGTCGGAATGACGGTGGTGTCCGCGGCCATATCGGCCGCGGAATCCGCTGCCGCTTCGGCTGCCGCCAACAGCGGATTGTCGACCTCATCTTCAAGCACCAGCACGCGCCAACCGGGTTCGGCGCCGTCAGTCTGATTGATCATGCGCAGGTTCACATCGCTCACGCCATGACGTTCAGCCAACGCGGTGAACTCCGCCGGCGTCGCATCGCGTAGGGCGCGATCCAATAGCAGCGCCGGGCCGCCGGCTTCGGCCATCAACGCGGCAAGGGCAGCTTCGCTCAGCGCCAGTTTCGCCTGCAAAAGTGCGCCAACGCGCAGGAACACTTTCATGTCGGCCGCGCACAGGCGTTGCAGCGTGGGCGCATCGTGTGCACGTAATCCGCGGATCATGCCGCACGCTGGCCGCGCGCATGCAGCCCGCAAGGTCGGTGCCGGCGCGTCAGCGACCGACGAGCGCGCGCATGACCAACGTCAGGACGATGCCGTCGACGCGGTAGTCGCGATCAAGAAACCCGCGGCCGCCAGTTTGACCCGCACCGGCGCTTGCCGGCGTTGCGAGGGCTTGGCGAAAGCACGGTTATCGGGGCAATGTGCATGTTTTTTTCGCCGGGCGTTGAAGCCGGCTATAAGCTCGCCGAGGTCCCGGGCGTGACATCAGGCGCGGATCGGCGCAGACTTCTCGACCGCTTGCTCGTCCATCACCTTAGCCGACCCAACCATGAACACCCGCATTCTGCACGTCGATTGCCAACATCCCGCCGCCGCTGACGCCAATCCCGGCAGCAGCGAACGGCCCTTCGCCAGCGTGGCCGCGGCCGCGGCGCAGATCGCGCCCGGCAACACCATTCTGATTCATCCGGGGGTCTATTACGGCGCAGTGCTGCTGGCCCAGGGGGGCCGCGAAGACGCGCCGGTGACGCTGCGCGCCGTGCAGCCCGGCACCGCCATATTGCGCGGCACGGTGCCGTGGCGGCCGACCTGGCGCACGTTGGTTTCTGGGTTGGTTGAGGCCGACGTCGATCCCGCGTTGTTTCCGGATGGCTGGAACCCGTATCAGTTTTTCGGTGACGGCATGCCAGAGCCGCGTTGCTGCGGTCAGGTGTTCGTCAACGGTCAGCGTCTGGAACAGCTCGGCGACTCGGCCGAGGTCGCGGCCTTGCCTGGCTCGTGGTGCATGGTTGGGCAACTTGCCGGCATCGGCCCCTACGCCCCGGTAGAGCGCCTTGCGGAAGCCATCACCGCGCCATTGGCGCGCACCCTGCGCCTGCATCTATCAAGCGGCATGGAACCGGGCGGAGCCGAGCTTGAACTGGCGACCGTCCGCCGGGTGGTGAGCACTCGCACCCGCGGCCAGGGCTGGGTGCGGCTTGACGGGTTAGTGTTGGAGCGCAACGCCGGTATGAGCGGCGGCGGTTTTTACTACGCGCCGCACGGCAGCCAGGCCGGCTTGGTCTCGACGCGCTCGGGCCATCACTGGAGCATTGTTGGCTGCACCATCCGCCATGCGCGCAGCATCGGCATCGACCTCGGCGGCGATGGCATGGCCGACAAGGATGGCGAGCCTGATCCGACGCTGCTG
>JBBROQ010000321.1:0-2001 GCA_038229115.1 Planctomycetota bacterium | reverse complement strand
GTCTGCATGGTCGGCATCGCCAACGCGATGCTGATGGCGATCACCGAACGCTTCCGCGAGATCGCGACCATGAAGTGCCTGGGCGCGACTGACGGCTACATCCTGACGCAGTTTTTGATGGAGGCCGGATTGCAGGGCCTAGCCGGCGGCGTGGCCGGGGTGGTGATCGGATTCGCGCTGTCGCTGATCAAATGCTTCGCGTTGTATGGCGGTCATCTGGCGACGTATTTCCCGGCCAGCGGCGCGCTGTGGTGCGGTTTGGCCGCGATCGGCGGCGGCGTGGTGTTGGCGACCTTGGCGTCGATCTACCCATCGGTGCTGGCCGCACGGATGGCGCCGATGGATGCGATGCGGGTCGAATGACATGAACCCAGAACCCAACTCATCCCTGCCGTTCGACACCGCGGCCTACACCGCCGGCAAGCCGGTATTGGTGCGCGCGCATGGCGTGAAAAAGACCTACCAGCGCGGTGCTGAGATCACCCACGCGCTCACCGGCATCGACCTGGAAATCGTGCGCGGCGAATACGTTTGCGTGATGGGGCCGTCGGGCTCGGGCAAGTCGACGTTCTTCAACATGATCGGCGGCCTGGATTCACCCACTGCTGGGCGCGTGTTCATCGATGAAGTCGACATGGCGCAACTCAACGCGCATGAACTAGCGTTCCTGCGTTGCCGCAAAATCGGCTACATTTTTCAAAGCTACAACCTGAACCCAGTGATGACGGCGCTGGAAAACGTCACCTTGCCGATGACGTTCGCCGGCGTCGCCAGCGACGAAGCGCGACGCCGGGGATTGGAACTGCTCGAAAAAGTGGGCTTGGGTGAACGCTGGAATCACCGACCAAAGCAGATGTCCGGCGGCCAACAGCAACGCACCGCCATCGCCCGCGCGTTGGCCAATCGGCCGCAGTTGCTGCTGTGCGACGAACCGACCGCGAATCTGGATCTGGTGTCGGGCAAAGACGTGCACCGCATTTTGTATGAACTCAACAAAAACGAGGGCGTGACCATCGTCTGCGCGACGCATGACCACGCGATGCTGAAGGTCAGCGACCGCATGATCTGGATCAACGGCGGCACCATCGAACGCATCGCGCTCAGCAGCAGCATCCGCATTGAACAAGGCAGCCTGGGTGATGGCGATGCGTAAAAATGCGGTTTTTATCGCGCTTTTGGCGCTGTTGCTTTCAGGCACTGCCGGGTCCGCGGCCGACGTCAGCACCTACACCCGCGTCTACGATGCGCTCGCCGCCCATGATGAACGCCTCGCCGGCGGCGTCGCCTTCGGCCAAGCGCTCGACGCGGTCGAAGCCACGCTGAAGGCCGCCGGCCTGGACCCGCAGCGGCAGCGCTTCAACACTCTGGTTCCGCACACGCGCACCTGCGTGCTGACGGTCAACGGCGTGGCGGTGCCCGGCGTGCTGCCGCTGGGGCCCAATGGCATCGCGCTGACCACCACCTGGGGCGCGCCGATTGAGGGGCCGTTGGTGACCGTTGGCGCCGGCGATTTAGCCGCGCTCGACGGCAAGCCGGTTGATGGCGCGATCGCGGTGCTCGATCTGAGTACGCGCTATCTCGACAATGTATTCAGCCAGGGCGCGCGCGCAGTGATCCTGATCGACGACGCCCGCGCCACGCAGTGGACTTCCGGCGCATTGTTCACCGAGCTGCCGATCGCACTGCCGCGGGTATTTATCGCACGCGCCGATGCCGAGCGCGCGGGCCTGCTGCACGCCAATGGCAGTCAACGCGCGCGGTTGGAAATCGTCACCACGTGGGACGACGCTGTCGCTACCAATCTGTGGGTGAAGTTGCCGGCGACCGGTGCTGCAGCAGCCGAAACCACGGACAAACACGAAGCGATCGTGCTCGCCGCCAATCTTGACACCTTCGGCATTGTTCCGGATCGCTGCCCGGATCTGCGCCAGGCGGCCAACGCCGCGCTGCTGGCCGAAACCCACGTGCGTCTGTCTCAACAACCACGCACACGCCGCGTGT
>JBBROQ010000320.1:0-2069 GCA_038229115.1 Planctomycetota bacterium | reverse complement strand
GGCCTGCGCCAGATCACCAAAATCCGCATACAGCTGCGCCAATTGCCGAGTCAGTCCCGCCGATGGCGGTGCCGCGCGCAGCACCGCAAGCGCGGCCTCGGCGTCGTTCATCGCCACCAATATCGCGACCAATTGCCCACGCGCGTCGGCGTCATCGCGATGTCGTGCGACCCATGCCGTCAGCACCGCCCGCACCTGCGACGGATCACCGTCATGGGTGGCCAATACCACCTTCACCAGCGCGTTCATGGCCACCCGATCGTCAGGATTCGCGGCCAACGCCGCAGCCAACAGCGGCGCCCCCTGCGCGCGGCCTGAATGCGCCAACAACAGTCCCCATTCGCGATCGCGCGGGATCGAGACCGCCACCGCGGCAAGCACCAACAGCACCAGCACCACCACGGCGCGCAGATCACCACGCACAATGCACCATCACCCATTCCCCGCGCCCGGATGGCAACGGCACCGTCACGCGGCCGTCCGCGTCGGGCGTGATGACACTGCGGTGGTCGGCCACCGTCACCGTCAGCGCGCGTTCTGGAACATTGCCGTCGAGCATCAGTGCGCCCGGCGCGTACAGCCGCACTGCGGCCTGCCACGAAGTCGCGGTAATGACCAAGTCTTTCACTGCCGAAGCCGACGCGGCCAGCAGCACCTGCGTTGGCATCGCGGGACTGAACACGATCGCGGCCGGATCCGCGCCAAGCTCGGCGTGCGCCGCATCCAGCGTCACATTCAAGCAACCGCCGTCGTGAATCCACCCGACCACGCCGTGACTTAATTGAGCGTCAATTTGCCGTGATTCACCGTCGAAACGGAGCGTGCGGCAGGCACCGTAATCAGCCGCCCACCAACCATCGTGTGCTGCCAAGCGGCCCAACCGCGCGCAATGAAAACCCTCGACCGTGCGCACATATTCCGCCGCCGTGATCCAACACAGCGGCTGCGTCAGCGACCAGTCAAAGGCCCCAGTCAGCGCGCGCACCCCGGCGCTGCGCTCGCCGGAAAAAAAATGGAAGTAAAGGTCGACCGGTTTGAGGCGGCGCGGCGTGCCAGTGCGCACGAAAGTGTCGATCACTTGCCGGTACGCGCCGAAATCCCCGGACCACCCGCGGGTGAAAATATTTTCGTTCGCCGCCGCGGCGTACACCTGCCGCTGCGCGCCGCAGACCCGCACCAACGCCGCGACCGCGGCGATGCCCGGGGCCAGATCGTCGCTGCGGGTGTCGCCGCCGTTCATGGCCGGCAACCCCGTGGCCGCAGCCAAGGCCAAGGTCGCCTCATCCGGCAGACAGTCACCGGTCCACTGGAACAACTCGACGCGTTTATGGCTGATTTTCAGCAGCTCGTCGAGCAACTGAATCGCGTCGCCGATCTCGCGCTGCGGGGTGTACTGATAGCCAGGAATTTTCAGCGCGACGATGCCGCGCGCCCAGATCAGCGGATGTGCATAACCGTGGCAGCCCAGCTGCACCGTCGGCTCGGTCGCGAGCGAACGCGCCAAGGCCAAACGTTCGTCCGTGCCCAACGCCGCCGGATCCAGGTCGCCGGCGATGAACCCAACCGTGATCGGCACCGGATATTTCCGGATGATCTCGTCGCGAATTACCGCCGCCGCCATCGGCCGGCCCGGGCGCTCGGCGGTGCGATTGGCGAAGCCGTCGCCGTCGATCTGCGCGAATGCGGCGCGCCGGCCATTGACCGTTGCCACGTCGAACGCCGGCATGCCGTCGGCGCGCAGTGCGGCGCTCAGGAACGCAAACGGATCCAGATCCCACTGGGTTTTTTCGGCCTGTTCCTCGGGGTTTCGCACCACCACGACATCGTTCTCGATCCAGCCACCGTGCGGCCCGACCGCGACTACCACGCGATCCCGACCACCGCGCTGCGCGGTGCGCCACGCCGTGACGCCCTCGCGCACCGACAGCGGCGGCAAACGCCAGCCGCGGCGCGGACGCACGCTGGCCTCAAATCCAAACCGGGCTTCGGCGCTCTCCTGAACAAGTCGCGCTCGGCGAACGTCGGCGTCGTCTTCTCGCATCAAGCACTCGGCGACCTCGACAAGGTCG
>JBBROQ010000319.1:0-2086 GCA_038229115.1 Planctomycetota bacterium | reverse complement strand
GTCACCAGCCACGGTTGGCGCTCGCCCAACCACATCAGAAACGCCGCCGGATCAGGGTGAATGGTGAGGCGCAAATCCGGCCAGTAATCCAAGCCGGCCCGACGCACGGCTTTGTCGCTGAAGTCAAAAGCGCACGGCCCGATTACATGCAGATGGCAGCAGAAGCCGACGCACAAACGCCCAATATTTCCAGTGTTTCCTGGGATCTGCGGTTGGTACAGGGCGAGGTGGAAAAGCTCGTGCGGGTCGGACATGGCGGGCGGACGCGTTGGCGTTCAGGCGAGAACGCGGTCGATCTCGGCGAGTTCCTCAGCGCTGAAATCCAGGCGCTTGGTCACCTGCACATTCTCGATGATTTGTTCGGGCCGGCTGGCGCCGATTAGGGCGCTGGTGCAGTGCTGCAGAACGAAGGCGAGCGCGAGTTGCGCGATGGTCTGACCACGGCGTTCAGCGATCACGGCCAAGCGTTGAACCTTGGCGATCGCAGCCGGGTCGACGTTGCCGTGCTCAACCGCGATGCGCGAATCCGTCGGCACGCCGGCGAGATATTTATTGGTCAGCAGTCCCTGCGCGAGTGGACAGAACGCGATCACGCCTTGGCCATGGCTGCGCGCTTCGGGCAGCAGGTCGGTTTCAGCGCCGCGCGAGAGCGCGTGATAATACGGCTGATGGATGATGGGCTTCACCAGACCATCGCGCGCGCAGATGCGCATCGCCGCAGCGACCTGCGCGCCGGAATAACTGCTGAGCCCGACGTACAGCGCTTTGCCGGATTTCACCGCGTGATCGAGCGCGCCCAGGGTTTCCTCCAACGGCGTGTCGGGATCCGGCCGATGCGAATAAAAGATGTCGACATACGGCAAATCCATGCGCTTGAGCGACTGGTCCAGACTCGCGAGCAGATATTTGCGCGAGCCCCATTCGCCATACGGGCCGGGCCACATGCGGTAGCCGGCTTTGCTGCTGATGATCAGTTCATCGCGCGGCAACTCTTTGAGGATGCGGCCAAAACGTTCCTCGGCCGCCCCGGGCAGCGGGCCGTAATTATTCGCCAGATCAAAATGCGTGATGCCCAGGTCGAACGCGGTGAACACCATCTTCCGGCAATGCGCGTGCTGATAGGTCTCGTCGCGCATGCCGGCAGCGCTGGCCGCAGGATCGCCGAAGTTGTGCCACAGGCCCAAACTGATCGCCGGCAACAGCAGACCGCTGTTGCCGCAGCGGCGGTAGGGCAGGCGTTCATAACGATCAGCAGCGGGGACGTAGGTCATGTTCAAACCTTGAAAAAATCAGCGTGGATCGGGAACGGAAGATTAGCTGGCAGCGGCGGATTGCCCGGTCGCAACAGCACGATCGCCTGCATGCCGGCGGCGACTGCAGCGGCACATTCGGCCGGTTGGTCGGAACAAAACGTGATCTCGCCCGGCGCTTTTTTCCAGGCCGCGGCGATCGCGGTGTAACTGGCGGCCTCGCGCTTCGGGCCGACCTGGGTGTCGTAATGCCCGCACAGATACGGCGTCAAATCCCCGGCGACGCTGTGCCGGAACAGCAGTTTTTGCGCCAGCACGCTGCCCGAGGAATAGATCGCGATCTGCCGCCCACTTTTTTGCCAAGTCGAGAACATCGTCGGGACGTCGGCATAGACGTGGCCTTTGATCGCGCCGGTTTCATAGCCGTGCTGCCAAACCAAGCCCTGAAGCTGCTTCAACCCGGTGGCCTTCACATCGGCGGCCATCTGCCGCTGCACCACTGCAATCGCGGTCGCCAGCGGATCGACTTCGCGCTCAGACGGCAACGCGTCATTTAAAATCGCATCGACCGCGGCGCGCACCGCGGGTTCATGCGCCCGCGCACGCACGAACGCGGGAATCGCCTGCGCCGCATACGGGAACAGCGCGTCATAGACGAAGCTGATCGCGGTGGTGGTGCCTTCGATGTCGAGCAGGACGGCGGCGGTCATGGGAGTCATGGGCGGCACGGTGCGCTCGCATCCCGCGAGGCAACGACCGGATGACGGCCACTAAACTCCCCCGATCAGGTTGACACTATCCGCTGCGACAAATTCCTGGGACCGCGCGCCGCTGGC
>JBBROQ010000318.1:0-2088 GCA_038229115.1 Planctomycetota bacterium | reverse complement strand
GGACGTGCTCCCACGCGCGCATGGCTCGGCGCTGTTCACCCGCGGTGAAACGCAGGGCCTGCTGATCGCGACCCTGGGCACCAGCGAAGACGAAATGTTGATCGACGGCCTGAAGCCGAAATTCAACGAGCGTTTCCTGCTGCATTACAACTTCCCCGGTTTCTCGGTTGGCGAGGTAGAAAAGCGCGGCGGCCCCGGCCGGCGCGAAATCGGTCACGGCGCGCTCGCGCGTCGCGCGCTGGTCGCGGTACTGCCGCCGCAAGAAGAGTTCCCGTACGTCATCCGTTTGGTCAGCGAAATCCTGGAATCCAACGGCTCCAGCTCGATGGCAACTGTCTGCGGTGGTTCAATGGCGCTGATGGCCGCAGGCGTGCCGATCAAGGCCCCCGTCGCCGGCATCGCCATGGGCTTGGTGAAAGAAGGCGACCGCTATGCCATCCTCACCGACATCCTTGGCGACGAAGACCACTACGGCGACATGGACTTCAAAGTCTGCGGCACCGTCAACGGCGTCACCGCGCTGCAAATGGACATCAAGATCGGCGGCATCAGCGCGCAGTTGATGAGCGAAGCATTGGAGCAGGCCCGCCAAGGCCGCCTGCACATTCTTGAAGCGATGAACGCCGCGATCAACGCCACCCGCCCCGAATTGTCCCAATACGCGCCGCAGATCGTTCAGGTGCAAATCGATCCCGAACTGATCGGCAAAATCATCGGCAAAGGCGGCGAAACTATTCGTCGCATTCAGGAAGAAAGCGGCGCGAAAATCAATGTCGACGACGATGGCATTATCACCATCGCCTCGCCCGATCGCACCTCGATCGAAAAAGCCAAGAACTGGATCAGCGACCTAACTGAAGCGCCCGAAGTCGGCAAAACCTACCCCGGCGTGATCAAAGCGATCAAGGAATTCGGCGCGTTCGTCGAATTCATTCCCGGCACCGAAGGCCTGGTCCACATCAGCGAATGGGATTGGGCGCACGTGCCAACCCTGGACGGCATCGCCCGCGAAGGCGACCGCCTGGATGTGAAGCTGCTCGAAGTCGATCAGCGCACCGGCAAATTCCGCCTCAGCCGCAAAGCCCTGCTGCCGCAACCCGCCGGCTATGAAGCCCGCGCCGCCGAAGCCGGCGGCGGCGAACGCGGCCCGCGCCGCGATGACCGCGGACCACGGCGCGACGATCGGCGTTGAGCGCGAATTTTCGATCCTGAGAGAAGTACAAAGCCCAGCGGCAACGCTGGGCTTTGTACATTGGCAACGGCATCGCCGCCCGCCATGAACGTGGTTTCAGAACTCCGCTTTTGACCACGTATTCCATACGTTATCGACGCCCTGAAAAACAACCGTACGACCAGCGCGCTGCATCGGTGGACATAGTCACGGATTCAGAAAGGTGATCCGTCGTGAGTACAGGTACGACCATCATTCACGCTCCTGCGCAAACGTTGGCGCTGACGCCGCAGGGCCGTCTCGTGACCGTGGCGTCCGCCGATGCGTCCGCCGATGCGTTCGCCCTGCCAGCGGAGCTAAGCGATCACCTCGCTGCTGCCTTCGCGTCCGGCACCGGCCACGGATTGCTGACGCTCGGCGGTGAGCAAGTTGGCACCGTGCTGCCACCGGTGCTGGGTTGGTGGCGTGATTTCTCCGGGCGATTTCTGACGGCGTTATGCACCCTGCCTGAGGTCACCGCGTCAGCGCCGGGTCGCGTGCCAGTGCCAGATGCCGGCGATCTACGGGCCTGGGCGTGGTCGGCACCGCCGATGGATGGCGCCGAGTATCTGACAACGGAAGTGCTGACGGCGTTGTGGAACGAGTTGGATGCGGCCCTGCATGCCGCCCTCCATGCCAGCTCACTCGCTTTGAGTGTGTTCCTGCACGCGTGCAATCCGGCGTGGAATTTGGTTGGCCGCGTGCATGTGCACCTAGCTGAAAATCGCAAAGATGAGGCCGCGCCTTTCGCATTCCTGGCGACCTACACCACACGACTTTCCGCGCAGGGTACTGCACAACATCGGCCGCTGGGCGAAGCATTGCGCGAATATGCAGCCGCCGCTGACCAACAACGTTTGCTCTCGCTGCTGGCGCCG
>JBBROQ010000317.1:0-2104 GCA_038229115.1 Planctomycetota bacterium | reverse complement strand
CCGGCGCGCTGCCCGACCCGGCCACGTTCCGTGCGATTGTCGAACTGGCCGACGAAGCCGGGATCACGCTGCTCTCCGACGAGGTATACCGGCTGATGGAATACGCGCCTGCGGATCGGCTGCCAGCGGCGGCCAGTATTTCGCGGCGCGCGGTGAGCGTAGGAGTCATGTCCAAGTCGTTCGGGCTGGCCGGGCTGCGGATCGGCTGGCTGGTCACGCATGACGCGGCACTGCGGGCGCGCATTGCGTCGTTCAAGGACTATTTGACGATGTGCAGCAGCGCGCCGAGCGAAATCCTGGCGCTGATTGCGCTGCGCGCCAAAGGTCAGGTGGTTGGGCGCTCGCTGGACATCATCACCCGCAACCTGGCGCTGGCCGATACGTTTTTCGCGGAACACGCGCATCGCTTCGAGTGGGTCCGTCCGCGCGCGGGCAGCATCGGTTTCCCACGGCTGCTCGGACCGATCCCGATTGACAAATTCGCGTTGGACCTGGCAAGAACGCAGAGCGTGCTGCTGCTGCCCGGCACGGTGTACGATATGCCGGGCAACCATTTTCGATTTGGCCTGGGACGCACCAATTTCGCGGAGGGGTTAGCCCGGCTGGGGCGTTTCGTGGAATAAGCGCCGCTACTCTTTTTGTCCCGTGTAGGTGGCCGTCGGCGTTGGCGTCCGGGTGAGCGTGGCCGGGATCGGCTGCGTCGGAGTAGCCGTCGGCGGAACTGGCGTAATGGTCGGTGGGATGCGCGTCGCGGTAGCCGTCGCTGTCGGCGGAACCGGTGTGATGGTCGGTGGGACGCGCGTGGGAATGGCCGTCGCCGTCGGCGGAACTGGTGTGATCGACGGTGGGACATGCGTCGCAGTCGGTGGGCGCGGCGTCATGGTGGCCGCGACCTGCGGCACGTGCGTTGGCGCGACGGTGGCCGGGTGCTGCGGTACGCCGTTGAACTCGAACGCGCCGATGTCGCACGGTCCGGTGGTGCGCGGCGCGCCGCGCTGGTCAATGACTGGGCAACTGGCCGGGTTGGCGGCGTCGATGGCCGGGCTGTTGGGCAGCAGCGCCAGCGTATCGGTCTGGCCGCCGTTGTTCGCCAGCGGCGCAAGCTGCGCCGAAACATTCACGATGTCGGTGCCAATCGTGCCCGTGTTGCCGGTGGTGCTGCCGATCAGGTTGTTGCCGCCGGAGGTGATCGTACCGGATACATCGGGGATGCTGGCCATGTTGTCCGCCACGATGCTGTTGGTCAGCGTGACGCTGCCTGAAATACCGCCGCCAGCGCCACCACCTGTCGCGTTATTGCCGCTGACCGTGCTATTGAGCAGCGTGAGGGGACCGAATGAGCGGATACCGCCGCCCGCGCCCGCAGGGCTGACATTGTTGGCAATGGTGCTGTTGCGGATCGTCAGCGTGCCGCTGCCCTGGTAAATGCCGCCGCCATTGCCTGTATTGTTAGCGATGGTGCTGTTATCGATGCGCAGCACGCCGGTACTGTTCGTGTAGATGCCGCCGCCATATAATGCGGTGCTGTTTTGAACAGTGCTGTTCGCAATCGTCAGTGATGCGGCATTCATGAGCGCGACGGCGCCGCCCGAACCTGTGCCGGGATTGCCGTAGATCAGCGTCACGTTGTCGATCAGGACATTGCCCGCGCTAATCGTGAAGATTCGGCTGAAATTGCTGCCGCTGATCGTCAGCGAGCGCGCTCCTGTTCCGTTGATCGTCAGGTTTTTGCTGATGACGATTTCGCCGCTGATCAGTGCGACCGTGGCGGGCAGGGTCAGGTTGAACGTGATTTCCGAGCCAGGTGCGGCGGCGGCCACCACCGCGCGCAGCGAACCGGGGCCGCTGTCGGCGGTCGTCGTCACGATGTTACTAGTCGCGGTGCCGCTGTATTCCACCGCGCCGATGTCGCATGTCGCATTGCGCGGGCGCGCGATCCCACGCTGGTCGCCAGGTGGGCAGCCGACGTTATTGCCCGCGTCGATGGCCGGGCTGCCCGCGTTGGGCGGCGCGCTGTCGGTCGGGCCGCCGTAGCTGCCGTAGCTCGACAGGTTCGGCGCGATGTTGAGCAAATCCGAACCGACGAAGCCACTGGCGCTGGCGG
>JBBROQ010000316.1:0-2112 GCA_038229115.1 Planctomycetota bacterium | reverse complement strand
CGCTACGTGGCCGCACTGATCGGCCAACCGACCGGCGGCGCGGCGGTGCTGGGCGCGCACGTCGAGGGGCCGTACATCAACGCGGCGCTGATCGGCGCGCAAAACCCGGCCTACGTGCGCCGTGCCGATCCGGTCGAGACGCGCGACCTGCTGGACACGGGCGCGGTGGCGCGGATCACGCTCGCGCCGGAATTCCCCGAAAATCATGGGTTGATTGCGGACGCGGTGGCGGCGGGCGTGGCCGTCAGCGCCGGGCACACTGCCGCCACAGTAGACGAGTTGCAGGCGGCCATTCGGCTCGGCTTGCGGCATACCACCCACACGTTCAACGCCATGACGCCGCTGCACCACCGGATTGTCGGCACGGTGGGCGCGGCGCTGGCGCTGGACGAATTGACCTGCGAATTGATTGCCGACACGATTCACGTCCACCCGCTGATTATGAAAGTACTCTTGCGCGCCAAAGCGCCCGAAAACGTGATCCTGATCACGGACGCGATGGCCGGGGCGGGAATGCCCGATGGCGCGTATACTCTGGGCGGGCTGGCGGTCACGGTGGCCGACCGGCAGGCACGGCTGACGCAAGGTGGGTCATTGGCGGGCAGTTTGCTAACGATGGACCAGTCTGTGCTTCACGCCCACGCGGCGGGCGGTTCGCGGCTGCCGACGCTGGCCGCGTTATGGGCGCAAAACAGCGCCAATGCCGCGCACGCGCACACGGCTACGCGCAATAAAGGCCGGATTGCGCCCGGCTGCGATGCTGACCTGGCGCTGATCGACGCGGCGGGTACGGTACACTGGACGCTGGTCGGCGGCGAAGTCGTTTACCGGGCTGCTGACTGAGGCACGAGACACGCAACAGGGGGATTCGATTTAGCTCATGATCAATCAACTCAACAAGAAGCGTTTTTGGGGGTTTAGCCTGGCGCTGCTGCTGATCAGCGCGCTGGCGCTCGGTACTGGCGGCGGTCAGGCTGCCGCGCAAGCGGGCGGGCAAGCGACGGCCATACCGTTTGCCGTGAGCGCCCTGCTGCGCGTCAAATTGTCCATTCCGTATGCCTGGCTGCGCGGCACGCCGACCTCGACCGGGCTGGTAATTGATACTGCCCAGCGCGGCGAATTCGTGATCATCGCCTCGCCCGCGCCCCAGTGGGACGGTGTGCAATGGTGGTGGGCGGTTCGGCGCGGCAGCGGCAGCGCGACCGGCTGGATCGAGCAGAATTCGATTGAACCGGCCACCATGTCGGGCAGCGCAACCAGCGTGGTACCGACCCTGGCCGTAACCAACACGCCTGTGCCCACCGTTCCGGGCGGGACTCCGCCGCCGCCATCGGCCAATTATGCGGCGGGTGCGGTGGTTTATGTGGCGCCAGCGGTCGGCGTGGCCTGGATACGCGGCAGTCCGTCGTCAAACGATCCGACGATCCGGGTGATCGTTTCCGCTGGAGCAATGCTGACCATTCAGGCCGCCGCGCCCGTTTACGATGGTGTCCAATGGTGGTCGTCGGTCAACACGAGCAGTGGCGTTGTGGGCTGGGTCGAGCAAAAATCGCTGATCACCACGCCGCCGACAGCGACAGCGACCCATGTACCCAGCACGCCGGGCGTTCCGGGATCGGCTGAAGCCTGGGTTTCCGGCACGGCGCTGACCATCAAGCCGGGTGTGCCGTACAGTCTGGTACGGGTCGCGCCCGCCTCCAATGCGGCCTGGCGCACGATTGTCTATCCGTCCGGGCGGCTGAGCGTATGGACGGCCAACGTGGTCAGCGATGGCGTGCAGTGGTGGTGGCAGGTGGCCGTCGCCGGGCAGAACGTGTATGGCTGGGTGGAACAGAACTCGCTCCAGTTGGCCGCGCCCGCCGTGCCAACGACCAGCCCGACCGCCGCGCTCGATGTAACCCCCGGGGCGGTGTCC
Source organism: Planctomycetota bacterium (assembly GCA_038229115.1). Lineage (GTDB taxonomy): Bacteria > Planctomycetota > UBA11346 > UBA11346 > UBA11346 > JBBROQ01. Next base: position 197 of record JBBROQ010000316.1, on the reverse strand, counting down.
ACGCCCGCCCCCTGGCGTGCGCCGAACGTGGTCATGGTCCGCTCGGATGTGGTCTATGTGCTGCTGCGCGTCTCGCCGTCGTCGCTCGCGGGTTCCGTTGATAAGGTGGAGCTGGGCGGCTTGCTGCTGATCCGGGGCGCGGCACAGTGGGACGGCGTACAGTGGTGGTGGCCGGTGCAGTCCACCTATTCGGGTTT
>JBBROQ010000315.1:0-2145 GCA_038229115.1 Planctomycetota bacterium | reverse complement strand
GGCGTGGGACGTACATTGGGATCTGGATGTGCTGGTGCAATTGTTGGTGGTGATGTTGAAAGCGCAGAATCTCAAAGGCACGGATTTCGTAGGTCTTTTACCGGTGTTTGATGTCGCCACGCCGTTGCTGCGGCAATTGGTCACCGCTTTAGACGAGGCCTGCGACGTGTGGGTCGCCGATGGCTTGCCAGCGTTCAAATCGGCGCTGACCACATTGATCGCACGCTTCCCGGCCGAAGCCTGGCAGCCAGTCGCGGCGCTGTGCGGCCACGCGCATATCGACCTAGTGTGGCTGTGGCCCGAGGCCGCGACCGAACGCAAAGGCATCCACACGTTCGCGACCATGCTGCGCCTGATGGAGCGTTATCCCGAGTTCCTTTTCAGCCAAAGCCAACCGGCGTTGTACCGCGCGATCGAGCGCCAAGTGCCGACGCAATATCGCGCGATCAAAAAGCGCGTGGCCGAAGGCCGTTGGGAAGTGATGGGCGGGTTCGAAGTCGAGCCTGACAACAACCTGCCCAGCGGCGAAGCGCTGGCGCGGTCGCTGGCCATTGGTCAGGCGAAAACCGCCGAACTGCGCGGCGGAAAAATCAGCACGCTGTGCTGGATCCCGGACGTGTTCGGCTACGCCGCGTGCCTGCCGCAGATCCTACGTTTGGGCGGAATCGATTCGTTCTACACCACCAAGATGACGTGGTCGGCGCTGAATAAATTTCCGTACAATAGCTTCACCTGGCGCGGCAATGACGGCAGCGAAGTGCTGACGCACCTGTGCACCATCGGCTACAACGGCATGTGCGAAGTGCACGAAAGCGTCAACGCCCTGGCCGCGCATCGGCAGGCCGACGTGCATCCGGCGATGCTGCTGCCGCAGGGCCTGGGCGATGGCGGCGGCGGCACCACCGAGAGCGCGCTCGAACGCGCCCGTCGTCTGACCAGCCTCGCCGGTGCGCCAAAACACCGCTGGACGCTGGCCGAGGATTTCTTCGGCGACCTGCGCAAACGCCGCGCAAAACTGCCGGTGTATCAGGGCGAACTGTACCTGGAATATCATCGCGGCACCTACACCACGCAGAGCGATTTCAAAGCCGCCTACCGTGGTTTGGAGCGTGCGCTGCAAGTTCACGAAGCCGTGCGCGTGGTCACCGGCGGCAAGCCGGTGCCGGAAACGACGTGGCAGCGCTTGGCCTTCGCGCAGTTCCATGACGCGATCCCGGGCAGCTCGATCACGCTGGTCTATCAACAGCTGACGCCGGAGCTGCGCGACCACGCCGAGCGCTCGTTGGAAGAAGCCGGCGTCGAGCTGGCGTCGACCGCGAACCACGATGGCCACCTGGTGTTCAATCCCCTGCCATTGCCGCGTCATGCGGTGGTCGAACTGCCGGCATCAGTCGGCACCGCGCTGCGCACGCCGGACGGCCTCGCCCTGCCGGTACAGCGCATTGGTACCGGCAAGAACGCACGCGTGCTGACCGCGGTGAAGCTCGCCGGATTGGGTGCGGAACGCATACTGAATCAAAGCGGCTCGACCGCCGGCACCGCGCAGGAACGCATCGTCAGCGCGAGCACTACGCTGTTGGACAATGGCGTGGTGCAGGCGGCATTCGATGGCGACGGCCAGCTGTCGGGGTTGACGGTTGCCGACGAAGTGCTCGCGTTCGACGGCATCGCTGGGCTGCGCATGTATCATGATTTGCCCGCGAATTTCGATGCGTGGGACATCGATCATCATGCGCTGAAAAACCATAAAGTGGTTGCCGACAAACTAAAACTGACGTTGGTCGAAGCCGGCCCGGTGCGCGCAGTGCTGCGCGCTGAATCGACGCTCGGCGCGAAAAGCTCGATCGTGGTCTCGTACATTTTGGAAGCCGGCAGCCGTTGGCTGCGCATCGAAACCGCGGTCGATTGGCGCGAAGACCACCAGCTGCTGAAGTATCACGTGCCGACGCAGTATCGCGGCCGCAACGCGCGTTTCGGCGCGCCGTTTGGCGCCGTAGAACGCCCGCAATTACCCGGCGGTGCGGTTGAAGAAGCGCAGTGGGAAGTGCCCGGCCAACGCTGGGCCGCGGTGCTGCGCGATGACGGCCGTGGGTTGGCGATGGTCACCGAAGCGAAGTACGGCTTCTCGTGCAAAGACGGCGACCT
>JBBROQ010000314.1:0-2160 GCA_038229115.1 Planctomycetota bacterium | reverse complement strand
GTTCGCCAATCAGGCCCCAACCATTAGCGCAATTGCGGCGCAAAGCGCAGTTGCTGGCGCGGTGATTGGGCCGGTGGCATTCACCATCGGCGATGCTGAAGTCGCGCCGGCCGCGTTGACGTTGTCGGCAACCTCGAGTAACAGCACACTCGTGCCGCTGAGCGGTATCGCTTTCGCAGGCAGCGGCGCGAATCGCAATCTGACCATCACGCCGACGGCCGGTCAGTCCGGTAGCTCAAACATCGTCGTGACGGTGTCCGACGGCGCCCTGACCGCGACCTCGACGTTCACCTGTACGCTGACCGCACCGGTGTCTGGGGTCTCGATCCATATCAATTTCCAACCGGCTTCAGCGCCAAATTTCACCGGTTATCTGGTCGACTCGGGCGCGTCGTTCGGCGCGCGCGGCAACGGCCTGACGTTTGGTTGGAGCGCTGACGCCAGCGATGGCGCCCGCGATCGCAACAATCCTAACGCCACCGATCAGCGCTACGACACACTGATCTACATGCAGCCTGCCGACACGCTGTTGCGTTGGGAGATCGCGCTGTCCAACGGTGATTACCAGGTGCATGTGGTCGCCGGTGATCCGGCGTATTACGGAACTGCCATGAAAGTGCTGGGCGAAGTCGCGACCCTGATCGACGGCACCACCAGCAGCGGCGTGCGCTTCTTAGAAGCGACCGCGGTGGTGTCGGTGACCGATGGCCGACTGACACTCAGCGCGCCGACCGGTGCCAGCGCCACCAAGCTCATGCTTATTGACATCACCCAGCCCGGTGGAGGCGGTTGATCATGCGTCGTCAGATCGTGTTCGTTGCGCTCCTTTTCACCGCTGCGGCGGTCATCGGCGGCTGCAGCTTGAGCAAGAAGTCGGCTAGCTCCGGCGGCACGCCGGTGACGCCGCCGGTCGCGCAGACCGTGGTCGTGACCACCTATTACGACACCGCGAGAACTCAGCTTGCCACCCAGGGTCCGGTGCTGGTCGATGCGGCGGGCGCGCCGACCACCACCAAACAGGGTCTGTGGCTGTTCAAATACCCCCCGGCCCAGGGCAACGGCAAGCTGTACGACCGCACCTTCGTCAACAACACCTGGGACCAGGCGCAGTTTTGGCGCGAATACAATCCCGATTCCAGCATCCGCTACGACTGGCGCGACCGATGAGCGCTCGCGCTTGGCTGGTATCGCTGCTGCTGACGGTGGTCGCGGTAGCGGCCCGCGGCGCGACCGATTCTGACTTCGCCATCACCGTTTCGGGTCGGTTCTACTACGTGGCGACCACCGGTGCTGATACCAATCCCGGAACCCTGGCGTCGCCGCTGCGCACCATCGCCAAAGGCGCTGAACTGGCGCAGCCCGGTGATGCGGTGTTGGTCTATGGCGGCACCTATCGTGAGCGTGTGTCGCCGCCGCGCGGCGGCACTGACGCCATCAATCCGATCATCTACAAGGCTCAGCCTGGTCAGAACGTCATCATCAAAGGTTCAGAGGCATGGCGTCCGACCTGGACCCAATCCGGCTCTGCCGCCGACATCCAATTCGCGGTGCCGGACGACGCGCTGTTCACCGACGATGTGTACGTCACCAATAAGAATCCGTTTAAGGTCGCGGTCGCGTCCACGCCCTATGCCCGCGAAGGCAAACCAGAGTTTACGGCCGGTAATAGCGCCGCTGATGCGAACATGGTCTACACGCTTGGTCAGGTGTTCGTCGATGGCGCGATGTACGTGCAGAAGCCGTATCAGAGCGAGATGGCCGCCAGCACCGGCACCTGGTGGTATGACGCCGGCACCGGACGCATCTATGTGCATTTCAATAGCATTGGGCTTCAGAATACCGCGCTGATCGAGATCACGACGCGCCGCCGTATCTTCGCGCCGCACACGCGCGGATTGGGCTATATTCACGTGCTGGGCTTTGTGATGGAGCACTGCGGCAATCAGTTTCCACGGCATTTCTGGGACAACACTGACACCGCGCAGGCCGGTACCTTGGGTACGCGCGCCGGCCATCATTGGACCATTCGCGGCAACCTGGTGCGCCATGCCAATAGCATCGGCATGGACTTCGGCGGCGAGAGCAATGTCGACAACGAACGCACCAACCAATCCCGGCCAGCCTCAACGCTCATCGGCTATCACGTGATCGACGGCAACC
>JBBROQ010000313.1:0-2170 GCA_038229115.1 Planctomycetota bacterium | reverse complement strand
CAGCACCGGCACCGTGCGTTGGCCTAGGATTGGCCCGCTGTCGTATTCGCCGGTGACCAGATGCGCGGTGCAGCCGCTGATGCGTTCGCCAGCGGCTGTTGGTGACGAGGCCGCGAGAGCAGCCAGCACCGCGCGATGCACATGCAGCCCGTACATGCCCTGGCCGCCGAACGCAGGCAGCAGACTCGGATGAATGTTCACCACCCGCCCGGCGAGTTCGCTTGGCGGATTCCAGAAGCGCAGCCAGCCGCACATCGCCACCACCTCAACGCGCGCATCGAGGAGCGCTGCCGTGACCGCAGCCGGCTCGGCCGCGATCGTCGTGGTATGTCCAAATTGGGCGGCCTTGGCTAAGCCACCGACGCCGGCTTTCGACGCGATCACCAGCACGATCTCGGCATCAAGCTGCCGCGCGTTGATCGCCTCGACCAGATTCACGTAGGTCGAGCCGCTGCCCGACAGCAAGATTCCTAAACGCGCTGGCTGCAACATGGCGCGGCACGCTAGTGGCGACGCATGCCTGCGCCACTAGCGTGCGCACGGCATTTTCCGCGCATTCCGCGCGCCAATGCCGCACGAGGCTGGCATGGCGATCTGGAGCAAAGGCGGCGACGAGACCAATCGATTGGTGCACGATTTCACGGTCGGCGACGATTATTTGTACGATCGCGCGTTGGCCCCCTTCGACATGCTTGGCTCGATCGCGCATGCGAAAATGTTGGCCGCGGTCGGCTTGATTTCGGCCGACGACGGCGTTGCGCTCGCGCGTGGACTGGCGCAACTGCACGCCGAATTCCTCGCCGGCGATTGGACCGTCGAAGCCGCGGATGAGGACGTGCACAGCAAAGTCGAAGCGCTGCTGACATCTCGCCTGGGCGAACCCGCCAAACGCCTGCACACCGGGCGCAGCCGCAATGATCAGGTGCTGACCGCAGTGCGCCTGTGGCAGAAACACACCCTGGCGCAACTTGCGCTCGACACTTTCAGCGCCGCCACCGCCTTGGCGCAGGCCGCGACGCAGTACGAATTCCATCCCTTCCCCGGCTACACGCATCTGCAACGCGCGATGCCATCGAGCTTAGGTATGTTCTTCGGCGCCCATGCGCAGGCACTGCTGGATGATCTAGAGCTGTTGTCGGCTGCCTTCCGTTTGGCCGATCGCAATCCGCTCGGCAGCGGCGCCAGCTACGGCGTCGGCCTGCCGCTCGATCGCGCGCTGACCACCAAACTGCTCGGCTTCGCCAAAGGCGGCGGCATCGCCATGGCCGACGCCAACAGCCGCGGCAAGGTCGAAACCGCCTGCGTCGACGCCGCCGGTGCGGTGGTCGGTGACCTTAGCCGTTTCGCCGCCGACCTGGTTTTTTTCACCACCGCCGAATGCGGTTTCTTCTCGATCGGAGCCGGCTTCACCACCGGCTCCAGCATCATGCCGCAGAAGAAGAACCTGGACCTGTTCGAGCTGCTACGCGGCCGCGCCGCACGATTCCTGGGCCTGCGCACCGGCCTTGCCGCGCTCACCATCGGCCTGCCCTCCGGCTACTCGCGCGACCTGCAAGACACCAAAGCCCTGTGCATTGATGGCCTGCGCCTCGCGCGTCAGGGACTGGCGGTGGTCACCGCCGCGGTGCCGACGCTGATCCCCAATCGGTACAAAATCCTCGCCGCCCTGACCCCCGACATCTACGCCACCGACGCCGCCTACCGCCTGATGCGCGACCAAGGCATCCCCTTCCGCGACGCCTATCAGCAGGTCGGCCGGAACCTGAGCGCCGTCGCCACCCCCGACCACGACGGCACCGTGCGCGAACGCACGCATGCGGGCAGCACGGGGAATCTAGGTTTGGCGGGGTTGCGGCGGGAATTAGAGACTGTGGCGCGGCAGTGGCAGGACGTGTCGGCGGGTTTGGACGCGACCTGGAGCGGTCTGCTGCATTGAAATGGATGGATCAACAGCCGGCTGGTAAGGACAAGGCGTGGTTTGGTTCAAGGGGCGGATGGATTTAACTTTGTCACGTAGTAGATAAATCTTCCTGCATTTAAAGGAGCCACAGGTTGACTAACTCATGAATGGGTCTATATTTACCCATTATGAAACCAGGCTCAAAAGTCGCCTCTTTGTCAGAATTTATGGCTATTTACGCCACGCCGGAAGCTTGCCTCTCTCAGATTG
>JBBROQ010000312.1:0-2178 GCA_038229115.1 Planctomycetota bacterium | reverse complement strand
TAATAAATTTCTTGGAATTTAGAAAGAGAAGGCGTACCGAAGTTTTCCTCCGCATATATTTAAAAAATTTAGTTGCTGTAAATATTGAGACAGAGAAAAATAACAGAGACTTAGTGCTTATAGCCCTGAATGCATTTCGACAGGCTAAAATGATTCAATTCGAGGACGACGATGAATTTATTGATGCTAAAACAATTAGGGAATTGCCGAAAAACGAGGAAGAAAGGTAATTAATGTTAAGCTCGAATTTTAAACTAATACCCAGCGTTTCATGTACAGATTAAAATACACACATTCGCCGGGATCACGCCACGCGCGTAAACGGCAGCACCACCGCCGGCGGGAAATTGAACCAAACTTTCCGCGATGGTTGCGGGCGGAAACCTTCTGGATTGAAGCGGCGCCAGGCGCGGGCGGAATAGGTGAACTGTATGAATCGGGTGCCGGGCGGCAGGACCGTGGCGACGGCGGCGAAGATGCGCTGCGAGAGGTCTTTCGGCAGCGCCAACAGGGGCAGGCCGCTGACCACCGCGGCAACGTTTTGGTGATCGATGCCTAAGACGTCGAGGTGTTCGCCCAGGCGCGAGGCGCAGCCTTCGACGATGGTCGCGTTGGGCAGGGTGAGGCGCAGGCGCTTGACGAATACTGGATTGAATTCGATCGCGATCACCGGATTGGCGGGATAGCGGCGCACCAGTTCACGGGTGAACACGCCGGTGCCGGGTCCGAGTTCGACGATCACTTGGCCGGGGCTCAGAGTGCCGACATAGCGGGCCATGGTCCGGGCTAGGTGCTTGCCGCTGGGCGCGATCGCGCCGGTTTTGCGGAAGTTCACTGCCATCTGGCCAAAGAAGGTCAACGCGTTGTGCATCAGTGAAGGAAAGATGAGCGGCAGCTGTGGGTGGTGTCAAGACACGCTGCCCCGAGCAATGGTAAGCATGCGGCACAATTTTACGGCCGGTAAGACATGCCACATGACGTGTGCTCAGAGCGCGCGAGCGTACGGCGATGCCTGACGCGCCGCTGCATCTGCCTGGCCTGACTTTGGCGCCGACCTGGCGGGTGGCGAATCCGCTGCCGTTTGCGCGGTGGGCGTTGGCGATTTTGCCGCCCAGCGATGCGACTGCGGTAAGCGACAACCGTGGGCGGCGCTATCCGCTGCAAGCCGGCCGTGGCGTCGGTGGCGATGCGAACTGCGTGGTGGCGTTGGCCCTTGGTGCCGGCGAAGTGGTCGAGCTGACGCCGATCATTGATCCGGCAGCGAAGCCGGTCGCCGGAGCGCAGTGGGAAGTGTCCAAGTCGGTGCTCGACAATGGCCGCGTCCGGGCCGAGTTCGGCGGTAGCGATCGTCTGGAGCGGTGTTGCTTTGACGGGCGATTTGTCGCGTTGGTCGGGCCCGGATTTGATGTGCAGGGCAGCGTCGTTTCGCCGATGCAGGTGATCAATCGCGGACCTGCCTTTGCGCGCTTGGGAAAGACGTGGGGCACCACCGAAGGCCCGGCAACCATGCAGATCAGCCTGATGGCACACGACGATCTGCTGCTGTTCGAAATCGCGGCACATAGCGGGGTCGCGATCACGCTGTCGACCACGCATGAGCTGAACGTAAACACGCGCGCCGGAATGACGGTGATCAGTGGCGACGATGGACGTCGGGGCGTGGCAATTCTGGCCGAGGCCGGCGACAGGGTGAATGTCGCAAATGGAACCGTGCGTTTGTTGGGCAGGGACCGCGGCCCAACCACCATCGCCATGACGCGCGCGCAGCGCCTGCCCGACACCAATAGCCTGTGGTTGTCCGCGTTCGCGGCGATGTCGACGCCGGTGACCGTAGCCGAGCCGCCGCGTCCGCCGCTGTGGCGTTGGACCGATCTGGATGGCGTGGTGCCGGTGGCCGAAGCCGCGCCCAAAGATTGGGACGGCGCGTTGACGTTGCATGAGTGCGCGAACCGCGCCGCGCGGGTCGGTTGGTGGCCGCAGCGGCCGTTGGTGGTGGCGATGGTGCAGGCCGATGGCAGCGAGACGGCGTTGCAGGCGCAGGACGGCAGCTTCGCGCTGGATCTGGCGCCGCTGACCACGCTGACGCTGCATTGGCGCTTCGCGTGAACTAAACGCGCCCATTTCCTGCTTTTTCCAATTGAGGCTGTCGGACCCCACTCTGGGACCGCGCGCCGCTGG
>JBBROQ010000311.1:0-2217 GCA_038229115.1 Planctomycetota bacterium | reverse complement strand
GGGATGTGGTCGCGGTTGCTGCTGCGGCGCGGCAGGTGCGCTTGACGGTGGATGCGCGGCGGCGGCGCACCGGCGTCGGCGCGCGTTTGGGCGCGGGGCCGGGGGCCAGTCAGGAATTTCACGACCACCGCGCGTACGCCGCCGGCGATGATCCGCGGCATCTGGATTGGCGGGTGTATGCGCGCTCGGATCAATTGCTGCTGCGCCGCTTTCGCGTTGAGGTCAGTCCACGTTTGGAAGTGCTGATGGATGGCAGCGCCAGCATGGCGATTTCACCGGTGAAAAGCGCGTTGGCGGCGAGTTTAACGGCGCTGTTCATCACCTTGGCCGAAAGCGCCGGCGCGCGCTGTGCGGCGTGGGTGATGGCGACAGCGACGGCAAACGCTCGGCCGCAGCGATTGGACGGCGCCGGCCGCGAGGCTTGGCGCGCACGTCTGTCGAGCTTGGTCTGCGCGGGCGCAGCCGGACTCGAAGCCGCGCCGCCGCCGCTGTTGCCGGGTGCCGATCGTTACCTGATTAGCGACGGTCTGTGCCCGGCAGGTGCGGCGGCGGTGGTCGCGCGTTTAGCGCAGGGCGCGGGCCGCGTGTGCTTGATCCAAGTCCTGACGCGCACCGAACGCGAACCGACGCCCGTGGGCGCGGTACGCTTAGTCGATGTCGAAGGCAGCGCGCAGGACGTGGTGTTGGATGCCGCGGCCTGCGCCGCGTATCGCGCACGTTTCGCCAAGCATCAGGAAGGCTGGGTGGCGGCGTTGTCCGGACGCGGCCCGGGCGTGGTCACGTGCGTGGCGGAAGACGGATTCGACGCCGCGCTGCGCAGCCTGCGCTTGGCCGGCGTGGTCGAGGCAGCGCAATGATTTTGGCCGCACTATGATTCTGGCTGCGCCGTTGGGCCTGTTGGCGCTGCTCGCCGTGCCGGCCGTGATCGGCATCCATTGGTTTCGCCGGCGTTTCCGGCCGCAGGCGGTGACGGCCCTGTGGCTGTTTGGTCTGCTGGCGCCGATCGGCGGGGCCGGTCGACGCCGCAGCCGGGTGGCGAATCGCGCCAGTTTATGGTGGGAAATCGCGGCGATTTGCGCGCTGACGTGGTACCTGTGCGATCCGCATTTAAACGCGCGCACCCAGGCGCGGCATGTGGTGGTGGTGCTGGATACGCGCGGGCGGCTGGAAGTGATCGGCGCCGATGGCCGCACCGCGCAGGCGCGGTTGCTGACGAAACTGAGCGAGCGTTTGGCCGCGCTCGATCGCGAGGATCGCGTGACGTTGATCGCTACTGGGGTGACGCCGAGCGTCCTGGCCGGCCCGGCGCTGCCGCCGGTGCAGGCGCGCGCCCGTTTGGACGCCTGGCATGCGCAGTCTGCGTGGCACGACCTGACGCCGGCGTTCGCGCTGGCCGCCGAACTCGCACGCGGTGCAGATGGCCGCAGTGCGCAGATGCTGTTGGTCGGCGACGCGCGGCCGGCGGTGTTGCCCACGGGTTGCGGTTTGCTGTTGGCCGGCGAGGCGGTGCCGACCAGCGGTTTGGCCGATGCGCGCTGGCTGCCGGCTGACGCGACTGCGCCGGCGCGCATCGCGGTGCGCGTGCTGGCGCAGGGCGCGGCGTGTACGCGCACGTTGCGCATTAGCGCAGCTGCGGGCGTCGGATCCGCAGGCGAGAACAATGCGCTGCTGGCCGAACGAAAGCTGGAGCTATTGCCAGATCAGGCGCAGCTGGTGGTGGTCGCTCTGCCGGCCGCGGACGTTGCGGCGGTCGACATCACGCTCGACGGCACCGATCCCTTACCGGCAGATGACCACTGCCGGCTGCGGCGGCCGCCCGCGCGGCCGGTGCACGTGTGGATCGATCTGCCCGAACCCGGCGCAGCCGCGGTGCGCCGGGCGTTGGCGACCATGCCGGAAGTCGGCGAAAGCCTGGAAAAATCAGCGGATTTGCTGATCGCAGCGAAACCGCGGACGGTGTTAAGCGAGCAATGGTCAGTGACGATTGCGGGTGCCGGCGGCGCGACGGTGTTGGGGCCGTATCTGTCGCGGCGTGGCCATGCGCTCCTAAGCGACGTCGACTTTACCGGCTGTGCGTGGCGCGGCGGCGCGGTGCTGGATCGCTTCGCGGCGGGCGCAGTGCTGTTGGCGGCGGGCGAGCAGGCGCTCATCACTGAAACCGAAACCGCGCCTGCGAACCGCAGCCGCAGCTTCGCCATCCACGCCGATCTGGACGCT
>JBBROQ010000310.1:0-2224 GCA_038229115.1 Planctomycetota bacterium | reverse complement strand
TGCGCAATATCCTGATCGGGCTTTAGCGCTGCGCCTGGATGTCACCAATCATCGTCAGGTCGATGATGCCATCGACTCCGCAATCGCGCGTTTCGGGGCCTTGGATATCGTCGTTAACAATGCTGGATATGGTTTAATCGGCGCGTTGGAAGAATGCGGCGACGCGCAGATCCGCGCCAATATCGAAACCAATTTGTTTGGAACCATACATGTTTTACGCGCTGCTATTCCCCATTTACGGGCGCAGAAATCCGGACATTTGGTAATCATGTCTGCCGTCGCCGGATTGGCCAATCACGAGGGCTTTTCGATTTATGGTGCGACCAAATTCGCTTTGGAAGGTATTGGCGAAGCCTTGAAACTCGAACTGGGGCCATTGGGCGTGAATATCACCCTGATTGAACCCGGGCCATTTAGGACGGATTTCATCGGTCGCTCATTGGAACGGGCTGAACGCACCATAGATGACTACCGCGCCACCTCCGGAAAATTCGCAGCATATCTGGATAAGATCGCTGGCAGTCAGCCTGGCGACCCGGCGAAAGCTGCCGACGCCATGATCGCAGCAATCACCGCTGCGCAGCCGCCAATACGATTAGTTCTCGGTAAATTTGCGCACTTTTTTGTACGCAAAAAACTCGAGCGTATGGCGGCAGAAATGAAGGAATGGGAACCGATCGGATTGCCGACAGATTTCTAACGTGCTCCGGTTTCGGCAGATTGGCATGTCCAACAGCCAGCAGTGATCTGCGTAGGTGGAAGTCGGCCTGCTGGATAGTGGTCCGGCGCGGTAGTACCCGCCCAGGAATCATTCCATGCGCAAGATTTTCATCAAAGACCTGAAAGTTGCCTCGCCCCTGAATTGGTGCCGACGGTGGGCCACTGCCGCTGCGCGCAGCCGGCGCATGCACAGAGGTGGGGGGATGGCGCTGCTCGTCGGCGTGTTGATGCCGATCACGCCGATAGGTAACGGCGCGCGTCTGCTGGCGGAATGTTCGGATAGCGGTTTTTGCCGTCTGCCGGTGGCCACGGCGGAGTCTGATCGCATCAATACCTTCGCCATCGGCGTGCGCGGCAGTTTTTCAGCGGGACATGTTGAAGACCGTCGGGTTCTTCATGAAGTGGTGGCGCTCGACGCTTCGTGGAAGCCTTGGTCGACCAGTTCGGTGCTGTTGGAAGTACCCGTGGTGCGCAATCATGGTGATCGTGGGTCCGCAACCGGGTTGGGCGATGTGCTGCTCGCGATTGATCAGCGTTTGGCGACAGCACCTAGCGGCACGTGGTCGGTTTCCGCAGGTCTTCGTCTGCCGACCGGAGATGACCAGAAACTGGCTGGCGCACCGCTGGAATATCAGCCGGGACTTGGTTCGACCGATCTGATCTTCGCCGTGGGTTGGCGTCGTGCGGGTTTCGATGCACGGGTGGGATATATTCTGGCCCTGGGTACCAATGGCACCGAAGGCATTAAACTTCGGCGTGGCGACGACGTTCCGCTGGCGGTGGGGTACACGATAGAGCAAGAGCACATTGCCATCCGCGGCGGTTTGCAGGCGGTCCATCGCCTAAGCAATTCGACCGCGGTGGATAGTACGGGCCGGAGATATGACGTGCCTGACAGCGCCGGTACGCAGGTGAATCTGCAGGCTTCGTTAACCTACGCCCTCAGCGCGCAAACTCATCTTATCGTGGATGGTGCCGTGGCGCTGTTGGAGCGGCAGAACAATGCCGACATCGATGGTCTAACCCGCAGTTGGTCATTGGCCGCGTTCATACAGCAGAGCTGGTAAAAGCAGGGCCAGATCGGGCCGAAGGTCAGGGCGGCGCCCGCTTACCGGTGCGGCTAAGCGACTATGAATGAAATAATAAATGAGGGGCTGCCTGGACCTCCTCGCGCTACCCGTGGTCGTTACGAAGGCCGCGTGGTGCAATGGGGGTGAACAAGTTTACCGGCTGACGCGACTCAGGTCGCACCAGCGGCTTGCAGTGCAGATAAGCGCGCGAATTGCGAGTCGCGCGCCAGCAGCTCGGCCGGGGTGCCATCCTCGATGATGCGGCCTTGGCTGAATACCAGGACGCGATCGACGCCACGCAGGGTCGAAAGGCGGTGCGCGACGATGAAGGTGGTGCGCCCGGCGCACATGGCGTCCAGATCGCGTTGCAGTTTGGCTTCGGTTTCTAAATCCAGGGCACTGGTCGGCTCGTCCAAGATCACCAGTTTCGGATC
>JBBROQ010000309.1:0-2244 GCA_038229115.1 Planctomycetota bacterium | reverse complement strand
TCGCCGGCGCGCACGGTTGGCGGCAGCCACAGCAACGCGGCCAGGACAGGGACAAGACGCAGGTGACGCATGATGATCTCCAGGTTGGATCGGGCTCGATCCGTGGGGCAGGTGATGCTTGGACGGCTAGGCCGTGCAACGGTTCCCAGGCGTTGGCGGCGCGCAGGCTCAGGCGCTCTGGCTGTACTTGAGAAGCGGTGTTTGGTCGCCTTGACTTCACCAGTGGCCTATCTAGGTTCCGCGACCCTCTCGCTGGGGACTGTTGCGGTCAGCCTTGCTGCCGTCGACATGCACCGGCGGTCGCCATTCTCGAAAGGTTCCCATGGCAGTTCCGAAGCGCCGCGTTGGCCATAGTCGTAAGAAACTCCGTCAGAGCCATCAGGCCCTGGTGGTGCCGCCAATGTCGATCGATCGCACCACGAAAAGCGTCCATCGCCCGCACCACATCGATCTGCGCACCGGCATCTATAACGGCAAACAAGTGCTGTTCCGCGACGAAGAAGCGACCGGCGACGACCAGACCACCAAGGGCTGATCGACCGACCCATGCGACTGGTCCTTGATGCGATGGGCGGCGACGACGCGCCGCTCGCCATGGTCCAGGGCGCGATCGACTACGCGAAGGCCCACCCTGCCCACACCGTGATCTTGGTCGGCCGCACATTGGATGTGCGCGCGTGCCTGGATCGCGAAGGCGGTGCGAAATTGGCGAATATCGAAATTGAAGACGCGCCCGAAGTCATCGGCATGGCCGAAAAGATCCAGGCGCTCAAAGACAAACCCAACGACAGCATGAATCGCGCGGCCCAACTGGTGAAACAGGGCCGGGGCGACGCCATGGTGTTGTGCGGCAATACCGGCTGTTCAGTCGCGGCCGCGCAAATTCATCTGCGCCGCGTGCCGGGCGTGAAGCGCGCCGGCATTATCGGGCCGCTGCCAAATCCGAAGGGCACGACGTGGGTCTGCGACATGGGCGCCAACGCCGTGTGCCGGCCCGAACATTTGGTGCAGTTCGCGGAAATGGGTTCGGTGTTTTTGGAAAGCGTCTACGGCCGCAAAGCCCCGCGCATCGGCGTGCTGTCGATCGGCGAAGAGGACGGCAAGGGCGACGAGCTGACCAACGAAAGCCTGACCCTACTGCGTAAGACCAACTTGAACGTGGTCGGCAATGTCGAAGGCACCGACATCTACGAAGGTCACATCGACATCGTGGTCTGCGACGGCTTCACCGGCAATGTGGTGCTGAAAACCAGCGAAGGCGTGTTCGCCGCGCTGCTGAAAATTCTCAAAGAAGAAATCTACAAAGGTCTGCGCACCAAGATCGGCGCGAAAATCATGCGCCCGGCATTCGAAGGCCTGCGTGATCGCGCCGATTGGAAGCGCATCGGCGGCTGTCTACTCTTGGGCGTCGATGGCGTCACCATTATTGGCCACGGTCGCAGTGACCGCATCGCGGTGTCGTATGCGCTGGCACAGGCCGCGCGCTGTGTCGACGCAAAGATCATCCCCCTGCTGCGCGCGACGTTCAGTCGCCAGGTCAGCACCGGGTTGGCCCCGGCCGCGACTGAGCCGACGACTTCTGCCGCGGGCTGATGGCGTGCGCGCGCTGGTCGCGCTAGTCGCGTTGACACTGCTGCTGGCCAGTTGCTCGACTCAGGCCGAAGTGTGGATCGCCAACGACGGTTCCGGACACGGCGAGCTAACGCTTAGCGATCCGCCGCCGATGTCGGCCGCCGAGCTACGCCGGCACCTGGAGCGCAACGGCTTCACCATCGTCGACACGCAACGCCGTGATGCGCGCACCTTCGTGGCGAACGTCGGATGGCAGGAATTCACCAAACCGTTTCGCGCGCGCACGCTCAACGCCGATGGTTCGATCACGGTGGATTTTGGCGAGATGGTGGACGGCACCTTGACCGTGCATGTGCCGGGCGCGCTCGATGCCAATGACACCACCGGCACGGTCGACGGCCGCAGCGCGCGTTTCAACGGTGGTCGCGCGCGGCTGACCTATCGGCCGGGCCTGGATCGCGCGTGGCTGTTCCTGGCCGTGGGCGGGATCACGCTGTTGGTGGTGCTGGTCGCAGCGTTCATCGCAGCCAACCGGCGCGCTGGCAATCCGCGCACACCAGCCTAGAAAACCATGCATGCACGCGCAGCGATTCGTTTCGGGATACCCGTATTTTACCGGCTGGAACCACCGCCCGGACTAGGGTCGTTTCCGCTGCCACCGCCGCGAAACCC
>JBBROQ010000308.1:0-2245 GCA_038229115.1 Planctomycetota bacterium | reverse complement strand
GTCGACGCATCTCCTGCGCGCTCGCGCGGTCGCGCGCACGGTGCTCAAAGACGACGCCGCCATCGACGACGTGTTGCAGGAAGCATTCATTCGCTCGTTCAATCGTTTGGGCCAATTGGGCGAACCAGCAACGTTTCCGTCGTGGCTGTGAACCATCGTGCGCAACGAGGCGATCTCATGGTTACGGCGGTCGGGTCGCCATCGCGCGGCGTCGATCGAGGATGTGAATCCGGCGGCGCACGAACCCGATCCGCCGAATCCGCAGGTTGAACGCTTGGCCGAAGCGATGGCTAGATTGCCCGACGGTTATCGCGAGATCTTGCTGCTGAAATACGAGGCGAACCTTAATTACGATCAGATCGCTGAGTCGCTGGCGCTATCGGTCGGCAATGTCGAGAAGCGCCTGTACCGCGCGCGCCAAGCGCTGTTGAAGCTAATGCCGGAGCTGCCGCTGTAGGCGATTGTTTCAGGGCGTCGTGTTGGCGTGCGTGAACAGTTGGTCCCAGCGCTGATCAAGAATGCGGTTGGCCTCGTGCAGCGGGGCCACGCGCAGGCGACTGTCTGCGCTGCGCTCCAACAGCCCCAGTCGTTCAAGTTTCGCGAGGCCGTCTTCGACTTCGAAATCGACTTCCACGCGCCAACCGTCGCGCAGCCAGGTTTCGATGCGCTGATCCAGTTCGGCTGCGCTCAGGCCATCGGGCGCGGTGGCTAGGACCGCGTAGGCCAGCAGCGCTTCTTTGCCCTCTTCCTCTTCGGCCTCGTCGGCAAGGCGATGGATCACGCCGGCGTGGTTGTCGAGATTCTTGAAATACAGGCCGTCGGCGAGCGCCTTCAGGAACTGCATTTTGCGGAAGCGATAGCGCATCACCTGCCGGCCAATGAAAAACCACACGGTAGCGCCGGCGGCCAGGATCGCGATCCATTGCTGCGGCGTGGTTGCCGGCGGTTGGTCGTGTAGTTTCAGCCAATAACCCAGGCCCAACAGCGCGCCGAGCACGATGGTGAGTTTGCCCAGCAGGCCGAAAATGCCGAGCAGCGCTGGGATGCCGAGCAGCGCCTGATCTTTCAGACGCATCCGCACTTCGGTATTCGGCAGCAGCATCTCGATATCGTCGCGCGGAATGTTCTGGAACAATTTCAGCGTCACCGTGCCTGGTTTTTCCGGGGCTTTGCGTCGGCGTTGTTGGAAATGAGCTTCGTCCTGAAAGCGGACGTACAGCGCGACGCGCTCGAAATAATCGACCTCGATCAAACGCCGGCGCCAACCGAACCACGAGCTCACGACTTCCTGCCGCCGGCGCAGGCCGCGGCGGTACAGGACCAATTCGGAGAAGTCATCTAGCTCGGTATGCAGACGCACCGCGAACACCGATTCGCGCGCTAGCGCTGCATGTAGGTCGGCGCTGCTGATGGCGGTGTAATTGGCGCGCGTCAGCAATTTGCGCAGGCGATCTAAAAACTCGTCGCGCCCGGCGGCGCGTTGGTGCTCGCTGAGTTCCGCAATCGGCAGCGTGTCGGCGTTGGGATCGACCGGCGCATACAACGCGCGCAGGCTCAAAACCTGCTGGTGAAATTCATGATGGATGGTCGCAGCCAGGATCTCGGCGAAGGCGCGGAACGCGGCGTGATCGTCCGTCGCCAAGGCGTGGCCGGCCGGCGGCTTTGTGAGTAGCAGCGTGACCAGGTCGGCGCTGCGAAACGGAATGAAATGTTCGCGCAGATCAGGCATGGGGAGCGCTCGGTACCGACGCGCGCGTCAGTAGTTTGGCGATATTGGCGCGATGACGCACGATCACGAGCGTCGCGAGCAGCAGGCAGAAAATCGTCAGCGGCAGATGCGCGCTCTGCCAAGGCTGTTCAGCCAACCAAACGTAAAACAGCGGCATCGCCAACGCGGCTGCAACCGACGCCGGCCCGACGGCGTTGTTCTTCGGCGTCTTGAACAGCGCCCATCCGATCACCCACACCACCAACCACACGCCGGCCGTAGCCGCGGCGACGACCGGAATCAGCGCGATCAACACGCCCAGCGCGGTGGCCACCGCTTTGCCGCCGTGGAAGCGGTGAAAACAGGTGAAAACGTGACCGAGCACGGTCGCCGTCGCGGTCGCGAGCGGCAGCCATGTCGCGTCACCGCCCCGATACGCGACCAGCCAATTGGCGGCCAGCACTGGCAGCAGACCCTTCGCGACGTCCAACAGGAACACGATCCAAAACCATTTTTTGCCGAGCACCCGCCCGGCAT
>JBBROQ010000307.1:0-2249 GCA_038229115.1 Planctomycetota bacterium | reverse complement strand
GGCCTGCTGCGCGGAGCCTGCCTTCGCGAGAGCCAATTGCTGGTAACGACCAAGATCGATGCGCGCATTGGCCAGCGTCGCTTCATCCTGCGCTTTCTTGGCGACTGTCTGATCGAATTGCGCTTTGTAAATCGCAGGATCAATCTCAGCGAGGACGTCACCCGCCTTGACGTCCTGACCTTCCTTGAAATTCACCGACAGCAATTTGCCGTCCACCTGCGCGCGCACGGTGACATTATTCAACGCGCGAACCGTTCCGACGCCGTCGAGATAAACCGGCACATCTTCAATGCGCGGTGACGCTGCAAGAACCGGCACGGTCAATCCACCCTGGGGTCGGGTCGATGACGCGGTCTGATGGAACAACGACCAGACGATGTAGGCGACGCCCACCACGATCAGCGAGGCGACCGCAATCGACACCGTTCGGCGCCGCGCCGACGATGCAAGCCGGGCGAAGCCTTCGCTTGCGGCCTTCGCTTTCTCGTTCAGATCGGGCTTAAAGAGCATCCACCGGCCCTTCCGTCCTTGGTGACCAGCCGCCACCGAGCGCCTGATATAGACTGACAATGGCGTGCAGCCGCGCAAGTTGCGCCTGCGCCAGCGAATCTTCAGCTTGGAATAACGTCAATTGCGTGTTTAGCACAGTCACGATGTCAGCGGTGCCTGCGCGGAGCTGCCTCTCGGAAAGTTCAAAAGCCCGCCGCGACGACGTGACCACGTTTCGCTGCAGCCGCAGCTTTTCGGTCGTCTGCCGGATGGCGATCAGCGCGGTATCGACGTCCGAAAATGCCTGTACGACGGTTTTGCGATAGGTCTGCAGCAGTTCGTCCTGCTTGGCTTTGTTGTAGTCGAAATTGGCCTGAATGCGGCCCGCATCGAAAATCGGCTGCGTCAGCCCCGCCGCCACATTGAAAAACGCCGATTGCGGCGTGAACAGCGCCATCAGCGCCGCACTCTGGTAACCACCCTGTCCGGTCAACTGGACGCTCGGAAAAAATTGAGCACGCGCGCTGCCGACATTGGCGGTTGCGGACGCAAGCTGGTTTTCCTGCCGGCGAATATCGGGGCGCTGGATCAGTAACTCAGATGGCAGACCCGGCGTCACGCGCGGGATGGCGATCTGGCCGAGTGCCGCGCCGGTCAGCCGCACGCGTTCCGGCGGACGCGCGACCAGCACGGCAAGCACATTCGAATTCTGATCGAGCGTCTGCCGCAGCGGCGGAATGAGCGCCTTCTGATTGTTCAGAACGCTTTCCTGCTGCGCGAGGTCCAGATCCGAACCCGTGCCGACATCGACCCGCGCCTTGATGGCGTTATAGATTCTCTGCGCGCTCGCGATATTGTTGTTCGCGATCCTGAGACGATCCTGCGCGGCGATGACCTGAAAATAAGCGTTGGCGACACTGGCGAGTGTTGTCAGCGCGACCACATCGCGGTCGAAGCGATTTGAATTCGCCGTTTCCTCTGCTGCCAGCAAGAGGTCGCGGTTCTTGCCCCAGAAGTCGATTTCGTAGCTCGCGTTCAGCTGTGCAACATGGTTCGTGACTTCACCGCGACCGCCGATCGAACTGCCGGCGGTGACTACGCCCGTATTGCTCGACGAGCGTGAACGCGAACCCGAAAAACCGCCCGTCACGCTCGGCAATAACGCAGTACCCGCCTCATGCGCGAGCGCATCGGCCTGAACGATCCGCGCGGTTGCTGCCGCGATGTCGAGATTCACGCGCTGCGCTTCTTCCATCAGCACGGTGAGTTCGGGCGAGCGAAAACCGCGCCACCAATCGAGCGAGGGCGGCACTTCCTCGGGGTCGATTGCCGCCGACTTATAGGCATCCGGAACGTCCAGCGCCGCATTCGGAACGTCCGCAGTGATGATGCACCCGGCAGACGTCGCGGCGACCGCGAACGCCAATCCCATAGCCAAAAAGCGCCGCACTCCCGGCGCGGGTTGGGTATGGAACTGGACGCGGGGAAGCAACACCGGGCGATCTACTCTCTCAGATGGGGCATTCTACCGGAGTGACCGGATGGCGGACAGTCATCCCAAGCCACACTGGCCAACACAAGCATGGCCCCGGCGTAATCCTCTGCCGCGTTCGACCAAGATTAGCCATTGGATACAGGCTTTCCGCGTATTGACGGCATTTGGAAAGGCTACAATCCTTACGAAGATTTCATGCGCGATTGGACCCAGCCGGAGGATTGCAAGCTGCAAACACGATCCAACGGCCCGCCACCTACCTTTC
>JBBROQ010000306.1:0-2261 GCA_038229115.1 Planctomycetota bacterium | reverse complement strand
GTAGTGAAAGCTGGTTTGGATCCAGCTGCGTGCGCTCGTCGTTGGCATAGCCGCTGGACAGAATCACTGGCAGGTCCGGGCGCAGGAGGCGCACAGCAGCGACCAGTTCGGTGCCGTTCATGTCGGGCATGCTTTGGTCAGTGATCAAGGCGCGGAAACGTTGGGGCGCAGCGCGGATCAAAGCGAGTGCGTCCAACGAGCGTTGGCAATGGTGGCCGCGATAGCCAAGTGCGCCGAGCAGATCGGCGACCACTGCGCCCACCGCGGGCTCGTCATCGACCACTAAGATTTCTTCGTCATGGCCGATGCATGCGACCGTGCGCGAGGACGAAGAGTCTGCCGGAGAGCCCAGCACGGGCAGCCACACTGAAAAGGTGGTGCCGACGCCAGGCGAGCTGTCGACCGTGATCACACCACGATGGCTGGCGACGATGCCGTGCACCACCGCTAGGCCCAAACCGGTGCCGTCGGTTGGCCCCTTGGTGGTAAAGAACGGCTCGAAAATGCGGGAAATCACTGCCGGCGTCATGCCGCAGCCGGTGTCGCTGACGCTCAGGCGAATATAATCGTCGCCGCTCAGACGCGCATCCGGGCGCGGTTGTGCGGGTACGAAGCTGACACGCGCCATGCTCACCGTCAGCTTGCCGCCGCTGCTGTTCACCGCGTCAGTGCCCGCGCGCATCGCATGCGCGGCGTTGGTACACAAATTCATCACCACCTGCTGGATTTGCACCGTATCGGCCAGCACGGTTGGCAAGCCCATGGGCAACTGCACGTCGATCAGCAGGTCGGCAGGTAAGGAAGCGCGCATCAGGCGCATGGTTTCGACCACCGCCTGTTCAGCCTGCATCGGCACCAGGGCAGTTTCGTGTTTGCGCGAGAACATCAGCAGTTGCCGGACCAGCTGCTGACCGCGCCGGCAGCCGGTGAGAATTCCCTCGAGCGGTCGCGCCAATGCGGCAGCGGCATGGTTTTCCGGCCGTGGGTCTGCCAGCCGTCGTGCGAGCAACTGCGCGTTGCCATAGACCGCGGTCAGGAGGTTATTGAAGTCGTGCGCGATGCCGCCGGCGAGGGTGCCGATCGCTTCCATTTTCTGCGCCTGCAGCAATTGCGCTTCAAGTTCGGTGCGCCGGGTAATGTCGGCGAAGGTCGCAACCACTAGGTCGGGCAGGCCGTCGGCGCCGGTGCGCACCACGCGGGTGGTGATGCTGATCCAAGTCAGGCGGCCGTCGGGGGTCTGTACACCCATGGTTTCGTTGTCGATCGGAATACCGGTGCGCAGCGTGCGCGGGACCGGGTGTTCGCTACCTGGATATGCTGAACCATCGGCGCGCACCGCGCGCCAGCGCGGATCGATGGAAGTCCGCCCCATCATCTGTTCGCGGGTCAGGCCCAGGATGCGTTCGGCGCTGGCATTGCAGGCAAGGATCTCGGCGGCTCGATTTTGCACCGCCATGCCTTCCGCCAAGCTGCTGACTAACGAACGATGCAGCTCTTCGCTGGCGCGCAGCGACCGTTCGGCTTGTGCACGCCAGCGGTCATCGATGCGCGTGCCTACCCACCACGCCACCATCACCGCAACCACGCTGCCGCAGCCGAAGGACAGCAATATCCATGGGCCCCGATCAGGTGGCGGCGAGGAGAACCCCATCACGGCTGCGGCCACCAGCACCGGGACCAGCGCCACTGCCAGACGCAGCAGCACGGCTGAAATCGGCCGGCGGGCCGGCATGGTTGTGGAATCGGTCGACATCGTGTTGCAGCAAGGATGGCTCACGCTTCGCGGCCGGGGCAAGGGCTTCACGGCGCGGATGGGCTAAACCTGTTTGAATGCGTTGCGGGTGGTGGTCGCGGTCCATGATCCGCCGCCCATGCGTTACCGAGATGCTGTGCACGTTCAGGTCGGGCCATTCTACGCCCGACGGCCGGAAATCGGCAAGCCGTACCGCCTATTTGGCTATGCCGGGGCCGCGCTGGCGGTGCTCAATGCCGAGTCACCCGAGCGCATCGCGGTGTTGTTGGGCGTGCTGATTCTGGCCTGGCTGGTCGCGTGGTATCGCGTGGTTGGCACGTTGTGGCGATCCAGCTTGGTCGCGGCGATCGTGATCTGCGCAGTGATCCTGAGCGCACAGAAGTGCCAGACCGTCCATGCGCCAGTCGGCCTAACGGCGATGCGGGATGCCGTGCTGGCGAAAGCGACGTTCGCGTGGTGACCATCGCGCGTTGGGGCCTGCCAACCATCCTGACCGCGACCATCGTCC
>JBBROQ010000305.1:0-2289 GCA_038229115.1 Planctomycetota bacterium | reverse complement strand
GCGGCGAAAATGACGTGATTAGCCGCGGTTTGGGGTGAGCGCCGCATCAGCGCCGGCAATCAGACGTGCAGGACGCTGGAGCCGCTAAGTTTGTCAGCGTAGGGTGCGAGGGCTTCCTGGACCTCGTCGCGCAGGAACGCTTCCACCTGCTGTGGCGCACGGCCGATGAAGGTGCGCGGGTCCAGCAGTTCATCGAGGTCGGGGATGATTGGCGCGAAGAAACTATCGGCGCGGATGCGCGCGATGAGGTCGTTGTCTTTGCCTTCCAACTTCACCGTCGCGCCGGCTTGCTGCGCCAGGACGCGGATGCGTTCATGCGTTTCCTGACGGCTCTCGCCGCATTCAACCATCGCCATGATGATGTTTTCGGTCGCCATGAATGGCAGTTCGGACTCGATGTGGCGACGGATCACATTCGGGTACACGACCAAGCCTTCGCTGACGTTTTGCAAAATGCCCAGGACCGCATCGGCGCACAGGAACGCTTCGGGTAGCGCGATGCGGCGCACGGCGCTGTCGTCGAGCGTCCGTTCCATCCACTGCGTGCTATAGGTGTGCAGGCCGTCCTGCACCAACGCCATCAGGTGCCGACCCAAACTGCACGCGCGTTCGGCGCGCATCGGATTGCGTTTGTAAGCCATCGCCGAGGAGCCGATCTGCTCCTTTTCAAAGGGCTCTTCGATTTCCTTTTCATGCGCCAGCAGACGCAGGTCGGTGCCGATGCGATGCGCGGTCGCGCCCAACGATGCGAGCGCCATCAGCACTTCGAGGTCAACTTTGCGCGAGTACGTTTGGCCGGTTACTGCGTACGCACGCGGGAAGCCAAACACGCGCGTGACCGCGGAATCTAATAGCTCGACCTTGGCGTGATCGCCGTGAAACAGCGTCAAAAAGCTGGCCTGCGTGCCGGTGGTGCCTTTCACGCCGCGGAATTTCAAGTCACCGCGCGCGCGTTCCAGCGCGCGCAAATCCAACAGCAGATCCTGCACCCACAGGCAGGCGCGCTTGCCGACGGTGGTCAACTGCGCGGCCTGGAAATGGGTGTAACCGAGCGTCGGCAGATCTTTGTACAGATGCGCGAAGGCGCTGAGACGGTCGATCACTTTGGCGCACGAGGTGGCCAGCATGCCCAGGCCGTCGCGCATCAGGATCAGGTCGGTGTTGTCGGTGACGTAACAACTGGTCGCGCCCAAATGAATGATCGGTGCAGCGGTCGGCGCGACGTGGCCATAGGTGTGGACGTGCGCCATCACATCGTGGCGGCGTTTCTTCTCTTCTTTCGCCGCCATCTCGTAGTCGATGTCGGTGACGTGGGCTTCGAGTTCGGCGACTTGTTCGGCGCTGATCGGTAGACCCAACTGCCGTTCAGCGCGCGCGAGTTCGACCCACAGTTTGCGCCACGTGGTGAACTTGCGGTCGTCGCCCCACAGCACCTGCATGTCCTTGGACGCGTAGCGCGAGCAAAGGGGCGAATCGTAACGGCTGTGGTCGTTCATCATGGGCGGCACGATCGTCCTTCGATAGCGCAGGCAAGACCGATAGCGCAGGCACGACCGATAGCGCAGGCACGACCGATAGCGCAGGCACGTGAAGCCGCTGAACGCGGCGTGGTCAGTCGTCGTCGCTGACCGGCACCACCTTGAAACGAATCACCCCGGTGCGGGGCTCGATTTTACGATTTCTGCCGGTGCCGGTAATGATGCGGACCGGCTCGACCCACAGCACGCCGGTGCCGGTGAGGATGCCGGCGTCCTGCGGTTCGTCTTTGCCGACGCGCAAAAGGAAGCGGCCGCGATCGCCCGGGTGCGGGACGACGCGAAATTTCTCGCCAGATTTTATCGTGATTCCGGAGCTGCTGCGATCGACCTTGGCTTCAACGGCGATCAGCGTGCCTTTGAGTTTGTCCCACTGTGCGGCGGTCAGGTTGTCGTAGTCGCTGACCGTCAGCGGCAGCGTTTTGTCGATCTCGGCCATCAGGGTTTTCACCCGGGTCTGCTGCACCGCGCCCAGGCCTTTGACCGCCTGTTCAAACCAATGCTGTGCGCGTGCCCACAATGCGACGCGGTCAGAGCCCGAGACCTTTTTTCCGAGGTCGTACCACGCGTCGCCAATGGCGGCCTGCTGCTCGGCGGCGGCTGGTTCGGACAGTTCTAGGTCCGCGACCTTGGCCAGGCCCGCGTCGGTACCCAACGCCAACAGCGGTACGCCGGCGTCCCAGCGCCCAGTGTCCAAGCAATAAAATCGCCCGACCAAGGTGTTCGCGGCCTTATCGGCGGGGTCGTCCATCAG
>JBBROQ010000304.1:0-2350 GCA_038229115.1 Planctomycetota bacterium | reverse complement strand
TTCGCGTCGATTAGACAGATTCGATTAGGTCCCAACTCAGCGGCGTGCCGCGCGCGATGGCGCAGCGGGCGACGCGGCCCAGCACCTGCGGCAGCGTCACCGGCGGCAGACCGTGGCCGGGGCGGATGCAGCGGATGTCGTCGGCACTCAGGGTTTTCCCGGCGGCGATGTCGCGCGCGGCGAACAGCGATTTTCTAAATTGCACGTTGCCGGCATCGGCTTGGCCGGGGCCGAACACGACGCCGCCGACGGTCGCGGCTTCGGTCTCGCGCACAGCGCGCACGCAGGCGGCGAACTCCTCCGGTTCCAGGCTGAAGCCGCTGTCCGGCCCGCCGTCGGCGCGCTTCAAACACAGATGTTTTTCCAGCACCCGGCCGCCCAGCGCGGTCGCGGCGATTGCTGCGATGTGCTCTAACGAATGATCGGATAGGCCAGCGACGCACGCAAACGACGCGGATAAATGCGCGATATTCGCCAGGTGCATATCGGCTGCGCGCGCCGGGTACGCCGACACGCAGGTCAGCAATGCGAGGTCTAAACAGCCGCCGTCGCGTAGGGTCTGCACCGCCAACGTGATCTCATCGCGGCTGGCCATGCCGGTCGACATGATCACCGGTTTGCGCGTTGCGGCGATGCGTTGGATTAGCGGGATGTCGACCACTTCGAACGACGCGATCTTGTGCAGCGGCGCGCCGAGCTGTTCGAGGAAGTCGACCGCAGTCGGATCGAACGGCGTGGAAAAGCAGATCAATCCGCGCGCGCGCGCATGCGCAAACAACTCGGCATGCCAGGCCCACGGCGTCGACGCTTCCGCATACAGATCATGCAGCGTGCGTCCGGCCCACGGCCCAGCGTCGATTCGAAACCACGGCCCGGGCGCGTCCATGGTGATGGTGTCGGCGGTGTAGGTTTGCAGCTTCACTGCGTCGACCCCGGCCGCGGCCGCGGCGTCGATCAGCGCCAGCGCGCGCTCAATCGAGCCATTGTGATTGCCGGACAATTCCGCGATCACGAACGTCGGCTGATCGTGGCCGATGCGGCGCAGCGAACCGTCCGGTTTTTTCAGCGCAAAACCGCTCATGTGGTTCCGATCTCAAAGCGCGTTGAGAGATGACCCTGCACCATGCGCTCTTCCTGTTTCGTATACCCCGCGCGTGCGAACACCGTCAACGACGCGGGATTATCGTGCCGCACCCAAGCGCTTAAACGCTGGGCAAAAGCACTGCGCCGCGTCCACGCGGTAAGCGCGTGCAGCATCGGCAGCGCACGCCCACGCCCGCGTTGTTCGGGCGCGACGGTGATCGAGACGGTGGCGGCGTGCGCTTCCTCACGCAGCAGACGCAACGTGCCCCAACGCTCACCCTGATCTTCGACCAACCACAGCCGCGCATCGGGATGCATGAGCTGCCGTTGCAACCAACGCGCATGCGCCACCCGCTCAATCACGGCGGTCGTGAAACTCGCAGCGCGCGTGGCCGCGTCATTGGCCCACGCCAGCAGCACATCAAGATCGGCCCAAGTTGCCGGACGCATCGAAGGCACGGTAAACACCGTATGTTCGTGCACGCGTGCGGCGACCCGTGCCGGCCCCCCGCCGGTGATGGTCAGGATTGGCCCAGCGCGACGCACGCGGCGCAGATCCTCGGACAGCGCGCCCAACTGCTCTGGAGCGCGCACCAGCACGCCCGCCATGGTCAACGCCTGCGCCAGCCGATCCTGATTCCCCGCGGTGTGCAGGCACACTGCCGGCAGCCCGACCAGCGCCGCTTCGTACACCACGGTGCTGGCACTCAAAACTGCGGCCGAGCATGCCGCCATCACCGCTGCCAATGCCGGCGCATCCAAACCTTGATGCCATGTCAGCCGTGCTTCGTGCGCGCGCGCCAGCGTCGCCAATGCCGCGTCATCGCGCGGCGCGGTGACCGCGATCACGCGTTCGTTCTGCGCCAACAACTGCGCGCATACCGTCGGTGCCAAGCCCGCCACATCGGTCGCACCCAACAATACCAACACCGGCGCGTCATCCGCCGGACGCGTCGAAACCACGGTGAAATCAGGTCGGATGAGCGCATGCGCCGATCCCAGTACGGTGACGTGATTCGGATAATCCACCGGGCGCAGGCCTAAGCCGTGATTGATGACCAGCGTCGCGGCCGGCAGCCGCCGCCCCGGTACGTCCTCAATCACTGCCAACGCCGCCTGCGCCGCGACGCGCTCCAGAGTCGCCGTATCGACGTCGTAATGATCGATCACCACCGTGGTCGGCCGATGCTGCGCGAGCGCATGTTCAAGCAGCGTCGCCAACGACTGATCCGGCGGCGCGAGTTCGTACGGCAGACCGCTCCACGCC
>JBBROQ010000303.1:0-2364 GCA_038229115.1 Planctomycetota bacterium | reverse complement strand
TGTTGGTGATGGGCGGCGATGGCACGCCGGGGAATCTGGCGCGGGCGTTGAGCGCGGCCGGCATCCAGGTCACGACGCGGGCCGAGGGCGCTCTGACGCTCGACGAATTGCTGGCCTGTCGCGCGTTGGTGTTGGAACAGGTGCCGGCTGATCGATTGGGGTCGGCGGGACTCAACGCAGTCGCGACTTGGGTCGAACATTTGGGCGGCGGTTTGGTCATGACCGGCGGGCGGCGAGGCTTTGGCGCCGGCGGTTATCATCGCAGCGCGATCGAACGGGTGCTGCCGGTGACGATGGAATTACGCGATGAACACCGGCGTTTGCGCGTCGCGATGGCGGTGTGTTTGGACCGCTCGGGTTCGATGTCGATGGCTGCCGGTCCCGCCGCAGGCGCTGGAGGGGGCCGAACAAAAATGGATCTGGCCGACGAAGGCGCGGCGGCGGCGGTCGAGTTGTTGGGACCGCTGGATCAGATGGCGGTGTTGGCGGTCGACACCAGCGCGCATGTGATCGTGCCGATGACCGCGGCCACCGATCCCGCCGGCATCGCGCGGCGCGTGCGCCACATCGAAAGCGAAGGCGGCGGCATTTACATCTACGAAGCGCTGTTGGCCGGCGGCAAGGAACTGGCCAAAGCCGGCACTGCGGGTGCTCGGCACCTGTTGCTGTTCGCCGACGCTAACGACAGCGAACAGCCGGGTGATTACCGCACGTTGGTCGACGCTTACCGCGCCGCCGGCATCACCGTGTCGGTGATCGGCATGGGCACGCCGAAAGACAGCGACGCGGCGTTGTTGGAAGACATCGCCAAGCGCGGTGGCGGTCGCTGCACATTTGCTTTGGACCCCACCGACATCCCGCGGCTGTTCGCACAGGAAACGGTGTTGATCGCACGTTCGACCTGGATCGATCAGGCGGTGGAGCTGAAACCGCAGGCGGCGTTGGCACCGGTGTTGGGTCTGCCGCCGGGTTTGGACGGCGCATGGCCGACCATCGCCGGTTACAACCTGACCTATCCGCGTGACCGCGCGCAGGTGTTGTCGATCGCGCCGGGCGATCCGTTGGCCCCGGCGGTGGCGACCTGGCGCATCGGCACCGGCCGCAGTGCCGCGGTCATGGTTGATGCCGATGATCCGGCGCATGGCGAGTTCACCGCGTGGCCGGGCTACGCGCCGCTGTTCGCCGGTTTGGTGCGGTGGAGCGCCGGCGCCGGCGGCCATCCGTTGGGCGCGTTGACGGCAACGCGCAGCAACGATCGCGCGACCGTGCGCCTGGAACTGGATCCTGACCGACGCGCCGACTGGCCGGTGTTGGCGCCGACGTTGGTGTTGGCCGGAGCGCAGGGCCAGGCCGCGCGCCAAGTGCCGATGCAGCCGGTGGACGACGGCGTGTTCGAAGCATTGGTGCGCCTGGACGATCAGCCGGTGATTCCGGCGGTGGCGTTGAAAACCGCTGATGTTTCCGCCGATACAGGGGCTGATTTTTCATCTGAATCGATCTTGGGCCCGGCGTTGCAGTTGCCGTACAGCCCCGAGGCCGAGCCGCGTTTTGAGCGTGCACGCGGCGCCGAGGTCATGGCGCAATGCGCGGCGCTGACCGGCGTCACCGTGCGTGGCGATCTGTTGGACGCGTTTGCCAATCCGCCCAGCCGCGGCGAAGTGCGGCCATTAACGGGCCCGCTGCTGTTGTTGGCGCTGGTGATGCTGCTGTGCGAAATCGCGGTGCGACGTTGGGGCATTGGCTGGCTGAGTCGCCGGCGTGCGCCTGGCGAAAAACCGTCGATCAGCGTGCCGGAATCGGCAGCAACTGTGCTGCCTGTAACACTGCCGACGTCATCAACGCCAAGCGCCCCAGCCGTTGGCGGTCTGCACGAAGCGCTGCGCGACGTACGCCGCCGACGCTGATTTTTTTTTACGCTGACACTGTTTTTTTCTGCTGACGCCGGCCCTATTTTTTCCCGAGCAGCCCGTCGCGGAAGTCGTTGTCGAAGGTCGACGCGCCCAACCAGATCGCGCACACCGCGCGGCCAAATTCCGCGCCCGGTACCACGCCGATGGCTTTGCCCTGATGGCTGACTTCGACGCCGATCCCGGGCGCGTAGGTCAACGCCAGGTGCTCTCCGGATTTTACCGCGGGAAACAACGCGTTCAGTTGCTTGAGTTGCGGCTGAAGTTTCGCGACTGTAGCTGCGTCGGTATTGTCGTCGAAACATTCGGTGGTCGCTTTGGCCAGATCGGCACCGCTGAAATCGCGCAGGTAATGGAACTCGATCCGCTTCGGCACATCGGCCAGCGCATCGCCGGGCGCGGCGTACAACGCGCCGACCTCAATCTTAAAGATCCATTTCCATTTCAGCAGCGCGGT
>JBBROQ010000302.1:0-2388 GCA_038229115.1 Planctomycetota bacterium | reverse complement strand
GTCCTATCCCGCGGCTTCGCGCGGGGCGTGCCTGCGGCACTCTCCGGACTGGTTCGTACGCGGCTGCGCCGCTGCGTCGCTTTGCGCCGCCAAGCCCCGTCCCCGCTCGGCGCTGCAGGCGCCTCGGGGGATTGCTGTTTGCGGACTCCGTCCGCTACGCCTGCCAGGTCCTCGCCGCCCCTGGACCCGCACTGCGTCAGGTTTGCGTGTGCTGTGTGGGGGCAGCGCCGGAGGCGCGTTCTTGGGGGCCGCAGCCCCCAAGCGACTAGCGGCGGTCGTCGGGAATGGTGACGCCAAGCTGCGCCAGCACTTCAGTCGCATAGCCGCCGGCGGCGAGGCCGAAGCTGAGCCAGTAGTGATCGACGTCGCCTTCAGTTTTCTCTAATGCCGGCGCAGCCGCTTCCAGCGTCGGCGCGACGCGAAACGGCATCACGCACGGCCGGCGTTCGCCGGGGCTGGCGAACACGCCGCCGTCGGCGAACCAACTCCAATCGACGCCAGTAGCCGCGGCCCAGGCGCGTTCCTCGGCGTCGACTTCGGCGGCCGGGGCCAGGCGCCGCGATCCGGGCAACGGCGCGCTGGTGAATGCGTCCAGGACGCCGGGCGCGGCGCGGCGGTTGGTGTCGTCGCGATCGGCCTCGGTCACGATGAACGGCGCGCCGCGTGCCGTCAGACCCAGGTCGCCAACGCGCAGAGTGTGCAGCAATCCGGCTGCTACCCGCGCATCCAAAATAGCGTTAAACACCGCGCTTTGCGCGGCGGACGCGACCAGCTTAAACAATTGATCGCCAGTCGAGCGCAGGGCCGCTAGCGGCGCCATGCCGCGGCGAAGCGCGCCCAACACGCGGCCGTCCGGGCCGGGCCGGAAGCCATCCGGTAACGCTTCGCCCCACTTCCATTTCCCGGTCGGATCAACGATCGCGGCGCAGGCGGCGGTGTGGTCGCCCACGCCCCACGCGCGCGCCACCGCCAGATTGCCGCCCTGATGGCCGAAACGCTGCGGCCCAAAACGGTTCTGCACACCTTCGGCGGCCAGGGTGCGCAGATGCGCGCGCACCGCGTCGGGATCGCTGATGCCGCTGACGCCCAACCGGAAACCGTTGCCGGCCAAATGGCCCAGGCGCAGTTTATTTTTATGCCGCGACACCTGCCGCACGACCAAACGCGCCGGCGCATTGGCATGCAGATTCGCGAGCGCGGCTTCCTGACCGAAATGCACGCTGAACCATTGCCGGGTGATGGCGTGGCGATCTTTGCGCCCGGCATAGCCGACATCGTGCAGGCGCTTGCCGCAGATTTTCGCCAGCTGCTCGGCCACCGCGTCGGTGGTCAGGCCTTCTTTCTCGATCTCGACGTACAGATGTTCGCCGTCGCCCGTCGGCAGATAAGCCGGCTCTTCGGTGACTTCAAAAAAACGCGCGCCGGGAATGAGCTGCATGACCTAGAGTCCGATCCGTCGCGATGCGACGTCTAACTGAAAACGACAGTGAAATTAGGCCTAATTCTCAGGCAAAGAACAGAGCTTAACCAGCGGCGAGCGCGTCGCGCTTGGCCTCGTCGATGCACAGTTGGTGGTACAGCGGCCGCAGCCGGCGCGCCCACGGCCCAACCACGCTGCCGGCGATGGGTTGTCCGTCCAAACGCACGATCGGCAGCAGTTCGCGCACCGCGGACGTGATCCAGACTTCGTCCGCGGCCAGCAGGTCTGCAACCGTGATTGACGCTTCGCGCCAACGCAGTCCGGCGGCTTCGGCCAATGGGCGCAGACCGTCTTTGGTCAGGCCACGCAAACACGCGCCAGCCGGCGTAGTCACGCCGCCATCACGCAGCAGCAGCACATTGCTGGTCACGCCTTCGCGGACGCAGCCGGCCGCGTCGACATAGAACGCTTCGTGTGCGCCGGCGCGTTCGGCCGCTAACAGGCCCGGCCGGCCGCTGAGGTAACTCGTGGTCTTCAATTCCGGCAGCAACCGTGCGCCTTGAAACGTGACCGCGGCCACGCCGTCCGCGTACCACGCATCCGGCGGCGCATGCACTTCACGCGCGATCGCGACCCACGTCGGGCGCTCGGCGCCGAACACGCCGTGGGTGTGTTCGCCGGGCGTCACCACCAGATTCACGCGCAGTTCATCGTGGCCGCTGTGCGTGCGGATCTCACCGATGACGCGGCGCAGGTCTGCGGCAGTGAAAAACGGTTCGACGCCAAACACCGTCGCTGCGGTCCACAACCGGCGCAAATGTTCGGCCACGCCATGGGGATATCCGGCATAGGTGCGCAGCGTCTCGAACGCGCCAATGCCGCGCAGAAAACCGAGATCAAGCACGCTGATGGTGGCGTCTGCCGCCGGCATCACGCGGCCATCAATGGCGAAGAAGTCGCTTGGCATC
>JBBROQ010000301.1:0-2416 GCA_038229115.1 Planctomycetota bacterium | reverse complement strand
TCCTGGCGATGGTCATGTTCGAGAAGTTCGGTACGCATCAGCCGCTCAACCGGCAGCGCGACCGCTATGCTCGCGAAGGCGTGGAGATCAGCCTGTCGACGCTCGCCGATCAGGTCGGGGCCTGCGCTGCCGCGCTCGCGCGGCAGATGCGCAGGCAGAGGCTTGCGCGAGGGTCGCGCCCGGGTGAACGCCTCGACGTTGGTGCCGACCGCAGCGCGCACGCCGAGCATCTCGTCCTCGCCGGCGCTCGCTTCCAGCTCCTCCAGACCGAGCTCAAGCTGGTCGACCAGGAGTTGCCCGCGCTCGGAACGCTGCCCATACAGCGCCCGGCGCATCTTTTCGTTTTGCAACTCGAGCAGCGCGACGCGGGCTGCCAGATCAGCATTGATCGCCTTGGCGCGGGCGCCTTCGGCCTCGGCGTGGACAAGCGCCGCGCGGAGTACCGTGACATCGCTGGAGAGCGTCGCTGCCATGCTGGCGAGGATAGCAGAAAGTGGCGGATATCCTAGCTTTTTTACATTATCCGGCCGCTTGTGGACGCCACGTCATGCGCGGATTACGCCAGTCGATCGCCTCTAGTAGACACGCCATCTGCGACGCCGTGATCGCGACCACGCCATCGGTCGCGGACGGCCAGACGAACCGCCCGCGGTCGAGCCGCTTCGCATAGAGCGACATGCCCACACCGTCGTGCCACAGCACCTTGATCAGATCGCCGCGCCGCCCGCGGAAAATATACAGATCGCCCGCATGCGGATCGCGCTTCAGCCCCTGCTGAACCTGCAGAGCCAGACCGAACATCCCACGACGCATGTCCGTACAGCCGGTCGCAAGCCAGATCCGGACGTCGCTTCGGACCGGGATCATCGCCTCAACGACCGCACCACCGCCGCTACCAGCGCAGACGGCGCGTCGGCCGCGATCCGCAGCACCGCCCCGCCGAGCTCCAACACTACCGCGCATCCCGCCACTGGATCGGGCTCAGCGCTGATGGTCACCGCCGCAAATCCCGGCAACACCGGCTCGGCAAGATCGCGCCGCCACCGATAAAGCTGGCTCGGCCGCAGGTCCGCACGCCGCGCGATCTCCGCAACGCTTGCGCCCGGCTCGCAGGCCGCCGCCACCAGCGCCCGCTTCTGCTCGTCCGTCCATACTCGGCGCCGCTCCACGCCCGAAATAATCGTCACCTGACTCATCGCACCATCGCTAACACCGGTGCAAACACCGTCGCTTGCACCAGTGCTACGTCAGCCGATCACCCGTCCCCGGCAAGGCGGTCCCCACCGGAGGGGTACCTTCCGGGCCGGTCGCGCAAGTTTCCGAAACCGCGCTCGCGCTAGCGTCTAGAGCGTGGCGGATACACATGCTGTCTCGCCCTGATCGACTGCGCCGCTTCGGCTTTCGCTTCCTGTTTGTCGTTCTCGGCGTCCATTTCGGTATGCATGGCATCCCATCCGCCAATGCCCATCAGCACCATGTCGGCGTGTTTGATCGTGTTTACGTGGCCATAGTGCTGTTCGATCATCTTAACCGAAGTGCCCATTTGCTGGGCAAGAATATAGACATCAACACCGGCGGAGAGCCTGAACGTCGCGTAGGTGTGACGGAAGCAATATGTGGTCCTGGGAATGCCGCTCGGCCCGTCACGCAGGTTTGCAAATTTCAGCAATTCCTCAACGGCATCTCGGTAGAGCCATACGGCAGGTTTCCCGTTGATGATGGTGAACACAGGATCATCGGGCTTCGCGGCTTTGGAATGTGCGCGAACGCGGTCAAGATACTCGCCAACACTCTTGGGCGCGATCAACTTGCGCGCCTTGCCCTTGCCAGAAACATAGATGACCAGAATGTCGCTGCCATCTTTGTCGCGTGCCGTGGTGATGTCGCGCCAGCGCAGGGTCTTGGCTTCGGTTGGCCGCATCCCGGTATTGCACATGATCAAGATGAAATTGTAGCACATCTTACGATACCAGATGCTCTGGGGCGTGGTGGCTTCCTTCATCCACTTGCGCCCGACGCTGTGAAGCTTTCGATATTCCTCCAGCGTGAACTCGTCGCGCCGTGCTGTTTTTAGCTTCGGCATGCCCTCGAACCGGTGGTGGGCTGGCACATATCGCTTACCAACCGCGTAGTTCATGACGGCAGCAAAGATGCTCATCTCGATCCGAATTGTTGAATCGCTGATGATGCCGTTACGGCGACCGACGCCATTCTCACGCCGCCAAAGGGGATATTCCGACCAGCGCTCCTGACTGACCAGATGAATTTGGGTGCTGCCAACGTACGCGTTGAGCGGCCCATCCACTTTGTTTTTGACGTTCATCGCGCGTGCTTGGGTGACCTCGCCAGCATTCGCCCGCCGCTGCTGTGCTTCGGCATATTCGGTGGCGACCTGCGAAAACGGTCGGTTGAACAC
>JBBROQ010000300.1:0-2420 GCA_038229115.1 Planctomycetota bacterium | reverse complement strand
GGCACAGATTGTTGCTAAGCGTCAGCGCGCCGATCGACAGCGGATGCAGATAGCGATTGGGCATTGGGGCGACGGGCGTGGCTGGCAACACGGGCTCGGTAAGCATCGGCGGAACCTAGCCGCAGCATGCCCGGGGTGAACCGGCGTCTGGGTTCGGCCGCGCTTGAGCCCCTGTGAAAGCCCAGCGTCCAGCGCGCGTCTGGAGGCGTAGATCGACTGGAGAAAACCGATGCGCCTATTCATTCCTGTCTTGGCTGTCACGGCTTTGCTGCTGCCGCTGTCCGCGGCTGATGCCGGCAAGACTGTCGCGTCAGTACCCGCTACCGCGCCGACGCCGCTGAGCTTCGCGCCGATGATTAAGGCCGTCGCGCCAAGCGTGGTAACGGTCTATTCCAGCAAGAACGCCAAGGCGCCGGAATTGCCGGAAGGCATGGATCCGGACGAGTTTTTCCGCTTCTTTGGCGGCGCCCCGGGCGGCGCTCCGGATGGCCAGCGCGCGCGCGGGCGCAAACAGCAAGGCCTGGGTTCGGGCGTCATCGTCAGCGCCGAAGGCTACATCCTAACCAATAACCACGTCGTCGACGGCGCGGACGAAATCAAAGTACGCATCAGCGAACACTCGGCCGAACTCACCGCGAAAGTCGTCGGCACCGATCCGAAAACCGATCTGGCGGTGGTGAAGATCGACGCCAAGGGCCTGACCCTGCCGGTGGCGACTTTCGCTGACAGCGCGAAGGCGCAGGTCGGCGACCTGGTGTTCGCGATCGGCAATCCGTTTGGCGTCGGGCAGACGGTGACCATGGGCATCATCAGCGCGACCGGCCGCGGCGGCGTGGGCATCGTCGACTATGAGGACTTCCTGCAAACCGACGCCTCGATCAATCCGGGCAATTCCGGCGGCGCGTTGGTGGATTCCACTGGCCACGTCCTGGGCATTAACACCGCGATCCTGAGTCCGTCCGGCGGTAACCTGGGCATTGGCTTTGCGGTGCCGGCGAACCTCGCGCGCTCGATCATGGAGAGCATCATCAGCGGCGGCAAAGTGGTGCGCGGATACCTTGGGGTGATGATTCAGCCGGTGACGTCCGAGTTGGCGAAAAGCTTGAAATTGCCGAGCGAAGACGGTGCGTTGATTGGCGATGTGAACGACGGCGGCCCGGCGGCGAAGGCGGGACTGAAAGCCGGTGATGTGATCGTTCAGGTCGACGGCCAAGCTATTAGCGATCCGCGGCAACTGCGTTTGTTGATCGCCAGCCACAAGCCCGGCGCGACGGTGAAGTTGACCGTGCTGCGCGATGGCGCCGAGAAAAAGTTCGATGCGATTTTGAAAGACCTGCCGACGGAGGACGAGGTCGCTAAAGGCGACAGCTCCGACGCCGCAGCCAGCGGCAAGAATGTCGGCGTGCGTTTAGAAGAACTCGATGGCCAGTCGCGTCGCCGCTTTCAAATCCCGGCCAAGATCGAGGGCGCGCTGATCGTCGAGGTCAAACCCGATTCGCGGGCGGCCCGTGCCGGTCTGCGCCCGGGCGATGTCATTACCGAAATTGACAAGCAAGACGTCGCCGCCGCCGACGAGGCGGTCAAGCGCCTGCGTGCCGCGGACGGCGAGCTGCTGCTGCGCGTGTACAGTCGCGGCGGCAACCGCTACGTCGTGGTCCCGGCACCTGAATAAAGTGGTGCTGATTTTGCGGCCTCGACCCGGCGTTCCGGCGCAGCAAGTGACCAGCGTTGACACTGGAAAATACCGGGTCGCGGCAATGCTCCACGCATGAGCGAGCCTGAACCAACATCCCTGCCGTCTGGGCCCAAAAGCGACGACCGCGTGGAACCCTCGGCCGCTGAAACCGAAGCCGGCCCGATTGAGCAGACCGGCGCTATCGGCGCCGTGCCTGCGTCACGGGCTCACCACTCCACCGAAGGCGTGTTCGAAGAACAGCCGCCCGGCAGCGCGTCAGAACGTCGTCGTGCGGTCGATACCGCTCGCCGCACCACTGACGCCGAACGCGCCGGGCTCTATCGACATCAGGTGTGGGGCGATTTTGCGCTGGGCGAGTTGTTGGGTGCCGGCGCCATGGGCGCGGTCTATCGCGGGCAACAACGCAGCCTGGATCGGCCGGTGGCGATTAAAGTGTTGGCCAAGCATCTGAGCGAGAGCGAGGCTTTTCGAGCGCGTTTCCTGCGTGAAGCGCGCGCGATCGCGCAGATCAGTTCCGCGCATGTGGTGCAGATCTACGCCGCCAACGAATATGACGGCCATCACTTTTTCGTGATGGAATTGGTCGAGGGCACCGACCTCGCCGCGCGCCTGTGCGAAGGTTGGCGCCCGTCGATCAGCGAAGCAGTGGCGTTGGTCACGCAGGCTGCGCGTGGCTTGGTCGCGGCCGGGCGCTTGGGCATCATCCACCGCGACATTAAGCCGT
>JBBROQ010000299.1:0-2426 GCA_038229115.1 Planctomycetota bacterium | reverse complement strand
TTTTTCCGCGATCGGCGCGGCGCAATTCCCGGTCGTGCATCCGCGCTTGGCGGTCTATCTCGCGATCACCGAGGGCTACGGCACGGTGCCGATCCGCCTGCGCCTGGTCACCGCCGAAGGCTCGGCCGTGCTGCACGAAACCGAACCAATGCCGGTCGAATTCAGCGATCCCCTCGCGATCGCCGAAGTCGCGGTGCAGCTCGCCAATCTGAGCTTCGCCGCGCCCGGCCAATACCGCCTGCAATTGTACGCCGGCACGAATTTCCTGATGGAGCGGCGCATCCTGGTGCAGCAGGTGCAGCCGCCGCCGCGCTAAAAAAGTATCGCCCGGCGTCGATAACCGGCGCCGGGCGATAGCGCAAAAATAACTGACCGAGCCCCCTTATTTGGGCATGATCACCGTGTCGATGACATGGATCACGCCGTTGCCGGCTACGATGTCGGTCTTGGTGACATTCGCGCCGCCGATCATGACCTTGCCGTCCTTCAAGCCGAGCGCGACTTTGTCTCCGCCGGCGGTCGCAACCATGTCGCCGTCCTTCATTTTCAGTACGTCGGCAGCCATCACTTTGCCGGCGACGACATGCGCCATCAGCACTTTGGTTAGCGCCTTTTTATCAGCGAGCAGCGCGTCCAGATCCGCCTTCGGAATCTTGGCGAATGCTTCATCGGTCGGAGCGAACACCGTGAACGGGCCCGCGCCCTTGAGCGTGTCGACCAGACCGGCGGCGGTCAGTGCTGCGGCCAAGGTTTTGAAGCTGCCGGCGGCGGCGGCAGTCGCGACGATATCGGGCTGCTGCATGCCCAGGTCAGCAGCGGTGGCAGAAACGGCGAAGGCGCTGATCGCACAGGCGGTCAACAGCAAACGAGAGACGATACGCATGGGATTTTCCTTCAATAAGCGCGCGGTGCGCGGGTGGTTTGCACGTGCGCTGAGCACGCAGTGATTGTTGTCCATGCGCAGCCCGCGCGCTGACGGATGAGGGCAGTCACCACCGATTCGCGGAGGAATCGCTGATTGGCCGCCGGCCACTCACCCTACCGTGCGCCGCCCATGCCAGCCCTGCTTACCATTACTGACCTTCACAAAGCCTACGGCGCGCATGCCGTCCTCGACGGTGCCAGCGTGACGCTGGGCGATGAACACAAAGTTGGAGTGATCGGCCGCAACGGCGCCGGCAAGTCGACGCTGTGCCGGATCATCCTGGGCGAGGAGACCGCCGACTCGGGCAGCGTCTCGATGAGCCCGCATTTGCGTTTGAGCTATCTCGAACAACACGATCCGTTTCATCCGGGCGAGTCGGTGCTGACCTTTCTGATGCGCTACAGCGAGAAGGAAGATTGGCAGTGCGGACAATTGGCCGGGCGATTCTTGCTGAAGAATGATCTGCTAGCGAAGGAAGTGCATGCGCTCTCAGGTGGTTTTCAGACTCGCGTGAAATTGTGCGCGATGCTGCTGAAAGAACCCAACTTCCTGATTTTGGATGAACCGACCAACTATCTCGATCTTAAAACGTTGCTGCTGCTGGAACGCTTTCTGATCAATTTCCGCGGCGGTTATCTGATCGTCAGCCACGATCGCGCGTTTTTGAATCGCACCTGCACGCACACCTTGGAAGTCGAGCGCGGACAGATCGCGCTGTATCCAGGCGATGTCGACAGCTATCTCGCCTACAAACAATTGCAGCGCGATCAGGCCGCGGCCGCCAACGCCAACGCCGAAATCCGACGCAAACAATTGCAGACCTTCGTCGACAAGAACAAAGCTAAAGCCTCGAAAGCGACGCAGGCCGCATCAAAGCTCAAGATGCTTGAGCGCCTCGAATTCGCCGAGGTCGAAACCGATCTGCCGGTAGTAACGATTCGGGTGCCGTCGGTGGAAGCGCGCAAAGGCACCGCGCTCAGACTCGACGGCGTGTCGATCGGCTACGCCGACAAAATGATCGCCAGCGGCATTGATCTAGAAATCGAACGTGGCCGCCGGGTCGCGGTGTTGGGCGAGAACGGCCAGGGCAAATCGACCTTCATCAAAACCATCGCCGGCGCGCTGGCGCTACAGGGCGGCGCGATGACGTGGGGCTATGGCGTCCGCGTCGGCGCATATGCGCAGCACGTTTACGGGACACTGCCGGACAATCTGACGGTGTTCGATTATCTCGAACGCTGCGCCGCGGCCGGCAGCAGCGGCACGGTGTTGAAACAACCGCTGTTGGATATGGCCGGCAGTTTTCTATTCCGCGGCGAAGCGGTGCAGAAGCGGATTGGTGTGCTGTCGGGCGGCGAACGTTCGCGCCTGACGCTTGCCGGTTTGTTGCTGGGGCGATTCCCGGCGCTGCTGTTGGACGAACCGACCAACCATCTCGATTTCGAAACCGTCGAAGCGTTGGCGTATGCGCTGAAAACCTATGACGGCACGTTGTTCATCG
>JBBROQ010000298.1:0-2429 GCA_038229115.1 Planctomycetota bacterium | reverse complement strand
TCTGGTCGCGCCGCGGGTACTGGCGGCGGTGCTGCTGATGCCGGCGCTGGCCGCGCTTGCGGGTCTGGTTGGGATCTTCGCTGGCGCGGCTTTGTGCATCAACGTGTGGGGTGTCGACGCCGGCGCGTATTGGTTCCAGACTCAGAAATATGTCGCGACCTGGGACGTGTTGACGGGTCTCGCGAAATGCCCGTTTTTTGGCGCGCTTATCGCGCTGATCGCCTGTCGTCAGGGTTTGAGGACCGCCGGCGGCGCGACCGGCGTCGGCCAAAGTTGCACCCGCGCAGTGGTGCAGGCCAGTCTATTGGTCTTGGTCGCGAACTTCCTGCTGACGTTGGTCACGAATGAATTGTTCAGGCTTATTTACGGCAAGGTCGCTTGAGCGAGGGCCCGACTTTTAGCATTGGCAGCGGCAGCGGCCTGAGCATCGGCATCGTCGGCGGCGGCATCATCGGCCTAGCCTGCGCGTGGCGATTAGCGCAGCAGGGTTGGCAGGTGACGGTGTTCGACAGCGCCCCGGAAGCGCGCGAAGCCAGTTGGGCCGCGGCCGGAATGCTGGCGCCACATCACGAGGCCGACGCGCTCGACGAGCGTTGGCGTTTGGGCCTCGACAGCCTCGCGCGGTGGCCCGCGTTCGCGGACGAACTCGGCGGCGCAGGCGAACTCCACACGCGCTTTGACGGCGGCCTGCTGCCGATCCGCAGTGACGTCGAGCGCACGGCGATCGACGCGCGTGTAGCCCGTCTGCAAACAGTCGGCGTCGACGCGCGCTGGTTTGATCGCACCGCGTTGGCTGCGCAGGCGCCGGCACTCGCGCACGATGTGATCGGGGCGTGGTGGCTGCCGGGCGGACAGGTGAATCCGCGCTTAGTCACGGCGCGACTGCGCTCGGCGTGCGCCACTCTGGGCGTCGATTTGCGCTATCATTGCACGATCACCGCGATTGCCGCCGGATGCATCGAATACGCGGAAAAAACACAGCATTTTACTGAGGTGGTGATCGCCAGCGGGGCCTGGACGCCGACCCTGGCGCGCACCTCCGGCTTGGCGCTGATCGGTGAACCGGTGAAGGGACAGCTGCTGCGGCTGGATGCCCCCGACGGCTTGCTGGCGCAGTTCGTGCACACCCATGGGGCGTATGTGGTGCCGCGCGCCGGGCAGGGCGTGGTGGTCGGTGCGACCATGGTCGCGGCAGGTTTCGACCGCAGCGACGATCCCGCCGCCATTGCAACTCTGGCCGCGGATGCGCGCCGTTTAGTGCCCTCGCTTAAGGACGCCGCGATCGTCGAGACCTGGACCGGCCTGCGCCCGCGCCTGCACGGCGACCGGCCGCTGATCGCGCGCATCACGCCGGGCCTGATCATCGCCACCGGCCATTTTCGTAATGGCATTCTGCTGACGCCGATCACGGCCGACGCGGTCGCTGCGCTGGTAGCAAATTCCACCGATACTGATGCCGGAACGCTGCCGGCGAGCGTGAAGCCGTTTGCCGAGCTGCCGTTTTCTTTCCGCGCTCATGCGCCCGAGCCGGGGCTTGGACGCAGCCACTTTCAACCGTAGACTGCCCGGACGAGCGACACCATGCCCGATATTCTCATCGTTGAAGACAATCCCGTGAACCAAAAGCTGATCGCGTTTTTATTAGCGCGATCCGGCTATTCGTATGACATCGCCGACAATGGCGCGATCGCGATCGAGAAACTGGATGGCGCCACCTACCGCCTGGTGCTGATGGATATGATGATGCCGGTGATGAACGGCTATGACGCGACCAAAGCGATCCGCGCTAACCCGAAATTCGCCGGATTACCGATCATCGCCTTGACCGCCAACGCCATGAAAGGCGAAGACCAGAAGTGCAAACAAGTCGGCTGCGACGACTACATCGCCAAGCCCTATTCCAAGGATCAGATCCTGACCGCGATCACCAATCTGATCGGCAAACCCGCGGCGACCTGAGCCGGTTGGCACGCTGCCCAAGCGCAGCAGCGCTCAACATTGAGGCCAACAGCGCGCGCGATTTTCACCTTTTCAGCCTTCGCGTTTAACGGTTCTAGTTCGACTCGCAGCGCGACGCCGCCACCGGCTTGAGTATTTCAGCCCACTCAACAAGCTCCTGCCCGCCAAAAAATTCTGCGCCTGTAGCTCAGTTGGTAGAGCAAGAGACTTTTAATCTCTGGGTCCTGGGTTCGAGTCCCAGCGGGCGCACCATTATTCATTTAACCCCAAGACCGCCGTGGAATACCACGGCGGTCTTGGTTTTTTTGTGCCTCCGGCAAACAGACGGCTGAACGCAGGGCCGCGTGGACAAGGATTCGTTCAGAAAGGCGGCTGGCCATCGTCGTCCAAGACGGCGACCGGCGGGTAGCCGCGCGGGGCTCCGGGCGAGGGTTTCGCTGCGGGTTTGGCGGTGATGCGGGCGGCAGGCG
>JBBROQ010000297.1:0-2430 GCA_038229115.1 Planctomycetota bacterium | reverse complement strand
GTTCGCGTTTTTGGTGGCGATGTCGATCCGCCATTTCGCGTTGGAAGCCTTCCGCATTCCGACCGCCTCGATGGAGCCAATGCTCTACGGCGATCCCGGTTTTTTCACCGGCGACAATGTGGTGGTCGACAAACTCACTCGGCGTTTTCGCGGCGTGCAGCGCTGGGACGTGACCGTGTTTCAGTTCCCGCAGCCCGAGGTGGAATCGCCCAACGGCAGCCGTGGAACCAAGCCGGCGATCGATGCCGATGGCGAGCGCCTGCAGCGGCTGTTTTTGCGCCCGCTGACCTACAGCAACTTCGTTAAGCGCGCGATCGCGTTGCCCGGCGATCGCTTCTACATCGCCAACGGCGATCTGCATCTTTGGGACGAAACCACGCACGCGTTCACGGTCGCACGCAAACCGGCGCGTACGCAGGAAGCGCTGTGGCAGCCGGTGCTGCAACACGGCGCGCAGGCCGATTACTTGCCGTGGGAACCGAGCGCTGGCGCGACCGTCGCGGCCGCGGGCGAACAGTTGAAACTGAGCTTTAGCGCGACTGACGCCGCGGTGCGCTGCACCCAGCCCTTCAGTAACGTGTATTTGAAACCCGGCCCGGTGCGTGCTGTGTGGCTGCCAGCGCCGGAGTCGGATATCGGCAGCATCGTAGAAGTGTCGATGGTGAAACCGATGTTCACTGCCGTCGGCCGCACCGGCAATCTGTGGGATTTCGAGCACTGGCGCTTTCTGCGCCTGACCACCAAGGACCTCGACAGCACCCAGCACCTACCGGTGCTTAACGACGCGATGAACGAATATGTCGGTGATCTGCGCGTTTCTGGTACGCTCACGACGCTTACCGGGACGCTGACGCTCAGCCTGAAGCAGGGTAGCGCCGCCGAGTACGCGTTGACCGTGACCGACAAAGGCTGGGCGCTTGGCGGTACTGTAAGTGCGTCCGGTGGCGACGCGGTGATTGGCAAAACGGTGACGCTCGCGCATCTGGATGGCCAAGTGATCGTGACCATCGACGGCGTGGAAAAGGTGCGCACAAGTGTGCCTGAGGTCGATCCGAATGCGCAGCGTGCCCGCGTCACGTTCACTGGCGC
Organism: Planctomycetota bacterium; assembly: GCA_038229115.1. Classification (GTDB taxonomy): domain Bacteria; phylum Planctomycetota; class UBA11346; order UBA11346; family UBA11346; genus JBBROQ01. The sequence continues at coordinate 1,341 of JBBROQ010000297.1, read as the reverse complement.
CGGCAGCGCCACCGTCGCGGATTTGCGCATAGACCGCGACGTGCATTACGCCAACCGTGGCTTTCTTACTGATACCAGCACGGAATACCGATACTGGCAAAACAAAGTCAACTCCCTCACGGAAGGCGAAGACCGTGACAATGCGCAGAACACCATCCGCAGCATCGAAACCACCCGCGCGCAGATGCGCGGCAAACCGGTCGAGCAACTGACGCTGGCCGAAAAGACCGCACGTTGGGGCTACAGTCCCGACACGGCGATCACGGTGCCGGCCGGCGCGTACCTGATGCTGGGCGACAACAGTCCGATGAGTCTGGACGGCCGCATGTGGGGCTTTGTGCCGGCCGAAAATCTACGCGGCCGGGCTCTGGCGGTTTTGCTGCCCTGGACGCGCTGGCGGATCGTGCGATGAGCCATTGCAAGCTCGCGTTTTCACAGTTTTCGCCGGGTTTTTCCACGGCGGAAATGGGTTGTGCTTCTGACGCAGCCTGCTTGCGGATTTCCACAATGCTTAGTGAGCGTTCGGTGAAGAACTCTGCGGGCTTTGTGCAGGCAGGCGGTTGTGATGTCGGCTGAGGCTCCTGCATCAGTTGCAACCATGCTCGGTCTGCGTCTCGCCGGTGACTCAGATTGGGTTTTTCCACAATGACGCTGTTCGCGGTGCAGGGTCTGTCGAAGAAGTTCGGCCAACGGCAGGTAGTTTCGGGTTTTTCACTGGAAGTAGATGAGGGCGAGATCGTCGGGCTGTTGGGCGCAAATGGCGGCGGCAAAAGCACCACGTTCCGGATGATTGTCGGTTTGCTGCGTGCCGACGCCGGCAGCATTCGCTTTGTCGGACAGGAAGTCACCCGCCTGCCGATGTTCGCGCGCGCGCGCTTGGGCATGGGCTATCTGGCGCAGGAACCGACCATCTTCGCCAACCTGTCGGTCGCCGACAATGTGCGCATCATCCTCGAACAGCATTATCCGAAGGCCGAGCACGAACCGCGCTTGGCGTCGCTGTTAAACGAATTGGGCCTGGCGCACCTGCGCGACAACCGCGCCAGCGGCCTTTCGGGCGGAGAACGTCGGCGTTTGGAGATCACCCGCGCGCTGGTGATGGAGCCAAAGCTGCTGTTTTTTGATGAGCCGTTCGCCGGCGTCGATCCGAAAAGCCGTGGCGACATTACTGCGATCATCCGCACGTTACGCACCCGTGGCGTCGCGGTGCTGATCACCGACCACCACGCCGAGGCGATCCTGACTCTGGTCGACCGCCTGTACGTGATGAAGGCCGGCAGCAATTTTGCCGCCGGCACCCCGGATCAGATCATCGCCGACCCGGCGGTGCGCTCGGAATAT
>JBBROQ010000296.1:0-2477 GCA_038229115.1 Planctomycetota bacterium | reverse complement strand
AGCTTCCAGCTGATCACCGCGCCGATTACCGAGGTTTCAGGTTTTGCCAAGAATGGTTTCTGGGCGGCGCAGACTGCCTGGAAGAACGATACAATCGAAGACGAAGGGTTCGTCGTGGTACGTTTCGCCAGCGGCCAATGGCTGACCCTGGTGCAGACCAACATCGATAGCAATCCGAAGCGCGGCATGATCGAAGTGACCGGTACCAAAGGCACCTATCTGTGGGAATATGGCACCTGGGAACAGATCGTTCATCACGGCGATGGCAGTTCGACCATCACAAAAGGCCGCAACCCGTCGGATGAATATCAGCATTACTATCGCAACATCGCCGATCATCTGGTACTGGGCACCCCGCTCATCATCACTCCAGAATGGTCGCGGCGTCCGATTCATGTGATTGATCTAGCGGTGCAAAGCGCCATCGCCGGCAAATCCCTACCCGCCACCTACGCCTGAGATAACCATGGCCCCACCCATCAGCGTCCAACTCTATTCCCTGCGCGATCAGATGCAGGGCGGCAACCACGTCAAAGTTATTGAAACCCTTGGGAAAACTGGCTTCGCCGGTGTCGAATCCGCCGGATTTTATGGCCTAAAACCGCGTGAATTCCGACAACTCGTGGCCGACCACGGTATGGTGATTTCGTCCAACCATCACTTTCCTCTGCCAACGCCAGAAAACATCCAGCAGGCGATCGACGTACATAAAGATCTTGGCTGCTCATTCGTCGTGAGCGGATTCTGGACCGAGGACTTCGTAGATCTCGAAGCCATCCAACGCACGGCTGACAAGGTTGCCTGGGCTACCGATCAATTTGCCCGTGTCGGTTTGACTCTGGCGCTACACAATCATTGGCAAGAGTTCGAGCGCCTTGGCGGCAAGGTAAAGTATGATCATCTGGTCACACGCTGCCCCGCGGTGTGCTTCGAAATCGATACCTATTGGGCGGCAAATTTCGGTGCCGAGATCCCGTCCGAACAGGTCTCGCATTTTCGCAACCGTACTGTTTTGCTCCATTTGAAAGATGGATCATTCATCCGTGATCAGCCAATGGTGGCCTGCGGTAAAGGTAAACAGGACTTCCCCGCGATCCTTGCGGCCGCCGATCCGGCAGTGTTGGCCTGGGGCGTGATCGAACTCGATACCTGCGCCTCCGACATGCTTCAGGCGGTGATCGACAGCTATCGCTATTTAACCGAGGCGAAGTTGGTCACCGGACGCTAATCGAACGATCTGCCACCGCATTCACTGAGAATGCGGTGGCAGACGCGGCCAATACCTGCGCCTAATAACCGCAGCGCTGACATTGACCATTCCGCGCAGTAGACTGTGCCCATGGCCCGTACCATCATTGAACACGTGCAACGAACCGCGCCCACGCGGTTGTCCACGCCCACGCTGTATACGCTGCCGGTCGAGCGCATCCGGCCGCTGATCCGCATCGCGCATCGAGCATCCGGCGGCCTGAATGTTCCTGAGCGCTTGATCGTCGACCATGAATTAGTACTGATCATTTCTGGACATTGCCGATTCAACACACGCGCAGGCAGGATGGATCTTGGCCCACGACATTTGTTGACGATTCCCCCATTCACGCCGCATGCATTTGTTTCTACTGGCGATTGCGCGCATCTTGCGGTGCATTTCGATCTTGGCGTCGAACTTGCTGCCTATGCAACGCAGCCCGAACACCGCGCGCCGTATGCGGTGCGCATCGGCGATGGTTTGGTTCTACCGCTGCATCGCGTGCTGGTCGCCGGCGATGCCATCGGCTGCGACCTTGATGCATTGGAACGCGCCTGGCGAGCCGGCGATGCGTTGGGCCGCCTAAGCGCGCATGGCTTGCTGACGAACATTCTTGCCGCCTTGCTGCGCCCGCTTGATCGACCCACCGACGACCTTGAGCACGTCCGCCTGCAACTCGTCACCGCCATGATGCGCAGCCGCTTTGCTGAACCGCTTACCACCAACGATCTCGCACGCGCGGCCGAACTCAGTTACAGCCGATTGGCACGGCTATTCACCGCCTGGTCGGGGTATGCCCCGATGGACTATTTGCGCCGAGTGCGCGTCGATGCTGCCCGAGCGTTGTTGACCGAGCCACAACTGACGATCAAGGATATCGCCGGACGCTGCGGCTTTGACGATCCTTATCATTTTAGCCGTGTTTTTCGGCGCATCGACGGCCTGCCACCAACGCAGTTCCGCGACGCGGCGCTGGCCGGACGCACCTGAACAATTCGCCGAGATTTGCCTACGCGCATTTTGTCCATCCCGCGCGCAGCACAGCCATGGCGAAACCACGTCGATCCGAACTAGACTCGGCCAGTACGCAACGCCGTTTCCTTAAGCAATTTCACGCCGCTTTCGCCGCGGATTTCTTAAACCGCCAACGCCCGAATTGAGAGAGGCATTGTCGTTTGCGACCGCGCCCTGGTCGTCGTACGGGTTGGCGGTCTTTGGCGATGGCATT
>JBBROQ010000295.1:0-2491 GCA_038229115.1 Planctomycetota bacterium | reverse complement strand
GGACCAATACGCCCGGGCCGATGTGCAGTTTTACCCCGGCGAAATCCTGCGTGCCCAACACATACGCCAGTGGTTCACGCCGGCCGCGGCGCTGCACCAACGCGCGCAAACGCGTGACTTCATCAGCGTCCAACGGCATGTCGAAGCGCGTGTAAAGTTCGATGCGGGTCAAGCTCAAGGCCTCGGCAAAGATCCATTCGGCTTCGCGGCGACCATTGCCGATGCCGCGACTTTGCAGCCACGCGCCGCTTTTGTGCACCAGTTCCAGCAACGTCGGCGCCGCGGTTTCAACCATGTGCGCGATCCGACGTGCGCGCGCCAGCCTGTCCAGGCTCTGGCGAGAAAGGGTCCAGGCTGGTGCCTTCCACGCGCGCGCTTACACGGGCTCAACATGAGCAGCGACGTGAACATGCTGCTGTTGCTGTTGGCCCTGGGCCTGCCGGTGGCACTGCTATTTCAGCGTCTGGGCATCAGCACCTTGGTCGCGTATTTGCTCACCGGCGCGATCGCCGGGCCGGGCATTTTGGGCTGGATCAAAGCCGACGAGTTGCGCCCGTTGGCGGACGTCGGCGCAAGTTTGCTGCTGTTCACCCTGGGTTTAGACATGGATGTGGGCGGTTTGCGTAAACGCGGGCGCGTGATCGCGCTGGCGACCGTGGTGCAGGTCGGGCTGACCATGTTGGTCACGGGCGCGCTGGGTTTGGCGCTGGGCCTTACGTTCTCATATGGCCTGGGATTGGGCGCGTGTTTGGCGATGTCGTCGAGTTTGTTGCTGCTGCGTGCACTGGATGAACGCCGCCTGCGTAATCGCGAGGAAGGTCAGATCTCGCTGGCGGTGACCTTGATGCAGGACGTGTGTTTGGGGCCGTTGTTGGTGCTGTTGTCATTCCTGCTGCCGTTGGGTGAACGGCCGCCGTTGTGGCTGATGAGTGTCGGTTTGGTCGGCGCCGCGGTGGTCACATATGCTCTCCGCCGAGCGCTGGCCAGCGCGCTGCTCACGCGCATCCGCGCCGCCAGCTTGCCCGAATTGGAAGTCGCATTCGCGGTGATCGTCGCCCTGGGCGCGGCCGCGGCGACCCACGCGTGCGGACTCGGATCAGCGCTGGGCGCGTTCTGCGCCGGCCTCGCGTTCGGTGCCGGTGATCAGGCGCGCACGGTGGAAGCCGCAGTGCGACCGCTGCAAGGTCTCACCGCGATTTTCTTTTTCGTCGCCACCGGCGTGTTCTTCGATCCACGGTTTGTGTGGGATCACTTGGCCACGGTCATGGTCGGTCTGTTGGTCAGCGTGGTGTTCAAAGCAATGATCGCCGCGATCGCGCTGCGCCTAGCTGGACTCAACCTGCGCTCCAGTATCGGATGCGGCATTTTGCTGGGAAATATCGGTGAATTCAGCTTTGTCTTGGCCCTGGCCGTGTTTGGCGGCAGCGCCGATCCGGAATTACAGAAGCTCTATCGCCTCGTGGTCGCGATCACCTTTTTGAGCTTCCTGGCCATGCCGATTTTAGTGCGCGCGGCCACGCCATTCCTGCCGCGCAGCCGTCTGGACAGCATCCGCGATCGCGGCCGCACGGTGGTGGTCGCGGGCTTGGGCCCGGTCGGCAACACCGTGGTCGACACGCTGCGCGACCTGGGCCATCCGCTGCTGTTGGTCGACCGCAATCCGCACCTGCTGAAAACTTGGCGCGAGGTCGACGGCGTGCGCTGCCATCAAGGCCGCATCGAAGATATGGACGACTGGCTACCCGCGCTCGGCCATCGTCCGGCGCTGGTCGTCCTGACCTTCCCGATCGCCGACGCCTCGGCCGCGGTCGCGCGCCGCCTGCGCGGCCTGGACCCGGCGCTGATCGTCCTCGCCCGCGCGCCTTTCGAGTCACAGGTTGAAGGCCTACATCTGGCCGGCGTTCAGCACGTCATCTGCGACGAACGCGAAACCGCCCGCGCACTCACGCCGCTGCTGCGCCGAGCGCTCAATCGCAATGCCACCACGCTGCCTGATGACGATGCCGTCGCGTCTGCCGATGACCACGCCACCCCGGAAAATCCCGCGGATTGCACCATTCGGCAGGATTGACAATCCCTTCTGCGATCCATGATCCCCGCGCCTCACAAAACACCGGCTCCCATCGTCTAGAGGCCTAGGACAGCGGATTCTCAGTCCGCGAACCGGGGTTCGAATCCCCGTGGGAGTACCAGACAAAAACCTCGGTGAAAACCGGGGTTTTTTCGTTTTTATGACTCTCGGGCAGAGTCGAAATAAAATGCCAATTTTTCGTGGGCTACCACCGGGCTACCGGCCAACCCGCATCCTCCACTCTGCTTGATGCAGCCCTCAGCCTCTGCGGTTCCGAACCTGATCCTCCCCCGGTTTTCCGGACGCCCAGATAAGCGGGAAACCGCTGTTAGGATCGGCAACCATGACCACCACCACGCCAACATCACGCCCTGCGAAGCAGCGGCGGCGTAAGCACACGAAGGAATTCAAGCAGGAGGC
>JBBROQ010000294.1:0-2539 GCA_038229115.1 Planctomycetota bacterium | reverse complement strand
CTTCAATCCCAGCGGCGCGCACGGCGGCCTCGGCCAGCGGCGGCGCGAGGCGCTCGAACGCTTTGTTGCGCTCACCGATGTCGACGGCGCCGATGCCACCACGTGGGAAAAAGCGTTCGCCCTCATCGCCGAAAATGTCCAATACGCTGTAGCGGAAACCGATTTCTGAGCGCTCGGCAAATTTGAGAAAGCGTTCGCGATCAGCCTGTGGATGCAGGCGTTCGCTCATCCAGGCCACCGCGCGTTCCTGGCTGATTGCCGGGCCGGGTTCGGCGACACCAAGATGCGAGATCCAGACGGATTGGTTCATAGGTAGACCTGCGTGCCGACCTTGACCGCGGATGAGGCGATGCGCTGAAAATCCCGCGCTGAGGTCCGTAGATCGAACAGCAGCGCCCGCACCAGCCGGCGGCGTGGTGACGATATCGCGTCGCACAACAGCAGCTTTTCCGCGCGCGTTAGTTTTTTCAGCCGTGCTTCTAACCGATGCGCCGCCGATTTCGCCAACGCTGGCGAGCGCCAAGCCAACGCGACCGGCCGCCGCGCCCGCGTATAGCGCGCGCCAGTGCCAGCGTTGTGCGCACTGACGCGACGCGCGACGTCGTTGCTGACGCCCGCGTACACACTGCCGTCTGCGCAGAGCAGCAGATACGCGCGCCACGAAGAGGATGAAGGCGACGGCATGACAGATGATCGGCGCCACGGCGAATGCGGACAACTGCAGAGCGCTGACATGACGCGCGTCCGAACCAACCCGCCGGCTGCCGGTATTCGCTGCGCAACTTCGGGCGATCGTGCGGGTAGATATCAGCTTGGCTGCGCGGTGCAGACCAGATGGAGACGAAGTAATGCGACTGATTCTAACGTGGTTGGGGATTCCCGTGGCGGCGGCTGGCCTGCTGGCGGCGTGGCCGATGACCTCGCCAAGCGCCTTGGCTCCGTCCGTAACCACCGCGCCGGCGGCCAGCATCGCGGCGCGCACTGATGCGACCGTCGCGGCGCCAGTTGCGCTGACCGCTGATGAACTGACCAAGGCCAGCGCCACCATCACGGCGCTGGTCGATGCGGATCTGACCGCGCGCAAACTGCGACCGGACGCCGCGCTCACGGACGAGCAGTTCCTGCGCCGGGTGTTTCTCGATCTGATTGGACGCATCCCGACCATCGACGAAGCGACCGCGTTCCTGAGTGACCCCGCTGCGGATCGGCGCGCGAAAATGGTCGATCGCCTGATCGGGTCCGCGGGCTGGAACAGCCATCAATTTACGTGGTGGGCGGATTTGCTGCGCGCGCAGACGCGCTTGCAAGACCGCTATCCAGGTCAGGCGTATTTGGACTGGATCAAAGACAGTCTGCGCGCCAACAAAGCCTATGACGCGATGGTGCGCGAAATGCTGTCGGCCAGCGGCGCGGCCCTGGCGCGCGGCAACGGCGCGACCGGGTTCTATGTGCGCGATGCGGGCATGGCGCTGGACAATTTATCGACCACCGCGCAGGCATTTTTAGGCACCAGCATTGGCTGCGCTCAATGCCACAACCATCCGTACGACAAATGGACGCGGCACGATTATTTCGCCATGGCCGCGTTCACCAACGGCACCGAAGCCAAGCGCGGCGAGCCTCGCGATAAAGAAGAACGTGAGGTGATGCGCAGCGTGAAGGATGCGCCGCCGGAAGTGCGCAATGCGCTGCGTCAGTTGGGCGAAAGCGTGCGTCTTGAGGTCACCGACAAACAGAGCGTGATGATTCCGCTGCCCGCCGATTACCAATATCAGGATGCGAAACCGGGGCAGAAAATCGGCGCGCATACGTTGTTCGGCGAATCGCCGACCGTGGCGGCCGGGGCCAATCCGCGCTTCAGTTATGCGGCGTGGCTGACCTCGCCCGAGAACCCGCGCTTCACCACCGTGATCGCCAATCGGATGTGGAAGAAACTGATGGGCGTCGGCCTGATCGAACCGGTCGATCAACTAAAGGACGACACCGTCGCCGCGAACCCGGCGCTGATGGAGTTCCTGACCCGGTTGATGATCAGCGTGAAATATGATCTGCGCGCGTTCCAACGCGTCGTGGTGCTTTCGAACGCGTATCAACGTATCGCCATGACCAGCGAACCGGCCATGGGCGAACCCACTGGATTTCCCGGCCCGCGCCTGCGGCGGTTAACGGCCGAGCAGCTGTGGGATTCGGTGCTGACGCTGACGGTGCCGGATGTGGACACGCGCACCGGCGCGACCGCTGAAGGTTTGTTTCAGCTCTACGACGACAACTACGACAAGTCCGCGGCCGAGTTATTGAAAGTGGCGGAGGATCTGGCCGATAAACGCACCGAGCTGAAAGCGCTGCGCACCCAGATTGATGACCTGAACAAACGCGCAAACGCGGCCACGCCGGCCGACGCGAAGGCGCTGCGCGAACAACTGAAGCCACTCCAAGAAACCCGGCGCGATCTTGAAGCCGAAGTCGAACCGATGCGGTATAAGCAGGGCCCCAACGCCAAAAAGAGCGCCAAAGTCGGCGCGGACGGCAAAGGCGTCGG
>JBBROQ010000293.1:0-2541 GCA_038229115.1 Planctomycetota bacterium | reverse complement strand
CTGCTGACCACGGGCCAGGATCGCCGCGGCGGTGTCGCGCTGAAACGCCGCCGCCTGCGCCGCCGCGCGCTTGATCAGGAACTCGCTTTGCGCGCTGACAAACGCCGGACACAGCAGCTCGATCAGGGCGTCACCGGCAGCGACCGTCGCGCCAGATTGCACCGTGATTTTGCTAACGCGCCCGGCCGCCGGCGCAGCGATCTGCGCCTGTCCGGCAGGATCGTAAGTGATCCAACCGGGGGCCAGAATCAGGTCACTGAGCACCCGCGCGCTGGCCGGCTCGCTGACGATGCCGAAGGCGGTGGCGACCGTCGCGGCCAGCGTCACTTGGTCGGCGTGCTCGGCGTGCTCGGCCGGTGCTTCGGCTTTGCCGTCGCCAGTCGGCTGGGGTTCGGCGGCGGCTGGGGCGTGATCTGCGTGGTCATCATGCGTGGTTTCGGCCGCGCTTAGCGGCAATGCCGATGCTATGGCCAACAACAACGGGATCAGGATCAGGATCAGGATCAGGATCAGGACAGGCTTCATGGCTGAACTCCGGAAGGCGTAGGAATGGTAGTTGATGCTGCGCCGGGTGCCGGCGCGACGCCCAGGACACTGCGCAAGTCGAGCTCCGCGCGCGCCGCGTCCGCGCGCGCACTCAGCAGTTCGACCGCAATCGCGGTGGCGGTACGGCGGGCGTCGATGACCTCAATCACGCTGGCCTCACCGACGGCGTAGGCGCGCAGGCGCACCTCCAGCGCGGTACTGGCCGCAGGCAGCGCCTGGGTGGCCAATGCGACTGCGGTCAGGCGTGCGCTCTCATACGCCTGCCATGCACTGGCCGCCGCGCGCGCCTCGGCCAGACGCTGGGTTTGCGCGCGGGCCATGATGCCGGCGCGCGCGGCTTCGGCCCCGGCGATGCCGGCGGCATTGCGGTTCCACAGCGGCAATTCGATCCCGACCACCACGCCCACATCGTTGGTGTCGCTCGCGCGATCGGCGGTCACGCCGGCGCTGAGTTCCGGCTGCCAAGCGCGGCGTTCCCGTTCCAGCGCTGCGTTGCCGGCCGCGCGTTCAGCCGCGCGCAATGCAGCGCGCGGACCGCCGGCGATTTCTGCCTGCGCCCCGGCCGCGAGCGGCGCCAGTGCTGCGGGCGGCGTCAGGACCGCAGGCAGCTCAGGCCACACGTCCATCAGGGTGAAGGTCGTTGGCAATGCGTCGCCGCACCAACTGCGCAGCTCGCGCCGCGCCGCGTCGATGGTGCGCAGTGCAGCGTCGGCGGCCAATTGCGCGGTCAGTTCATCCAAACGTGCGCGCCCCAGGTCGGCCGGGGTGGCCTCTTGCGCCTGCACGCGGCGCGCGACCGCGGCGGTCAGTTGCTGCGCCAACCCCAACGTCTGCTGCGCTTGGGTCGCGGTCGCATCGGCCACCGCCAGCCGCAGCGCCGCGGCGCGCACCTGCACCTCGACCTCGACCCGCTCAAGCTCGAGCTGCCGCGCGACCACCTGCTGCTCGGCCAACGCCGCGTCGATGCGCGCACCGCGTTTGCCCGGCAGCGTGACCGGCTGGCGCAGCTCGATACCGCCGACCGACACCCGGCCGCTGCCGTCGCGATAACGGGCGCGGCCGGCGCGCAGGTCCACTTCCGGATTGGCCCATGCCCGCGTGCCGTCGACCTCGGCCGCTGCCACAGCGCGCGCGGCCGCTGCCGACGCCACCTGCGGGCCATTGGCCAGCGCCAGCGCGACCACCTGCGCCACGGTAACGGTCGCCCCCGGAGCAAGACTCGGCAGTGGCGACGCGGCGGTCACAGATGCGGATGGCGCGGGACCGGGTGCAACGGTTGTCGACACCACGCCAACCGCGGGCGCAGAGCGCACTGGCGCCGTGGTGCAGCTAGCGGCCGCCAACGCCCCGGCATACGCCAGGACGCGGAAAAAATGCTGGGACATGAATGAAAGCCTCGAACCGAGGTGACATCGAACCGCGCCTGGAAAAAAGGCGCAGCCGACGAAAAACCACCGCCCGGCGCGACGCGCCGGACGTACGGTCAGCCGCGAATGATCGGCGGCGGGTCGAAGTCGAGGATCGGTGCCGGCGGGGCCATCAATGCCACCGGCCGCGGCAAATACGTGATCGCATTGAGCACCGCTAAAACGCGGATCGCCGCCGGCAGATCGGCGTAATGACAAGCGCACGGACAGCCAAGACACGGTGCGCCAGCGTCATGGTTCGGACCATCATGGTGGTTGGATAGTTCCACCGCGTCTGCTGACTGGACGACAGCCGTGGCTGCGTCTGGCAGCACCGCTTGGCCCGCAACTACGACCCGCGCACAGCCAGGTTCACCACAATCGTCGAAGCCCACCATTCCGCGCAGCAACACGCTGACGATCAGCATCGCGACCAGCGCCACCTGCACCGTGCGGCGAAGCATGCCCCAACTGTGCATAATGAAAAAGCGGGTCATGCGGATGAAGTCCGTACCCCGGACGGCGCCGAGCGTCAATCCTTACTCGGGACGCTGGCCGGCGTTCCTACACAGCCTCCGGTGACGGTCAG
>JBBROQ010000292.1:0-2559 GCA_038229115.1 Planctomycetota bacterium | reverse complement strand
GCTGTTTGTTCGCGGATCATGTGATCACCGTGAACCTGTGCCGATTCACCGCTGCCAACCTTGATCGATACGGCGCTGTGATTGGCGAGCGCAACGCGGCCATGAATCACCGCAAGGCGAGTTGTCTCGGCATCGACACTGAGCTTCAATTGTGTTCCTAGCACCGTGGCCTCTGCGTGCGGCGTGCTGAAGCGCAGGGGAATCCCTATCGGACGAGGTGTGACGTTTGCGGTTAACGATCCCACCGTCAGTTCGAGGCGGCCAGGATCGCCCGCCGAATCTAACCGTAGGGTAGTGAGCGGCGACAGTTCCATGATGGCCGCATCATTGGGCAGGCGGTAGGTCGCCCTGCTGCCGGCGCGGGTGGTCACGGCATCGCCAGCATGCAGGTCTGCCGTTCCCGAGATCGGTTCGCTGCGGTTGTTCGCCGCTGCATAACGATGGATATCTGCATCGCCTTCAAGGATATGCACCGTTGCCAACACGTCCGATATCGACCCGAGGGTCACGGTTGGTGCTGGGTGTTGGGTTGTCAGATACGTTAGCAGGCAGATGCCGACCATGAATATTGCCGCCTTCAGCGCGTGGCGGCGCCACCAACCGAGGTCGGCGGGCGCGCGGCCCGCGGGCAGGGTCTCGCGCAGTGCGCGGGCCATAATTTCCCGGACCATAGCGTCCTCAAACCAAGCCTCGCTGAGCAGGGCGCGTCTGAAATCGGGGTCGGTGCGGAGTCGCTCAATCGTGCGCGCACCGTCGTCGTCATCGCCATCGCCATTGATCCACGCGCGGATTTGCGCTTCGTCGTTGTCGCTCATACCGGATCGCCGTGCAGGCGCTTTTCGATGCAGTGTTTGAGCGCAGTGCGTGCTCTGGACAGCATGGTCCAGACATGTTCCACCGAGATATCCATGCGCTTGGCGATCGCATGGCCAGGCAGGTCTTCGTGGTAACGCAGCGTCAAGGCCTGCCAGTTGCGACCTGCCATGCTGCCCATGCAGGCACTGAGGGCATCGCGACGACGGGCCAATTCATCGCCAATCTCAATGGTGGTGATGGCGATCTGCTTGAGCAGGTCAGGGCTGGCGATGACGCGCCGTGCTGTTCCGGAACTGCGGAAATGATCGATGACTTTGTTCTGCGCGATGCCCAGGACCCAGCCGATGAATGGCCGGCTTCGGTCAAAGAGGGCAAACTGTCGGGTGACAGCGAGCGCGACCTCCTGCGCAATGTCATCGGCCAACGTGCGGTCCCGAACTGCACTGCATAAAAAGGCCATCAACGCCGGATGGGCATGCAGCCAGAGGCCGGTCAGCTGATCATCGCATCGCTTGGGTTCTGGCATGGCGTACCCTTATATTCGGGGTCCGGGGCGAAACCTTACAGGCTTTATTCCTGCTGAATTCTCGACGGGGCCGCCCAAGCCGTGAAATGTTACTGCGATGGCAGTTCAGCCGAAGAGTTGCTCCAGAACACGGCTCAGCATCTTTGAAATCATGGTCGTGTATGGTCTTGACCAGCGCATGGTTGTTTCAAGTAAGTCAACATAGGGCCGAAACTTGGTCCAAACAAAGTTGAAGATGTTGGGAAAGCTGCCTTGGACCCGCCGCGCCCAGTTTTTTCCGCCGCTTGGGATGAGGTGGAATCCGAATCCTGAATTCGTGAAGCCGAGAGCAAAATGGGATTGGGGAGATATCGAACTGCGATGTGTGTATTGGTATGCGAAAATCGGTCGGCCGTCGGTGCTGATTTCTGGCGCTGGTATGTTTAGTGGTATTTCAGCGGTTGCAGAATGAAAATGACGAAACAGCGGTGAAGCCGCTTTGCCATGTCGGTATTGGCGGATCCAGAATTCGTTTCTGATTTTTTTGAGGGGAGGATCCCGGCGGCTTGCGCATCTCACCCGGATTCGCAGCGCCTATCTAAATGCCATGTTCACGCGTCACGGCTGGGCGTCAGGCGGCGTGCACCGCGATCAAATAACGCCGGGCCGGAGCAAAGCTCCGGCCCGGCGTGTGGGCGCTCGTGATGCGACGTCTCGTTACTTCGAGAAGTATTCGATGACCTTCTGCAGATCGAGCGGGAACGGCACTTGTTCGGGGCCGGGGAGGGCAGCGACGGTGACGGTCAGGGTGTCGAGGTCGACGTTGAGGCCAGTGGGGCGCTCAAGCACCGGCCCGTTGGCCGAGACGCGAAGGTCTTCGCGATTGCGTGAGCCTTCGCGGACCAGGAACACTTGGCCGGGCTTGAGCGTCTGGCCGGGGCTAGAGGCGCGACGACCGTTGAGATTGATGTGGCCGTGGGTGATGAGCTGACGCGCGGCCGGGATGGTACGGGTCAGGCCCGAGCGCCAGACCAAGTTGTCCAAGCGCGATTCCAGCAGCGATAGCATGTTGCGACCGGTGTCGCCGGGCATGCGGTAGGCGTGGCTGAAAACTAGGCGCAGCGCACGTTCGGTAAGGCCGTAGTGGAAACGCAGCTTCTGCTTTTCACGCAGACGTACGCCGTACTCACTAACCTTGTTCGGCCGCTTGCCCGTAGCGCCCGCGGCCGCACCAGGAG
>JBBROQ010000291.1:0-2611 GCA_038229115.1 Planctomycetota bacterium | reverse complement strand
GGGCTGGGAACCGAAGATCGCTCTTCGTCAGGGCCTGGAACGGACCATCGCGTATTTCCGCGGGCTGCTAAACAGCGGCGCCCTGGGCGAGGCGGCGAAGGGCTGAGCGCTCGAGCAGGCTGACATGGATTGGCTAATATGGATTGGCTGACATGGAGGTACGGAGGAACCGAGGCGAAGGTCAGCAGCCGCAGGCGTCGTCTCTGGTCCTCCGTTGCTCCCTATAAATCCCAGTCTTTTCAGTAATACGTGCGGTACCAATCGACGAATTTCGCTACGCCTTCGGCGACCGGTGTGCGTGGTGCAAAGCCGACATCGCTGGCCAGATCGTCGACATCGGCAGACGTCGCCTGCACATCGCCGGGTTGCAGCGGTAGGAAGTTCAACGCGGCCTTTTTGCCGAGTGCCGCTTCGATGGCGCGGATGAAGTCCAGCAGCTCGACCGGTTGATGATTGCCGATGTTGTACAGTCGGAACGGCGCCGAGCTGCTGGCCGGGTCGGGCTTGGTTGGCGACCAACAGGCATCAGCAGTAGCCGGACGATCTAAGACCCGCACCACACCTTCAGCGATGTCGTCGATATAGGTGAAATCGCGCTGCATTTTGCCGTGATTGTACACGTCGATGGGCAGGCCAGCTATGATCGCGCGGGTGAACTGGAACAGCGCCATGTCGGGCCGGCCCCACGGGCCGTAAACGGTGAAAAAGCGCAAACCGGTGGTCGGCAGGCCGTACAGATGGCTATAACTGTGCGCCATCAGTTCGTTCGCGCGTTTGGTCGCTGCATACAGACTCACCGGATGGTTGACGCCCTGATGGGTACTGAACGGCATGGTCGTGTTTAGGCCGTACACCGAACTTGAGCTGGCGAATACAAAGTGCGCGGTGTGGGCCTGTCGCGCTGGTTCGAGCACGTTCAGGAACCCGGTGACGTTGGCGTCGACGTACGCGTGCGGGTGCGTCAAACTGTGGCGGACGCCGGCTTGCGCGGCCAAATGCACGACGCCGGTGAAACGCTCGGCCGCGAACAAGCGCTCTAAACCACCGCGGTCGACCAGATCCATCCCGGTGAAGCGGAAGCCCTGATGCGGCGTGAGTAGCGCCAAGCGCGCCTGTTTCAGCACCGGATCGTAATAGCCGTTGAGGTTATCCAGGCCGACCACCGTGTCGCCGCGCGCCAGCAGTCGCTGCGCAACGTGATAACCGATGAAGCCGGCAGCGCCGGTAACCAGGACATGCATGCGCGCGGCACGGTAATGAGCGAAGAATCCGCCGCCACCCGCGATTGCAGCATCTACCGCGCGGCCACCATGCGCCCATGCCTGTCGCCACCCTGTCGATGTCTGCTGCCGCCACCGCGCGGGTGAAAAAACCGCGCACTCGCGGCGCGTTTCAGCCGTTGGACGCCGCGCGTCGACAGTTGGGCCTGCTGACGGTCGCCGACCGCGCCGGCCAGTGCCGGATTTATTGGTTGGTTGACGTGTCGACGCAGGTGATTGAGGACTCGCGCTTCCTCGCCTTCGGCACGTTAGCCAGCCACGCATTGGGCGATGTGTTCACGGAAACCGTGCGCGGGCGCACGATTTCCGACGCGTGCATGGTGCGCACCGAACAGCTCGAAGCGTTACTGCGCGACGATCCGCTGACGCCTGCTTTTGCCGAGCCATTGCTTGAGATCGCGGCCTTCATCGACGAGCTGCAACGCTTAGCGCTGGCCGAGGTGCCGGCGCTCGCGCTGCTACCCAAACCAGCCGAGGCCGATGCGTACCAGCGCAAACGTCAGCAAGATTGGACCGACGCCGATCGCGCCTGGCTGCCGCGCAAGCTGTTGGACAAAGTCGCCACGGTCGACGCGATTGTCGGCGCGACGCTGCGCGCCCGGCAGGCCGATGGCGTCAGCGCGCGCATTGATGGCCTGCATGATGATTTCCGCGTGGTGCTGGCGCTGCCCGGTGCGTCTGCTGCCAGTGCGCCAACCTTGGCGCGGTTCATCGAAGACGCGCTGCGTGCGCAGCTGCATCCGCAGTTAGCGGTCGAACTCGCTGCCATCTGAACAAGAACGGAAACATCATGGCCAACGCATTGGAAGCAGCCGACCGCGACGCGTACAAATACGGTTTCACCACCGCGGTCGAAGCCGTGACTCTCGGCCGCGGTCTAAGCGAATCCGTGGTGCGCGCGATCAGCGCCGCGCGCAACGAACCTGCGTTCCTGCTCGCCTTCCGCTTGAAGGCGTTCGCGATTTTTCAGGCCATGGCCGAACCGGATTGGGCGCAGGTCGATTACCCGGCAATCGACTATCAGGCGATCCAGTATTTCTCGGCGCCGAAGGCCAAGGCCGAGCCAAAGCAGCCGACGTACAATTCATTGGACGAGGTCGATCCGGAAATCATCGAGACTTTTCGTAAGCTGGGCATCCCGCTGAATGAGCAAAAAGTCCTGGCGAATGTCGCGGTCGACGCGGTGTTCGATTCGCAATCGATCGCGACCACGCATCAAGGCAAACTGTACGACGCCGGGGTGATTTTCTGCTCGTTTTCGGAAGCGGTGCGGCTGTTCCCGGCACTGGTGCAACGCTGGCTGGGCAGCGTGGTGCCGATCGCCGACAACT
>JBBROQ010000290.1:0-2633 GCA_038229115.1 Planctomycetota bacterium | reverse complement strand
TCATCGCGCAGATGCGCGAGCACCGGGGTTTTACGCGGATGCTGGCTGAACTGATGCAGCAACTTCATGTCGCTGAAGCACAGACCGACGCATTCGACCCGGCCCAGGATCTGGGTAGGCCCTGGCATCGGTACCGCCTTCGCACCATTGAGCGTGAGCTGATCAGGGCCGGTCAATTGCACCGCAATTTGATGCGTGGGGATGTTACCGTTAGCGCCGTCAGAATGGTGAAAGGAAGTAGACGGCTGATCGGTAAGCATCGGCGCATCGTTGCACCAACCGCGCCGACACAAGCCGGCCGCGGAGGATTCACAGGCGTGGTCGATTCGTGGTCGGATTGACGGCTGTGCAGGTGTCATAAGGTCGGCCCCGGAGACGCAGCATGCCCAAAATAACCGTGATGTTCGGCGCCAATGTCGAATCCGAGCACTCGCTGGAAAAGGCCGAAATGAAGATCGGCCGGGCGATGGATTGCGACATCGTGGTGGACAATCTCGGCGTATCGCGGCATCACTGCACGATCGTCAAAGACGGCGAAGACTGGGCTCTGGTCGATGGCGGTTCGAACAATGGCACCTTCATCAACGGTTCGAAGGTCAATCGACACACGCTGAAAAATCAGGACCGCATCGTGTTGGGCAAACACAGTTTGGTGTACGACGCCTTCGGTTATGCGCAGCCCGCGGGCAGCAAACGCGGTGCCACCGGCATGGGCGGCGAGATGACCATGTTCGTCGATCAGGCCGCGCTGGCGAAGGCGATGGCAGCGCAGGGCGCCGGTGAAAAGCGTATGGGCATCGCGCTGCAACAGGGCGGCCGTGACGTGGTGGTGCCGCTGATGAAGGCCGAAACCGTCATCGGTTCGGCCGGTGCCGACATCCCGGTGAAAGGCTTCTTGGTCAAACCGATTCAGGCCAAATTGGTAAAGAACGGCCCCACCCATCGCTTGGTGTCCGGCGGCGGCTGGCGCACGGTCAAAGTAAATGGCGTTAAGGTTGCCGAGCATGACCTGCGCGCAGGCGATTTGATCACCATCGCTGGCGTCACTTTGACGTATCGAGCTTCGTGAGCGGTTTACGTTTCGGGCGACGTCCGGTGCTTGGCGGATGCTGGTTGTTCATCATCGCACTGGCGCTGCTGTTTACTGGATGCGCCGATCGCACCGAACCGCCACGCCCGACGGTCACCCGTCCAGCCGCCTATCGTCCGGATCAATTCCCTGACATTCCGCTGTTGGCGATTGCGGGCTATGCGCTCGCACCCGAACCGCAGCTCGCGGTCAGTTATGCCGGCGGCAGCATGCGGCAGCTTCAGGTCGCTTATCAGACCCGACCTGGCACCGACGAAACGCCCGAGCAACCGCTGGCGCGTTTCGCACGCGATCTAATGGCATGCGGCTGGGTGCTTGAACCGCCAAACGCCTACGAACCACTCAGCCAACGCTGGCGCAAACAGGCAGAACTGCTGCTGATTAGCGCTGGACGCTTCAACGATGGCACGACCATCCGTCTTCGCCTGCGGTCGGCCTCGGCTGCGGCCGAAGCAGGCAGCAGCAAATAACCGCACGGAATTCGCATGGCGCAGACCCCAGACCTTGGCCCTTCATCCAGTTACTCCGATCCGATCTATGATCGCCTCGATACTTTTTCGCAGCAGCTTAAGCGCCGTTGGCCGCTGTACGCGCTGGCGTTGATCGTCGTGATTCTGATCGCGGTAGTGGTGCATGTGCTGCTACAACGCAGCCCCGCCGCCAGTTCGGCGCAGGCCTTCCTGGCCGCGCGCGACGAACGTGACCCGGCCAAGCGCATCAGCGCGTATCAGGCAATCGTCGTCGACGCCACCGCCACACCCGAGTTCCGCGCTCATGCCGCAGTCGAAGTGGTGCAAGACCACCTCAACCACAACCAGACCGCCGAAGCCATGACCGTCGCCAAACAGGCAGTGGAATTTGCGAAGCAGGCGTCCAGCCAGTCTAACGCCAGCGACCTGCCGTTTGTCGCGCAGCTGTCCCTGGCAGCGGCGCAGGAACAATCCGGCGACTTGGCCGCCGCCGAAGCCGTCTTCGCGCAGGTCGAACGCGCGGCCGGCACCAAGAATCGGGTGTATCAACTCACGGCCACGCTTGGCAGCGCGCGCGTGCTGGAAGCGCAAGGCAAGCTTGACGACGCTTTAGCTAAACTGGAACCGGTACTCAATAGTGCGGAAAAAGGCGGCGCCGAATCGCTGGGGGAATTGGCGAAGGTCCAGTATTGGAACCTGAAACGACACCAGGTGACGCCGGCAACTGCGGCAGTGGTGCCGGTGGTTGCAGCTACGAAGCCAGCGGTTGAACCGGGCGCGGCGCCCACGCCCACGCCCACGCCGGCATCTGAACCTGCGCCCGCGGCACCCACTCCGGCTGCGTCTGCGCCAAGGTGAGCGGCTTCCGTTCGGCCACGGCGCTGACGGCATTGTTATGAGCGGCGAAGCTGCCCAGCAAAGCGCCCGTCTGGAGATCCCACAGTCGTGCCGTGCCATCACTGCTGCCTGTCAGCACCCGTTTGCCGTCGGGCGAATAGGCCACATCCTCGACATTGTCGGTGTGTCCGCTGTAACGGCGGATTTCTGTCCCCGTGCGCACGTCCCAAAGCCGC
>JBBROQ010000289.1:0-2642 GCA_038229115.1 Planctomycetota bacterium | reverse complement strand
TGGTGCCGCGCACGATCGAATCGTCGATCACCACCAAATTGTCGAGCCCCGGACGCAGGATGCCGCGGGTCACGTCATAGGCGTGGCTGACCAGTTCGCCGCGGTCGTCTTCACCGCTGATGAAAGTGCGCAGCTTCGCGTCCTTGAGCGCCGCCTTTTCCTGCCATGGACGCACCGACAAAATCTGCCGTAACGTTTCCGGGGTCAGCGTCCCGCCGGCTTGGTGATGCAAAATCTCGCGTTCTTTCCAATCGGCGAGATGCGCTTCGAGTCCTTCCAACAGCCCGTAATACGCGCTTTCCGCGGTATTCGGAATGAAGCTAATGACGGTATGTTCCAGGTCGTGGTCGATCGCTTTCAACGTCGCCGGCACCAGTTCACGTCCCAGGGCTTTGCGCTCGCGATAAATATCAGCGTCATTGCCGCGGCTGAAATAAATGCGTTCGAAGGTGCACGAACGGCGTTCGCCCGGCGGCACGATTTCGACCATGCTGACCTGCGCATGATGATCGATAATAAGCGCATGGCCGGGCGTGACTTCCTGCACCTGTTCCGGACGCAGATTGAAGCACGTCACCAAAGCGGTGCGCTCGCTGGCGACCGCCACCACTTCATCGTCCTGATACCAGAACCCCGGACGGATGCCGTTGGGATCGCGCAGCGCGAATGACGCGCCGTGGCCGACTAAGCCGCACATGAAATAGCCGCCGTCCCAACTGCGCGCGGCCTTGCGCAGCACCCGCGCCAGATCCAATTCATCAGCCAAGCGTCGGGCGAGGTCCGGCCCGTGTTCTTTCGGCGACCACTGCCGCACCAAGGCCTCATTCGCGACTTCGAGGAAATGCCCGATTTTTTCCATCACCGTCGAGGTATCGGCCGAGCCCAGCGGATGCTGGCCCATGCCTACCAACATGCCGAACAGTTCCGGCGTGTTGGTCAGATTGAAATTGCCAGCAATGCTCAAATAGCGGCTGGGCCAATTACTGGCGCGCACATACGGATGGCAGTTGTCGATCGAATTGCCGCCATGCGTGCCGTAGCGCAGATGGCCCAGATACACTTCGCCCAACCATGGATAATTGCGTTTGAGCGCGAGCTCGTCCGAGCTGGTGATGCGGTAGTCGCGCGTGACCTGATGCAGGTCGTCGTGCACCTGCTTCCACAGTTTGTCCAGGCAACTTGGGCCGGCTTCGCGCAGGCGATGAAAGTACGGCGCGCCATGCGGCGCATTCAGTTTCAGCGTGCCGATGCCAGCGCCGTCCTGGCCGCGATTTCGCTGTTTTTCCATCAGCAAATACAGCTTTTTCAGCCCCCACAACGGCGAGCCATACGTCTGCCGATAATACGCCAGCGGCTTGCGCAAGCGCACAATCGCGACGCCGCATTCGTGCAGGATCGGGTCGCTCATGTGTGACTTTCGTCGACTGATTCAGCGTTCTGGGTTTGACCGTCGACGTTGCGCATCGCACCCACCTTTTCGCCGCTTTCGCGGGTCTTCGGAACCGTACCGACGGCCGGGGAAATCCCACCATCGACCAGCCGCCGCGCGACGTCTGGCAAACGCCGCGTTGGCAGCCGCATTAGCTCGGCCGGATTCGATCCATCCCGCCCACATACGGCCGCAGGACTTCTGGCACGATCACGCTGCCGTCGGCCTGTTGATAGGTTTCTAAAACCGCGATCAGACAGCGCGGCAGCGCCAAGCCGGACCCGTTGAGGGTGTGTACAAATGCTGGCTTGCCGGTTTTTTCTCGGGCGCGGATGTTGGCGCGACGGGCCTGAAAATCGCCGAAGGTCGAGCAGCTGGAAACTTCCAGCCAACTGTTGGTGCCGGCGCTCCACACTTCCAGGTCGTAGGTGTGCGCGGCGCTGAACCCGGTGTCGCCGGTGCACAGTTCCAACACGCGGTAATGCAGGCCCAGTTCTTGCAGCAACGTTTCGGCGTGGCCGCGCAGCGTCAGCAGATCGGCGTCCGAACGTTCGGGCGCGGTCAGCCAGACGATTTCGACTTTGTCGAACTGGTGCACGCGGGTCATGCCGCGCGTGCCGATGCCGGCGGCACCGGCTTCACGACGAAAGCACGGCGTGTGCGCAGTATATTTCTTTGGCAGCGCCTCAGCGTCGAGAATCTCGTCGCGATGGAAATTGGTCACCGGCACTTCGGCGGTCGGGATCAGCAGCAAATGATCATCGCGGCAGGCGTACAACTGATCGGCAAACTTCGGCAGCTGGCCGGTGCCCTGCATCACTTCCGGCAACACCAAAAACGGCACCGCCAATTCGGTGTAGCCGTGACGCGTGGTGTGCACGTCCAGAAACCACGACACCAATGCCCGGGCCAAGCGCGCCCCGGCGCCGACCAACACCACGAAGCCCGAGCCCGACAGTTTTGCCGCGCGGTCGAAATCCAGGATGCCCAAACTGGGCCCGAGTTCCCAATGCGGTTTCGCGGTAAAGCCAAACGCCGGCTTCGCGCCCCATTCGGCGACCACGCGATTGTCCTCAGCGGTCTTGCCAATCGGCACCGTCGGCAGGCACGGATTCGGCAGCACCAACAGATGCCGATCAAGCTGCTGCTCCAAACGTGCGCGTTCTTCGTCAACGTGTTTGGCTTCGTCGCCCAAGGCGCGTGCGTGTTCCTT
>JBBROQ010000288.1:0-2647 GCA_038229115.1 Planctomycetota bacterium | reverse complement strand
TGGGGCGTGGCGGTGCTGGCGTTGCCGTTGATCGCGGTGCTGGCGCGCGAGGCGGAACAGCCGCTGCGCTTCGTGGCGGCGGCTCTCATCAGCGGCGTCAGCTTCGTCGGCGTGTGCGTCGCGGCCGGCGCATTAGGCGCGCTGCTGTTGGCGCGCTTGCTGCCGATTTTGCAACGACGTCTGACCTGGATCCTGGTCGGCGCTGGCGTGGTGGTGGTGGCCGCGGTTGCGATCGGCGCCCATCAATTGGGGCGCAATTTGGATCCCGGCACGTTGGCGGGGGACGTCGCCGGACGCCTGGCGTTTGCGCAAAATCCGTACCTGCCACCGCGTTGGGCGCAGGGTGCGATCAGTGCGGCGCTGGCCTCGCGCTGGAGCGAATGGGCGCGACTGACGGCGCTGTTGGCGGCCACGGCGGCGACGCTGGCGATCGTCGGCGAGATGATTGCCGCACGGCGTTTGGCGCAGGAACGCGATCGACTGCAGAGCCGCGGCGAGCCCAGCGGGTCGCTCAAAACGCGCTCGAAGCCGTGGCGGCTGCCGCCGCTGTTGCCGGCCGATGTGGCACTGCTGGCGGCCAAAGATTTGCGGCTGTTCTTCCGCGAACCGGCGCAGGTTTTGCAGCTTGGGCTGTTCGTCGCCGTGCTGCTGTTTTACCTGCTGATGCTGCCGCGCATGAGCCACGCCTTTCTGTTGGATCCGACCTGGCGGCCGGCGGTGGCGCTCTTGAACCTGATCGCGATCGCGATGGCGCTGGCGACCTTTACCGGGCGCTTCGTCTATCCGCTGCTCAGTTTGGAGGGGCGGCGGCTTTGGATCCTGGCCGCAGCGCCGTGGCCGCGCAGCCGCGTGGTGACGGCGAAATTCGTGGTCGCGCTGGGCCTAGGCCTGCCGGTGGCGGGCGGGTTGACCATCCTTTCTGGCGCGATGCTGGCGCTGCCGTGGGCGACCACGCTGGCGCACTTCGGCGCGATCACGGCGCTGGCCGCGGGGCTCAGCGCATGCGCGTTGGGCCTGGGCGCGTACCTCGCGGATTATCAGCAGGACAACGCCGCGAAGCTGGTCGCCGGTTATGGCGGCACGGTCAACCTGCTCGCCAGTTTGGTGTTTACCGCGTTGGTGATCGGCGGCGGCGCGGTGCTGGTCACGACGCTCTCGGGCGCGCTTGGCCCGACCTACAGTTGGAGCTTAGCCGTCGCGTGGGTCGCAGTGATCACCGCATTGTGGACGTGGAGCTTCCTGCGCTTGGCATGGCGGTCGTTCGGACAGCTTGACCGCGTGGTCCACCACGCCGGTACCGCGGTGACGCCGCATTGAGCGCGATTACGCGCGGGGCACGGTGCGGCATGCTTCGAGCCATCCGTTTTGCGCCGCTGTTGCTGACGTTTGCGTGCGCGCTTTTTTCGGCTGAAGCACCGATTCCGCCCAGCGCGAGCGTGACGCCGCTGGCTGATGCCGCGGGTGACGGCGCGCGGTTGCTGAGCCTCGCCAACGCCGAACGCCGCCAGTCGCTGGCCGCCCTGGCCGCGCCAACGCGCATCGACTTGGGCGCGACCACGCTGCGCGTCGGTGAGGTGCTGACGAAACTCAGCGCCAGCGGCAATCCGACCACCGCCGCCGCCGGCGTCGATCTTTCCGCCAGCGTCACGGTGCCGCAGACCGCGGCGTATTGGGAGTTGCTGACGCTGTTATGCGAACGCGCGCAGCTGCGGATAAAACTAGGCTTTTCGCGCGGTCTTTTGACCCACGCGCCGGATGGATTGACGCCGATCGCGTTGGTTACCGGGCCAGTGGAATTGGATGCGCTTGGAGCCAGCAGCCCGCAACTGCTGTGCGCCAGCGGCGCGTTGCTGGTGGAAACCACGGCCTGCACGGTAATCGACCGCGCTGGCGAGGGCAGCTCGGTTGGCGTCAGCACGCGTCTGCGCCTAGAACCGCGCGTGCCGCGGCTGTTGGTCGCCGGCGGCATTTTCAGTTGGAAGACCGTAGTCGCGACCGGCGGCGTGCCCTTGGCACCCGATGCCGCGTCGGCATCCGATCGCAGCCCTGAATCAATTTCTGACGTGTACGCGATCACGTTGCCGACCGCGAAACGTCCGGACGGCCTCGCGCTCGATGGCGATCTATTGCTGACGTTCGCGCTGCCCTGGCGTCATGACGCGACCCTGGCCGCGGGTGATGCGCAGACGGTGCAGTGCGGTCGCGACACGCTGGTACTGAAAGCTGATCGCAGCGGCGGTAACGGTGCAAAAACCACGCTCGAATATCCCGGTGCTGGTCAGATTCAGGAACCCGGATTGCTGCGCATCAATCCCAACGGCGAACGCATTCAAGGCGACGACGAAGGCAGCGTGCGCCGTAACGGCGCCTTAGCGCAGGCTACCTGGGAATATCGCGAAGCCGACTGGCCGCTGCATCTGCGCGCGCACGGCCTGGCCCGCCTGGGCACCATTAGCCTGCCGGCGCACAGCGTGATCGACTTCACCAAACTGCCGACCACGCCGGCGCCACGCAGCGCCGATATCGCGCTCTTGGATGCGACTCGGGTCGAACTGCCGGCCGGACGCATCACCTTGGGCGCGGCGCTGGCCAAACTCGGTGCAAACGGCAACACCATCTTGCTGGACCTGGGCGCGAACGAAGACGC
>JBBROQ010000287.1:0-2652 GCA_038229115.1 Planctomycetota bacterium | reverse complement strand
TCGGAAGACTCGCGCCATACGGTGCGTGGGTGCTGAGCATTTCCCCCCTGCCCCTGGCGCCGCGCGCATGAGCGACGACGCCGCCCTGATGAATCAGATCGCCGATGGCGATCGCGACGCGTTCGGCGTGATTTATGAGCGCTACAGCGGCCTCGCCTATGCGCTGTGCCTGCGCATGCTGCGCGACCGCGCTGCGGCCGATGAACTCCTGGCCGATGTGTTCATGGAAGTATGGCGGCGTGCCGACCGTTACGACGCCACCCGCGGCAGTTTTGCTACCTATTTGACCACCTTGTGCCGCAGCCGCGGCATCGATCGCCTGCGCTCCAAAAAGGCGCGCGCCGCGGTGGCGCTGCCAGAAGACGACGCGCTGTCGGCGCTGATGAAGGGCGAATCGACGGATCCCGGTAGCGACATCATCACGGGCGAACGCCGGCAGCAGGTGCAGGCGGCACTCACCGAATTGGGCCCGGATTTGCGCGCAGCAGTTGAACTGGCGTTCTACGAAGGCCTCAGCCACACCCAGGTGGCTGAGCGTCTGGGCAAGCCGTTAGGCACGGTGAAGACGCATATCCGCCAGGGGCTCATCCAACTGCGCGATCGACTGCGTAATGTCGGTAACGGCGACGCATGAACGATTCCGAGATCAAGAACTTGATGCTGCTCTACGCCCTGGGCGACCTCAACGGTCCGGCCAGCGACGAGATCCGTGCGCGCCTGAACGATGGCTGCCCGGTATGCACGGCCGCGTTGAAAGAAGCGCAGGCCACGCTTGGCCTAATCCCGATGAGCCTGCCGTCGACCCCGCCGCCACCGGCACTCAAAGACAAGGTCATGTCCGCAGTCGCGCGCGAACGCCCCAGCCGGGTGGTGACGCGCGAACGCTTGTCGCAACTGGCCGATGCTGGTTCGCCCACCATCGCCATGCCGCGAGTACGGCCAGCACGCCAACTGAACTGGACCGCTTCGGCCTGGCGCGCGTTGCCGTGGGCGGCGGCAATCATCCTCGCGCTGCTATGGAGCCAGAGCCGCGCGATCACCGCGCAGGCGCAACGCACCCTGACCGCGCGCGACACGGCGATCAGCGAACTGAATGCCGAGCTGACACAGGCGAAAAATCGTCATTCCACCGCGTTTGCCGCACTGGCGCAGCAACTCGACGACACCCGCGCGTCGCTCGATGTCCTGCGCGCACAGCAGATGCGCTTGGTGTCGTTGGAGACCAAGGACGCAACCCAAGGCAGCGCGCGGATTTTTTGGGATCAGGAACAGCACCGTTGGCTGTTGCTGGCGAAGGGTTTTGCCGCGCTGCCCGCCGGCCGCGTCTATGAAGTGTGGTTCATCACCGCCGAGCAGAAAAAAGTCGCCGCCGGATTGCTGGCCATCGACGCCAGCGGTGACGGTCATCTGCGTTTGGACGTGCCGCAGGATCTGGGCGCGCTGGCGCTGGCCGCAATCACCGACGAACCGGGTTTGGTGCAGGAGCCGACGGGTAGCGTGCAATTCTCCGGCAAACTCTAGAGCGGTCGCGCTGCGTGCCGCTTTTGCGTTCTGTTTCGACCGTGGTCGCGGTGCCGATGCGTCGGCGTGGGACCACTTTCGCCGCAGCACAGGTGCATGCGCACATGCTGCCCGGCGGTAGTGACCCGTTCCTGCAGTTCGATCATTTCCACCTGTCAGGGCCGACCTTCGCCGCCCATCCGCATGCCGGGTTTTGTGCGGTCACGTATCTGCTGCCGGATTCGCCGGGGTCGTTGCGCAACCGCGACAGTCTGGGAAGTAAACGCCTGATTTTACCGGGCGATCTGCATTGGACCATCGCCGGCCGCGGCGTACTTCATGAAGAGCTACCGACTGCCGACGGTGTCGACTGCCACGGCCTACAGATTTTTGTCAACCTGCCGGCCGACCAAAAACTGCGCGAACCCAGCGCGCTACATCTGTCGGCCCATGACGTGCCGCGGGTGCGGTTAAAAAAAAGCGGCGTGGTGCGAGTGCTTTGCGGCACGCATCGCGACGCGGTGTCGCCCCTGACGCCGCCAACGCCGGTGACGTTGCTGGATGTCACCATGGCCGCCGGCGAGGTGCTTAACCACGCGTTGGCGGACGATCAGCACGCCTTTGCCTATGTCGTCGCCGGGTCGGTCAGCAGCGGCGGCCGCGAAGCTGACGCCGGCAGCCTGATCGGTTTCAGTGACACGCCTGGCGCACTGCTGCTGAGCGCCAGCTCCTCCGCACAGGTGTTGATCTGTCACGGCCGGCCGCTGTGCGAACCAATGGTCGCACACGGCCCGTTCGTGATGTCAAACCGTGAGCAACTCCTGCAGGCTTTTGGCGATCACGCGGCCGGACGCATGGGACGACTGTGAATCCAACCCTCGGTAAAGGCCGTAGAAAACCTATGCGTTTAATTGCCCTTTTGCTGTTGTTTGCTGGTCTTGCCCCGGTCGCCACGGCCGCCGAGCGCAATGGCGCAACGTTCCCCGATAAGCTCGCGATCGGTGGGGTCGACGTGCCGCTGCGCGGTACCGCGCTGCTGAAATGGAAATGGATCTTTAAGATTGAGGTCGGCGCGTTGTACGCCGCGCCCGGCGATGCGCTGGCCGATGTGCCGAAGCGGATCGAGTTCCATTACCTGCGCGATTTCAGCGG
>JBBROQ010000286.1:0-2821 GCA_038229115.1 Planctomycetota bacterium | reverse complement strand
GATGCGGACTGGCGTCGCGTTAGCTGTTGGCACTGACGCGGCAACCGACGACGACGTAACAATGCCTGCTTTTTCAGCAGAAAATTGCACGGTTTCGCGCACCGCCAACGGCACTGCCAGCAACAGGATCAGCGCCGCCACCACCACCGCAGCGCGGCGACGCTTCATGGTCCGGTCGTGAACGACCACACCACCGGCGACAGGACCTCGGCCGGCGTCGCGGTAGTCGAGCCGCCGATGCTGACGGTGTAGAGGGTGTTCGCGGCGAGCTTCACCTTCGGAAGCACGAACACTTCGCCCGGATCCAGGAACTGGTCGACGGTGTCCGCGCCGGTCGGCAGAACCGTGCCGCCATCCGAGCCGGCGAGGACGAACACCGGCACATTCGCGCTGCCGGGACCGGTCATGCTGACCGTCAACGAACTCCAGTTTTTGCTGGTCGGAAAGATCAGATGCAGGGGCGGCCCGCAGATGTCTTGGTTCGGCGTATGGGGAGTTTGATTAGGGTTGCCGACGCTGAGCGGGTCGGGCGCTTCGGAGTCGGTCGAGAACTGGCGTTCGATGCCGGTGCCGCCGTTTTTCGGCCAATAACTGAGCGTCTGCGTTTTGGGACCGGCAGTGAGATCCAGTGTCGCGAAGTCGTAGGGACCAGCGGCGAAGGTGATGGGATACATCGCGACGGCCGCGGCGCGGTCACCGAAGCCACCGTGTTGGACTTCGTTGCGCATGAAGGGCACGCGGTGATAGACGGTATTCCACAGAAACCGGATCGATGGTGCGCCACCGATCGAGCTGATGACTTCGTAATATGAATAGGTGCCGGCGATGTCGGAGCCGCCGTTGACGAACTTGGCGCGGTCGCGCAACCCGATCGCCGAATACACCGGATTGCCGGTATCGGCCGGACCTGCGCTGTTGCCATCGGTCGATTCGTAATGGCTGAGGTCGAGGTTGCGTTTGACCTGAAATCCAGCGTGGTTGAGCGAACTGGCGTTGCTCAGCGGCTGTTCGGCGATGTCGATCGACGCCGGCAATCCGGCTTCGCGGCGCAGCGCATTAGCCGTGGCCAGCGCCTGCGTGCGGGTGCTGGCGGTAGCGGCGCTGGGCGTGCTGCTACCGCTGAATCCGGCCTTCAGCGCAACATTGCCGGTCGCCGGCGTGCCGCCGCCGCTGCTTCCGCCGCCTGAAGCTGCAGGAGCTGCGGGCGCCGCCGGTGCCGCAGGCGAACTACCGCCGCCACCACCCCCGCCGCAGCCGGCGACGAGCATCAAGATCGCTCCGTACATCATCGTGCTACTGCGCATGGTCGCCTCGTTCTGTTGGTACGAGTGTAGGCCGCGCGCGGTTGGCCGGCAATCGGCGAGAACACGTGGGCTGCGGGGTGCGCCGCTCGGCGACCAATAGGGTTTAGTCGTTGTCCGTCTGCTGTGCGCGGCGATCAGGCCGGCCGGCGATGATCCAGCGCAAATAGGCGTCGACGAACGGCTGCAAATCGCCGTCCAAAACTTTCTGAATCTGGCTGGTTTCGTGCCCGGTGCGCAGGTCTTTCACCATCTGATACGGCATCATCACATACGAGCGGATCTGATGGCCCCAGGCGATGGTGCCGCGCTCGCCTTTAAGATCGGCGAGTTCGTCCAGACGTTCGGCTTCTTTGAGCTGCTGCACTTTCGCGGTCAGCATTTTCATCGCGCGGGCTTTGTTCTGCACCTGACTGCGTTCGGTCTGCACCGCGACGAACAAGTTGGTCGGAATATGCGTGATGCGGACCGCTGAATCGGTTTTGTTGACGTGCTGACCGCCAGCGCCACTCGCCCGATACGTGTCGACCCGCAGGTCTTTTTCGTCCAGCAACACGTCGCCGATCTCGTCGACTTCCGGCGTCACTTCCACTGCGGTGAAACTGGTGTGGCGGCGGGCATTGCTGTCGAAAGGCGAAATCCGCACCAGGCGATGCGCGCCCATCTCGCTCTTCAAATAGCCGTACACGTTCTCACCGGTGATCGCCAAGGTGCAGCTTTTCATGCCCGCGGTTTCACCCGGCAGCATGTCCATCACTTCGCAACTCCAGCCGACCTTGGCGAAATACGCCGTGTACATGCGGTACAGGATCTCGGCCCAGTCGCAGCTTTCGGTGCCGCCCGCGCCAGGATGAATGGTCATGAACACATTCGCGCTGTCGTAACGGCCAGAGAGCGCCAAGCGCAGTTCCAGCGCCTCAAAATCTGCGGCCAATTTGCCGGTGTCGGCGACCACCGCAGCGATGGTGCTGTCGTCGCGGTCGCCCTCGGCCATTTCCAACAATTCCAGCGCGTCCTTCACCCCGGTGGCCAGCGTGGTGTAGGGATCGGTGACGCTGCGCAGCGACTTCAACTGCGCGACCATGGTCTTTGCGCGCACCTGATCCGTCCAGAAATCGGGCTCGGCCATGCGCGCTTCAAGCTTGGTGATTTCCTCGTTTTTGACGCCTAAATTCACCAATTTAGTGAAGGTGTCGAGCCGCGCGCGCAGCCCCAGCAATTTGTCGCGATGCTCGCCCATAAGAGCGCGGGAGCTTGGAAGGCAGTCGGGTGGCGCAAGCCGGCGCGGTTTTTACGCTGCGCCAGCTGCCTTCTGTCGGTTTTTTTTAAGGAGTGAACGTGGCACAGGGTGACGGCCGTTTGATCGTGCGGGTGCTGAAACAGGGCCTGCCGTATTGGCAGATGATTCTGCTGTTTGTGGTCAGCACCGCCGCGTCCGGCGCGCTGATGGGCTACCTGATTTCGCAGCTCAGCCCGTTCATCGCCCTGATCGGCAAAACCGAAAGCGCGCAGGGCGCGGT
>JBBROQ010000285.1:0-2863 GCA_038229115.1 Planctomycetota bacterium | reverse complement strand
GGTGAAACGCAATGGCAACGATGTAGCGGTCACGCTTGGCCCGATTGAGCTGACTGAGGTTTTCAAGGAAGCGCATATCAGCTACCACGGCACGCTCGATTTCAGCAAGATGATCGTGTACCAGGCGCCGCCGGATTATCCGGGCACTTTCATCGACCAGGATGCGCCCGAGCCGAATACTGCAGAGCCGACTGGTGCGATGCCTCTGCCTGGAAAATCATCGATCAGGGTGGGCGCTCTATCGCCCGCGGGAGAATTGATTTCGCTGCCCACTGGCCGATATGGAGTGCGAAACCCGGCGTGGGTGGACAGCGACCGCGAACATTTCCGTCGCTACGCAACGCATCTTGTTGCCGAGTTGCACATGCGGTACGGCGATTCCGATTGCCGTAACCCGATTGCTGTTCCTGCAATCGTGAATGTCTCCCTGAATAAGAAACCAAACTGTGGCGGCAGCGGCGGCGCGCCCACCGTTGCGGACATCGTCCTTGGCGGCGCGCACTTTCTCCCAAACTTTAGCCAGGGCTTGGGAGTGTCGGCGTCGAATACCGAAGGTGGAATGACGTTCACCACGTCCGCGAAGCTGCATCTGGATCGACCCGACTTCACTTTCAACCTCGATATCACCGGCGGCCACCTGAAAACCGCTGAAGTCGAATTGAATGTCAGTGGCGGGTTAAAGGTCAGTTTCAAGGGCGCGACCGGCGGGGAATTCAAGAACTTCAACAAGGTGACGGCTATTCCCTTGGACTTGTCGATCCCGATCCCGACAGCGGGGGGATTCGCGGCGACGTTCCATCAGGCCATCCTCATACAGACCATGTTTACCGCCAAGCAAGCCATGATCGATGTGGCTGGCGATTACACGTTGAGCGGATCGGTCAAGGCAGGAATCGTCAATGGAAAACCGGGGGGCACTTCGGATGTGTCGCTCACGGTGAATCAGGGTCTGGGGGCTTCGCTCAATGGCGTATCCGTCGGAATCAATGGCCTGGTTCTGGGATACAGCGCCAAGTTCATTGCCGGTATCGGCGCCTACTCGTTCGTCGTCGGTCCGTACGCGAGCATCAACACCACCGTCGGCGCCACTCGCGGCTCCGATGCGCAAACCGCAATGGTTGGATATACCTGCCGCTCGGCGGAATTCCACATGTGGCTGGACTACGGCGTCGGCGTCGCAGTGCCGAACTTCGTGGTGAAGGTGCTGAACGGCATCCTCAGCGTCTTCAGCAGCAAGGCGGCGATCAGTTCCAGCTATTCGACCAAGCTGGGGAAAGTCATCATCAAGGACATCATGGACTACATCCCGGCCGGATGCGCGCCGAAGGCTTAGTGACACGCCGAATTAAGCCTTGGTATCGACACTAATCTATGCACATTTCTTCACTTGCGTCTTTTAACTTCCAAACGCTGTCCGTGCGTTCAAATGTGTAGTACTGAATAGCGCAGCCGGTGTGATCAGTGGACGGCGGCTCGCGGCAGAGGACGAGCTCACCTCTATCAGTCCGAAACCACGCTGATCTGGAATATTTGTTCCATCGAACATTATCCAAGACCAAGTCATGGTTTGGATTGGATGCAGGTTTCCAATCTCGAGCCAACGCGAACAGCAACTTTTCTTCGGCCGGAGGGACAATAGTTGTTCCTCCAGGAACTGCTCTGCAATATTTTGCTGGGGTGCGCGTCAGGTATTCGGTGCAGCCCATCGACGGAAGCACAGCGCACAGCAGCAATAACAAGCGCAGATTCATCAGTACCCTTTTAGTTCTTCACTCTGTGCTGTGACCGGCATCGCGGCCTGGGCGAAGTGTTCGACCGCCGCGCCGTCGTGTTTGTAAACCACGCCCGCCTTCATCACGAATTCGACTTTCATCATCTGCGTGATGTCGGCCAGCGGATCGCCGGGCACGGCGATGATGTCGGCGAACTTGCCCGCGCTAACGCTGCCAATGTCCTTCTCGTGTTTGAGCAGTTGCGCGGCATGCGTGGTCGCGGTCTGCAGGGTGAACGCGGCGGGCATTCCTGCATCGACCATGTAGCCGAATTCCTTCGCGTTCTGGCCGTGCGGAAATACTGCCGCGTCGGTGCCGAACGCGATGCGGACGCCGGCGCGATAGGCCTTGCCCGCGGTGGTCTGGATGATCGGGCCGACCATCTTCGCCTTCGCTGCGACTTGCGCCGGGTAATAGCCTGGTTTTTCCGCCATCTCGCCCACGTACTTGCCGGCGATGATGGTCGGCACCAGCCAGGTGCCGTGTTCTTTCATCAGCTTCATGTCGGCATCGTCCATGAAGGTGCCGTGCTCGATCGAATCCACGCCGCCGATCACCGCGCGGCGAATCGCTTCGGCACCATGCGCATGCGCGGCAACGGTGAATCCGTAATCGTGCGCGGCAGCGACCACCGCCTTGATCTCCTCGATGGTCATCTGGGCATTGTCAACGCTGGCGCTTTCGTCGAGCACGCCACCCGATGGCATGATCTTGATCAGGTCTGCCCCTTCCTTGTAATGCTGGCGCACCGCTTTCAACGCATCTTCCGGCGAATTGATGATGCCGTCGTTCGCGCCATGATCGCCTTGCAGATCGTGGCGATATCCATCGGTATCGTCGGCATGGCCACCGGTGGAACCGATCGCCGTGCCTGCGGTGAAGATGCGCGGGCCGGGCACGATGCCGGCGTTAATCGCATTGCGCAGTGCCACCGAATCGTAGTCGTTGTCGGCCACATTGCGCACCGTGGTGAAGCCGGCCATCAGAGTGCGCTGCGCGTAGACCGTACTGCGGATCGCGTAATCGGCCGCGTTCCAGCGGAACTGGTCGCTGTACTTGGTCGGGCTGGTTTCCATCGTCAGGTGCACATG
>JBBROQ010000284.1:0-3002 GCA_038229115.1 Planctomycetota bacterium | reverse complement strand
CCAACGGCGCGGTCGCCAGTTATGAAGCCACGCGCGTTGCCGCCGGGCGCAAAAATTACAACCGCATCGAGATCAACGGCACCCGCGGCAGCGTGGTGTGGAATTTCGAGCGCATGAACGAACTCGAGTTTTTCTCCTACGACGATGAACCACGCGTGCAGGGCTTCCGCACCATCATGTGCATGAATGGCGCTGCTCATCCATATGCCGGCAATTACTGGCCCGACGGTCACATCATCGGCTACGAACACACCTTCACCAACACCCTCGCCGACTTCCTGGTCAGCCTGAAAAGCGGCAGCGAATTCCGGCCGGATTTCCGCGATGGTGTGGCCAATCAGGAAGTTCTCGAAGCCGCCATCGTCTCGGCGAAAAAGCAAAAGTGGGTGAAGATCTCACCGTCGCAGCATTTCGCCACGCCCGCTGTCAGTGCAACCAAAGCCAAGCGCAAGCTGACCAAGAACGCCAGCCTCTAAAAGACCGTTTTTTTCCAAACCTCCCGCTCAAGGAATCCCACATGACCATCAAAGGCCCCGCCATCTTTCTGGCCCAGTTCATGGGCGACGCTGCACCCTTCAACAGCTTCGCCTCGATCACTGCGTGGGCCGGGAAGCACGGGTATGTCGGGGTGCAAGTGCCGTCGTGGGACGCACGCGCGATCGACCTGAAAAAAGCAGCAGAATCGCAGACCTATTGCGATGAGCTGAAGGGCGTCGCGGCCGCCAACGGCGTCGTCATCACCGAACTCTCGACGCATTTGCAGGGCCAGCTGGTCGCCGTTCATCCTGCCTACAATGAGCAATTCGACGGCTTCGCGCCCGCGTCTGTACGCGGCAACCCGCAGGCGCGCACCGCGTGGGCGATCGAGCAGGTAAAGTTGTGCCTGACTGCCTCGCGTAATTTGGGCTGCACCGCGATGCCGTCGTTCACCGGCGCGTTGCTGTGGCACACCATGTATCCGTGGCCGCAGCGTCCGGCCGGCTTGGTCGACGAAGGCTTCGCCGAGCTGGCGCGGCGCTGGCTGCCGATTCTGGAACACGCGGAAAAAGTCGGCGTCGACGTGGCCTGGGAAGTGCATCCGGGCGAGGACGTGCACGACGGCGCGACCTACGAACGGTTCCTCAAGCACCTCAACAACCACGCGCGCGCCAACATCCTGTTCGATCCCTCGCACCTGGTGTTGCAGGGCATGGATTACAGCGCCTATATCGACCACTACCACAGCCGCATTTCGTGCTTCCACGTGAAGGACGCCGAGTTCCGTCCCGACGGCCGCACTGGAGCGTATGGTGGCTATCTGCCGTGGGCGGAACGCGCTGGTCGCTTCCGCTCGCTCGGCGATGGGCAGATCGATTTCGCTCGGATTTTCAGCCAACTCACGCGCTACGGCTACAAAGGCTGGGCGGTGTTAGAGTGGGAATGCGCACTGAAGGATCCGGAACAAGGTGCGCGCGAAGGCGCGCCGTTCATCAGCCGGCACCTGATTACACCGGCGGCAAAATCGTTCGACGACTTCGCCGGCGGCAAAGTCGATCGCGCGCAGTTGCAGCGCATCCTCGGTCTAGGCGCGGCAGCCAGCGGCGGCTGATTGCCTGAGGGCAAGGGCGCGAAGCATGCGCGCATGAGCTTCACGCCCCGCTGCCTCGATGACATCCGCCGCGAAGTCCAACAGTTCGCCGACGAACGCGAGTGGGCGCAGTTCCATTCGCCGCGCAATCTGCTGTTCGCGCTGATGGCCGAAGTTGGCGAAGCGGCCGAAATCGTGCGCTGGCAGGGCGACGCAGAGCCCACGATTCCCGCGGCCAAACGCGAAGATTGGGACGACGAGATTGCTGACGTATTCACGCTGCTGATACGTCTCGCTGATCGCAGCGGGGTCGACCTCAGCGCCGCATTCGCGCGCAAATTGGCCAAGGCGCGGCTAAAATATCCGGTTGAGGAATTCCGCGGATCGAAGCGGAAATACGACGAATCACCCTGAGCTTGGCGCTGGTCCCGACACTGGCGGCGCGTTGCTTTTCGGCGGCACTTTGACCGGTGCGGGCTCTACGGCCGGGCCATTAAACCGACACGCGATCTGTACGCCGTCCGCTAACCAGCCTTCCACGCAATCCGCGGCGCGGGCGATCATGGCGTCGGCCACCGCGCGCTGCTCGGGGGCGAAACCGCCCAGAACAAATCCGACCTGATCGGCGCCCGGCGGTAGCGGGCCCATGCCTAAACGCAGGCGCGGATACTGACGGCCAAGTTTGGCCTCGATGTCTTTCAGACCGTTGTGGCCGCCGGCGCTGCCGTCCGGGCGCAAGCGCAACGAGCCCAGCGGCAGCGCCAAATCATCGACCACCACCAACAGCTCGCTGGGCGGGATTTTGAAGAACGCCAACGCCGCCTGCGCGCTCGTGCCGCTGAGGTTGACGTAGGTCGACGGCTTCAGCAGCAACGCCCGTTCGCAGCCGTCGCGTTGCATGCGTTCGGGCAGCCGCCATTCGCACACCTGCGCCTGCCAGTCGCGCCGCCACGAGCCCAACGCATGGCGGCGGGCCAACGCGTCCAGCACGGTAAAACCAAGGTTGTGGCGCGTACCGTCGTATTCCCGCCCTGGGTTGCCAATGCCGAGCACGCAGCGCATGGCGGCATCGTGCGCCGAGCCTCGCCGCACGAAAGTACTGACAAAAACCAACGCTCAGGCGGCTCGTTCGCGATGAATTGGTTGGATGAAAGCGGTTGAGCGTTTGGTGCGCCCGCGAGAGTCCGCCCATGCGCTTCCCATCGTCCGGTTTGTGGCTGCTCCTCGTTGGACTTTCGAGCACGCTCAGCGCCTTGGACATCGGTGGACCACCGCCGGCGCTTGGCGCGGTCAAATGGGTGAACCGCGATGGCCTCAGCGATTTCGCTCAGCCGACCGTGCTGGTGTGGTGGTCGGCCGCGAGTCCATCAGCGGACCTTGCGGCCGAGGAGAGCACCGCCGCCGCACATGCGTTTCCAAATCTGCGCGTGGTGGT
>JBBROQ010000283.1:0-3002 GCA_038229115.1 Planctomycetota bacterium | reverse complement strand
GACCGCGGCTACGAACGCATCGAAGAGCGGCTGCGCAAATTGGGCGCAAAAATTCAGCGTGTGGCCGAAGACGGCGACGGCAGCAATGAAGCGGCCGCCGCCGCGACCGGCGGTTGAGATGACTGCGCCCGCCGCGTCGACTGCTATTAGGACGGCGGATGGCGGCATCGCGGCGTTCGTGCGCGCGTTGTCAGCGCGCACACCGACGCCCGGCGGCGGCGCGGCGGCAGCGGTGACGGCGGCGTTGGGCTGTGCGACTGGCGCCTTGGCGGCGCGTTACACCACCGGAAAAAATTGGGCCGCGATCAGCGCACAGGCCGAGAATCTGGCACTATCCCTGGATGACGCCGCAACGCAGGCGTTGGCGTTGGCCGATGCCGATGCGGCTGCTTTCGCCGCGGTTGGCGTGGCGCGCAAGGCCGGCGATGTGGCCGCGTTGGCAACCGCCGAACGCGCGGCCGCGGCGGTTCCGGCAGAACTGCTGGCGCTGTGCGCGCTGCACGCCTCAGCGCTGCGCGGCTTCATGAGCGTGGCCAATCCGCAACTGCTGAGCGACGTGAAAGTCGCCCTGCATTTGTTGGCCGGAGCCGGTCGCGCTGCGTGGCAGACCTTGTTGGTGAATCGGCCCGATGCCGACACCGAAGCCATCGCGCGCGCGCATCTGGCTGAACTGACGCGCGCTGAATCGGCGTTGGGCTAAGCGACATGAGCGCGCCGATGCGTTGGGCGATTTTGGCTCTGCTGCTGTGCGGCGGCGGTGCTTTTTCAGCGGAAACGGGATCGCCTACCGAAGCTAAGCCGCAGGACATCGCGTTGATTGCGGGCGACGTCCTGCACGCCAACGCGCTCGAATTTCTGGGCCTGACGTTTCGCGATGTGGTGGCGAAACCTGGCTACTCCGGCGGCGAACTGCGCTTCGATGACTGCCACGCGCGTGCGTATGGCGGCAACGTCACCGGCGCGTTGGCGGTGACGTTGCAGGACGGCGTTTACACCGCGCGTTTTGAGGTCACCGACTGCGATGTCGCGGCGGTGGTGCGGCAGTTCGGCAGTCCGCCGGATAATTTCGCCGGACGGCTGTCGGGATGGATCGAACTGCACATGCCGGCCGGGCGTGTGGATCTGCTGATCGGCCGCGGCGAAATCACGGTTAGCAACGGCACGTTGGTGCAGTTGCCGCTGCTGGCGAATCTGCTGATCGGTGATCCGCAAAGCACGCGCGGCAAGGATCGTTTCGAAGCTCGGTTTGAACTGCGCGACAACCGCATCCAAGTGCTGAATGCGAAGCTGATCTCGCCGGCGGCAAAGATCGCCATGAAGGGCACCATTGGTTTTGATGGCGACCTGCGCTTGTTACTGGCGCCGAAATTCAGTTTCGATTTGGTCGATCAGGTGCCCGGCTTGGGCGGCGTGGTGGCGCCGTTTTTGGGCTCGCTGACCGCGCGCGTGGCGCGAGCGGTGGTGCGCGGACAGATCACTCGGCCGGTGATCGTGCTGAATCCGTTTAAGGGCGCTGAATAGCCGAGCGCTCGCGGTCTGCGCTTTCCTCGGCTCGGCCGTCGCCACCGTTCAATCCATGCACCCGATCTTCGCCAAGCGCGCCTTCATCTGCGATATGGATGGCGTCATCTATCACGGCAATCGCCTGCTGCCGGGCGTGCCGGAGTTCGTCCGACATTTGCAGGAGAACGACAAACGTTATCTGTTCCTGACCAACAGCTCGGAACGCACGCCGCGTGAATTGGCGCAAAAACTCGCGCGTTTGGGCCTGTCGGTGCCGGAAGCGCATTTCTATACCAGCGCCCTGTCGACCGCGATGTTCCTGGCCACGCAGTCGCCCGGATGCAGCGTCTACGCGATCGGCGAGGCTGGATTACTCAACGCTTTGTACGCCGCCGGCATCACCATGAACGACGTCAATCCTGACTATGTCGTGGTCGGCGAAACGCCGGGCTACACCTACGACAAGATCACCAAGGCGATCCGCTTAGTGTTGGGCGGCGCGCGCTTGGTCGGCACCAATCCGGACCTGACCGGCCCGACTGAATCTGGCTTAGTGCCGGCCTGCGGTTGTTTATGCGCGCCGATCGAACTCGCGACCGGCCGGCGCGCGTATTACCTCGGCAAACCCAATCCGCTGATGATGCGCCAAGCCATGAAGACCCTCGGCAGCAAGCCCGAGGAAACCGTCATCATCGGCGACCGCATGGACACCGACATCCTCGCCGGCGTCGAATCCGGTATCGAAACGCTGCTGGTTTTAACCGGCGTCACCGCGCGCGAAGACCTGCCGAGCTTTCCCTACTGCCCCGATTTTGTCGTCGGCGGCATTGCCGATTTGCTGACCGACGGCGACCCGGGAGCGCAGCACTAATTCAGCGCGGCGACTTCGTCGGCCCAGGTGCCGGCGACGCGTTTACCCCACCGCTTCACGCCACCGTCCGCTTCAGCGCCGGTCAGCGACTCCAGGTACCAGAAGTCGCGGCCGTCGACGTGCGCGAGCGCGCTTTCATCGGCGTGCGCGAAATGCAGTTCCAGGGCCGCGCGCGCGTGGTCAGTGGTGTTGGCCTTGGTGCAGTGCGGGATGTCGTAGGCGAAGAACAGCACGCCGCCGGCGGGCAATTCGATCGGCACCGCCTGAGTTTCATCGACGACACAGGCGATGTGATGGTCGCTGCCCGGGTCGCGGGCGTGCTCGAATTTTTGGCCATGGCCGGGCAGCACGTGCATGGTGCCGTTGGCGACGGTGGCGTCGTTGAGCGCGATCCACATGCCGACGCCGCGTGCCGGACGCGCAGTGTGGAAATACGCGTTGTCCTGATGCCAATTGGTGCCGGCGCCGTGCCGCGCTGGCTTCAAGAAAATCTGATCGAGCCAGAACACCGGCGGGCCGTCGATGAGATCGGCGATGGTGGCGATCAGGCGCGCGTCGTAGGGCAACGCGCGGATCAACGCGCTGTGCTTGGCCACCGGACAGATTTGCAGGTTTTGCGCGGTATTTG
>JBBROQ010000282.1:0-3158 GCA_038229115.1 Planctomycetota bacterium | reverse complement strand
TCTGGAAGCCGTGGCCGGTGCGCACCCTGGATCTTCGCGTCAAAGGCGGACTCGGCGTGATGCTCGATGACGTGGCGGCTGGCGTGTATGGGCTGATCTGCATGCAGGCACTGGCCTATCTATGGCGCTGATCGATGAGTGACAGGATGCATCGCTTGACCACGGACTCCTAGCTCAGCAATTTTCCGGGATTCAACAATCTGTCCGGATCGAACTGCGCCTTGATCGCGCGCATCAGCGCGAGCGTTGCCGGCGGTAGTGCGCGCGCAAGTAATTCGCGTTTTACCAGGCCGATGCCGTGTTCGCCTGAGACCTGGCCGTCGAGCGCGATCACCGTATCAAACACCTTGTTGAGCGCGGTGCCGGCGCGCGCGCATTGATCAGAATCATTCGGATCGTAAAGAATATTGACGTGCAGATTGCCGTTGCCGGCGTGGCCAAAGCACAGGATCGGCAATGCGACGTCGCGCGCGATCACGCCGACCGCACGCACCAGTTCCGGAATACGCGAGACCGGCACCACCACGTCTTCGTTGATCTTGCCTTCCGCGAGCGTGCGTAGTGCGGGTGAGAGTGAACGCCGCGCCGCCCATAACGCTTCGCGCGCAGCGTCGTCCGGCGCTGCATCCAATGCGATCAAACCCGGCCCATGTGCAGCGCGCATCAATGCGCCAATTGCGTGATCGAGCGTGGCCTCCTCGCCGTCCGCCTCGATCATCAGCAACGCGCCGGCATCGGGAATATCGGCGCCTCCGACCTCACGCGCTAACCGAACGCAGTCCGCGTCCATGAACTCCAACATCGAGGGTGTCACCGGCTGCGCCATCAATCGCGCGACCGCAGCCGCTGCTGCATCCACGTCGATATACAGCGCGCGCAGGCTGCGCCGCGCCGTCGGTTTCGGAACGAGTTTCAGCGTGGCTTCGACGATCAACCCGAGCGTGCCTTCCGAACCGACCAGGAAACGAGTGAGGTCGTAACCGCTCGCACTCTTGGTCACCGGGCCGCCACAGCGGATCAACTCACCGCGTCCGTCGACGAAGACGAGTCCCAGCGTATTGTCGCGGCTGGCGCCGTACTTCACCGCGCGCGGACCGCCCGCGTTGCACGCGAGGTTGCCGCCAATCGTGCAGTAGGGCGCGCTGGTGGGATCGGGCGGCCAGAAGAAACCGTGTTCGCCCGCCGCACGTTGCAGATCGCCATTGAGAACGCCCGGTTGCACGATCGCGACGCGGTCTTCGGGACGGATCGCAAGGATCCGGTCCATGCGTTCGAAACTCACCACGATGCCGCCGGCAATCGGTACCGCCGCGCCGGTGGTGTTGGTGCCGCGCCCGCGCGCGACGATTGGAAGGCTCGCAGCGCGTGCGATCCGCACCAATGCCTGCACCTGTTCGGTCGTGGTCGGCAATGCAACTGCCTGCGGCATGCCATGCCGGCGCGAATTGTCGTAGCCGTAGGTCAGGCATTCGGCTGCCTCGGTCAACAGGCCATCGCTGCCGAGCGCGTCGCGCAATGCCGCTGCGACCGCTGCCGGCAAGGCGTCGGCGCGATTCGGGCCGGGTTTCGGTTCGTGCTCAGAACGCATCGAATGCATTGCGAATCCATTGCACGCGCGGCGGCTCGGCGCTGCCATCGATGGCGATCACATCGAAGCGGCACGGCTTGCGAGCGAGCGCCTGATTTGCGGCGAGAAAACATTCGGCCGCGCGCACCAGCTTGCGTTGCTTGTGCGCATCCACCGACAGCGCGCTGCCACCGAATGCGTCACTGCCGCGATAGCGCACTTCGACGAAGACAATGCTGCCGCGATCTTCCATCACCAGGTCGATTTCGCCGACGCTGTAGCGCTCGTTCGCGCTGAGCAGGCGCAACCCGGCCGCTTCCAGATGCCGACGCGCAGCCCGTTCCCAGGCTGCGCCGGTGGTGTTGCGATCAGTGGCCGGGTCGCGGGACATCCTGGCGCGCCGGCTGTAGTTCGAGTGCCCCGTCGCCGGCCGGACGCGTGCGGCCACCGCTGAATACCGCCCAGTCCGGCGTGCGCTGGATGTTGCCGAAACCATCGAGCCGCAGTTCGCCGGTGGCGCCGCGCACGGACGCATCGGGCTTCAGGGCGAGCGATTCCAGGTACGCCGACAGCCGGTACGCATCTGCGCCGAACGCATACAGTCGAGCGCCGCCGCCGCGCGTCGATGCGAGCTTGGCGCCCATGCCAGCGGCATCCGGCAAGCCGGCGAACGGACGCAGCAACCAGGTGAGTTCGGGATATTCGATGCCGTCTAGCTCCTGATCGAGTCTGGGCGTGCCACCGCCGGACAGGATCAAGGCGGTGCTGACGCGCGGCACGGCGCGAAATCCGGCGGTCGGCAATTGGGTGGCGACCAGTCGTGCCGGGGCAGCCTTGAGCGCGAGGAAGACCGCGTCGTACCGATCGCCAGCGCTGGCCAGTGCCTGTTTGAGCGATGCGCCGTAGTCGGGGCCGGCACCACTCAGCACGACTTCGCCGGTGACCTCGCCACCGCGCTGCGCGTACGCATCGCGGAACGCGGCCAACGCGCGTTTGGCGACATCGTCACTGCCGGTGATCGCAATCGCGCGTCGCAGGTTCTTGCCGAGCATGCGCTGTGCCGCGGCGATGCCTTCGTCTTCCGGTGCCATCGAGAAACTCGCGCTGCCCGACGGCGGTGGCGAGGCGCCGCGATTGAGCGCGAGCACCGGCACCGTGAGTTCAGGCTGCGCCAGCAACGCGGCGACATCTTCGCGGGTCAGCGGGCCGACCACGAAATCGTTGCCGTCCTGCACCGCTTTGGCATAGGCGGCGACCGCACCTTGCGCCGTGTCGTAGGCATGCAGTTCGGGACGCCGCCGCGTATCGGCGTAATACGCAGTCATGAAACCGTCGCGCACCGCGCTGCCGATGCTGCCTGTCGGCAACAGCAACGCCAGCTTGAGCGGCGGACGATAGCCGTCGGAATCGGCCGGCGGGCGCGTCGTGCTGGCCTGCCAACCCGTACCGCGATCGTACGGACGCGGCAGCGGCAAGCCGCGCGCGGTCAGTGCGCGGCCCGCATAGACATACAGCGGATGACCCGCCGGCAACGCGGCCGTGCGACTGGACAAGGTGGCATCGTCGAGCTTCGCCAGCAGTCGCGGAATGT
>JBBROQ010000281.1:0-3178 GCA_038229115.1 Planctomycetota bacterium | reverse complement strand
TCGCGCCACGGCTACCTCGCGGCGGCTCCTAATGGCGAGAATGCCGTGGGTGTCGAAAGCGATGCGGTAGCCCGCGCTGGCTCTGCATTTGGTGAGCGGTGAACGACTGGCGTTTTCGGGCGTCCACAAAACCGGGGGAGGATCACCATCGCTGGCCGCGGCTTCGTGGTGGACGTGCGTGGTTCGCGCTGACATCAAACGCGCAGTTCATCGCGGTCGTTTTGCGATCAGGACGAAGCAGCGGCCTCCTGTTCAGCGGCGAGGTCGTTGAGGATGCGGACGCTGTCGGCGTAGCGGAAACCTTTGGCGCTCAGGCGTTGGATCAGCGCGCGGCGGTCGAGGGGTTTGCGTTGCAGCCGGATGATGGCGGTGCGTAGGGCGAGGTCGTCACCATGACCGCCAAGAGTTCCGAGCGAGTGCGCGGCGAAGGCCGCGGCCAGCACCGGCGCGTCGGCAGATTGGCCCATCAGTTTGCTGCGCATGGCGCGCTGCGAGAGGCCTTTCTTCTGGAATTGCTGGATTTTCCGCGTGATCGCTTCGGGGTTCAGGACGCTGCCGGTGTCGGCGGTCAACGCGGACAAGCAACGCGTGATGACCTCAGTGCTGAACTGGCGTTGGCGCAGTTTGGCGCGGATCGCGGGCGCGTTGCGGCCTTGGCGCTGCATGGCTTCGGCCACATCCAGGGCGCGGGCGTCGTCGTCCAGGCGCTCGGACAGGCGCTGCATGATGTCTTCGACCAACTCGGCGCGATCACATTTGAGCGTCAGTTGCTGGCGCAGTTTGGCGCTCGCTGGCTGATAGCGTTTGGCGTAGGCGCGGGCGTAGGCGAACAGGTGTTCGGGGTCCTGATAATACGCGGCGCTGCGCTCTTCACGACGCTGCCGCTCGGCGGCGCGCGAGGCCGGTGTGGCGGTGGCGCGTGAACGTTTGGCAGCGTCGCCGCGGCGCGCGACCAGATCCCAATACGTCTGGAATGCCGCCTGATCGGCGAAGTCGGTACGCGGGTTGCGGATACCGACGAACGCTTCCATCGCGGCCAAGGCTTCGGTCTGACGATCACTGGGCCTGAACATGGCACGACCGTAGCCCGGTTCAGGCCGGGTCACAACCGCGGCGAAAAAACAGCGAGTCGGACGAGCTTAAATATGCCAGTTTTTACCTCCGAATCTGACCAGATTGCGCACCGTGCCGGTGCCGTAAAAAAATGTCGGCGATCGGGTTGTCATCGTGGAACGCCTGTATTTGATTTTGGAGCGCGAGGTCTCGTTGGTGAATGCGCCGGAAAGACTCGCACAGCGCAAAACGCTCGCCGGGTTCGCGCTGTCGTTGAAATGGTCCTGCATCGCATGGTCTTCGATGTTGGTCCACTACGGCGGCAGGGTGCGCAAAAACTGGTGAGGAGTGCAGTGGGCGCATCAGACCGAATCGTGCATGCAGATCTGACGAAACCTTGGCCAGAACCGCAGGCACATTTGGCTAAGGTCCGATGCACGTTGCGCACTGAAAGAACCCGGGAAACGGCAATTTATCGCCGCAAAACCAGCAGATCTGGGGTATCCTGAACTCCAACCACCTTTGGAGTTCCCCATGCGTCTGATCAAGATCATCACGGCCACGGCTTTGTGTGTCGGCCTTTCGTCCACTGCGATCGCGGTGGCCAGCTGTTCGCTCAGCAAGAAAACCAA
Organism: Planctomycetota bacterium; assembly: GCA_038229115.1. GTDB lineage: Bacteria > Planctomycetota > UBA11346 > UBA11346 > UBA11346 > JBBROQ01. The sequence goes on along the minus strand of JBBROQ010000281.1, from coordinate 1,493 downwards.
CAATGACGCACCGGCCGCCCCGACCGCGCATGATTACAAAGGCACGGCCAGTGTTGGCGACTTCATCACCTTCCACTTCGACTCCGCCGCGCACAGCATGAGCTATGTCAACGTCACCAACGGTCTGAGCGGTTCGGGCACCTACACCGTCAATGCCGATGGCAGTTACACGATCAGCGAATCGTCCGGCTGCTTCACTGAGGCACTGGAGATTTCCGGGTACGCCCTGGTGCTGCGAGGGGTGAAAACCGGGCCGACACGCGATACGGTGTCGCTGGTGACCTCGATCGATTCGCAGGTGAACACGGTCGCCGGGGTGGCGAATAAAAATTACAACTACATGCAGTTCCGCACCAATTCTGGTGGGCTCGAAATCGGCCACGTCAGTATGGGCAGTGCGGCGCAGATCACCTCGGCTGGCTATTGGCCGTACGGCAACCTCAGCACCCCGCCCGATGCCTTCCATCCGGCGAACACATTTCCCGGCCTGCCGGTGCCAGATGCCGCGACTGGCGCGTTGAAGTTGACCATCATCGATTCAGGCATCAGCAGCGACAATTACATCTTCGCCACCAGCAGCGGCCTGCTCGCGGTCGACACCGGCAATGGCAGTCTAATCTGTTTGCAGGAAGCCTCGACCAGCGCCATGAGCGCCAGCAGCGCCGGCACCTATCGCGCGCTTAGCTACGGCAAAAACGGCGCCAACACCGGTATCGGCAATGTCGAAACCCCGGCGCAGGGCAGCGTGTCGCTGGCCACCATTACGGTTGGCAGCGACGGTACCTTGCTGATCCGCAACGCCGCCAGCGCCACGCTCGCCAGCGGGACGCTGACGCCAATCGCTGGGTCGGCCATCGCGACGGGGATCGGCGAAACCTGCCCAGGATTGTTCCATGCCACTATCGGTACGCAGGAGGTGTTCGTCACCTTCACCGGCAGCGCGCTGCTGTTCTCGTCGTTCATGCCGGTCGCCGGTGGCGGCGGTAGCTATGACTATTTCTACGGCGTCGGTCTGAAGCAGGTTGCCTCTAGCGGTTGATGGAGCGGTTGATGAAGCGGTTGATGGAGCGGCCAACCGGCTGACGCGAGCGCAGCCGGTGGCAGAAGTCGCTGAAAATCCTTGCGGGCGGATGAGGGTCGGCAAATAACCCCCACCATTGCCCGTAAGGAGTATCCGTGCGCTCGATCCCACTGCTGCCGTTGTCGTTTCTCGCCGTCGTCTGCGCGTTCTCTGCGCTCACCGGATGCGGTGGCCGCTCCATCGCGCTGAAAGCGCACGGCGTCGCGCCGCTGAATGTTAACGAAGCCAACGAATCGCTGCCGGTGAACGTGCGCTTCTATGCGCTCGCCAGCGACGGCCGCTTTCGCACCGCCACTGCGGAGTCGCTGTGGACCGACGATAAGGCTGCGCTCGGCACTGATCGTTTGGGCGATCCCGTGGTGAAGACGATTTTCCCCGGCGCGGCCAACGATGCGCCGGTGACGGTCGAATT
>JBBROQ010000280.1:0-3186 GCA_038229115.1 Planctomycetota bacterium | reverse complement strand
TGGCCACCAAGACCGCGGCGGACTTCCGTCGGACCATGCTGTCGATGCGTACGTTTGGCCTGACCTACAACCCGGATCATTACAAGGCCGGCATGGCCGCGCTCGCTGACGTGCGTGCCGATGCCGACCGCCTCCTCGAACAGAGCGATACGCAGGAGGGGACGCAGCAGGCCCGCTCCCTGGCCCTACAGCTGTCAGACTTCGATGTCTTGGCCAAACGCACCGCCGAATGCGTCACGGCGATCGTCAGTGACCGCGATTCGCTCAAAGGGATCGCCGGCCAATTCGCGCCGCTCTTGGACGAGCATCTGGCGGCGATGCGGCGCAAGTTCGTGGTCGAGATCGATGGCGCCGAGCCAGCGGAAAAGCTGCGCGAACGGGCGTCGAAAATCGACGCCACGGTCGATGCCATCCGCAGCTTCAATCAGATTCAGATGGCGGCCTGGAACGCCTTGGCCATCGGCGACGACAGCCTATTCGCGGAAGTCGCTGAACAGTTTTCGACCCTTACCGACGTGCTGACCAAGCTGCGCGCCAGCCATACCAAGGTTGAGGACCAAGTGCGCATGGCGAAGGCTCTGACGGCCGGAACCACCTATCACGAGGCCGAGGTACGCCTGCGCGCGACGCTCGCGGCCTTGGGCCAGGTCAATCGCAGCCGGGCCGCCGCCGCAGACAGTCTAGGCGCAATCTTGGGCGACCTTGCCAAGGCCAACGAGAAAATCCTGAGCGATACGCTGGCCCACATGAACGGCGCTATGGGCGGACTGCTGCGCATGGTGATGGGCGTCACTGCCGGCGTGATGGTGCTGGGGGCGCTCATCGCCCTGATCCTGACGCGCCTGATCACCCGGCCGTTGCAACGCACCACCGTCGCGTTGCAGGCGGTGGCGAAGGGCGATCTGACGCAGCAGCTGACGATCAGCTCGCGCGATGAAATAGGCCGCATGGGTGAAGCCCTGAACGCCACCGTCGGCATCCTGCGCAAACATCACGAACGCATGGATGCGGCGGCGAAATCCCTGGCTGCGGCCTCAGAAGAGCTGAACGCGACCAGCAACGAACTGGTCGGCAATGCCGACGCCACCACCAAGCAGGTGACCAGCATGTCGGCCAACGCTGAACAGGTTTCGGCCAACGTGCGGTCGGTCGCGGCAGGCACCGAAGAAATGTCGATCAGCGTGCAGGAGATCGCCAAGAACGCGTCCACCGGCGCGCAGATCGCCGGCGAAGCCAGCGCCGCGATGATCCAGGTCAACACCGTCATCACGGCCTTGGGCACCAGCAGCCAGCAGATCGGCCAAGTGGTCAGCGACATCAACGCCATTGCCGAGCAGACCAATTTGCAGGCTCTCAACGCCACTATCGAAGCCGCGCGCGCGGGCGAGGCCGGCCGCGGCTTCGCGGTGGTCGCCAGCGAAGTGAAGGACCTCGCGCGCCAGACTGCGAAGGCCACCGGCGACATCCGCACGCGCATCGAAGAAGTGCAGCGCGGTGTGGCCAGCGCGGTGGCCTCGATCAGCAGCGTCACCGCGGTAATCGCGCGCATCAATGAACTCAACGGTTCGATCGCTGCCGCAGTCGAAGAACAGGCCGCGACCACCAGCGAGATCACCCGCAGCATGAGCGAAGTCGCCACCGGCGCGCAGGGCATCGCCGCCAGCATCACCGGCGTCGCTGACAGCGCCCGCGCCACCAGCGACGGCGCCAGCAACACCCGCGCGGCCAGCGGCGAATTGGCGAAGCTGTCGACGGAACTCGAAGCGCTGGTTGCTGGTTAGCCTTTTGTCCATGGGCCTGCGGCCCCTGTTACCCCGCACGACGCGGGCGGCCGCGTTGACAGCACGCGCTCTACGGTCGCCGCGAGGTGCGCTGTCGGTGACGAAACGCTGGCGTTTATCCAGCGTTTCGTGCGCGCAGTGCGACGGCGGGCCTCAGGCGAATTCGTTGTAGATCGCGCGGATCGCGGCGGCGAGGTCGGCTTCTTCGACGCCGACGATGATGTTTTGTTCGCTCGAACCCTGATCGATCATGCGCACGTTGACGCGGGTTTTCGCGAGCGTTGCGAACAGCCGCGCGGCGGTGCCGATCGCGTGGTTCATGCCCTGGCCGACGATTGCGATCATGGCCATGCCGGGTTCGACCGCGATGTGATCGGGCTTCACTGCGGCGTGTAGATCCTCGACCACTTGGTCGATCTTGCTGCCGCCGCTGGGCAGTTGCAGTTGGCGGTCGCTGACCACCACCGACATGGTGTCGATGCCGGTGGGCGTGTGTTCGTAGCTGATGCCCAGACGCTCGAACGCGTCCAATACGCGCCGGCCGAAACCGACCTCGCCGTTCATCAGCGCCTTTTCTAAATTGACCACGGTGAAGCCACGCGTGCCGGCGATGCCGACGACGACTTGATGCCCGGCGTCACGGGCGGCGACGATCATGGTGCCGGCGTCGTCAGGCCGATTGGTGTTGCGTATGTTGATCGGAATGCGCTTTTCGCGCACCGGAAACACCGCCTCTTCGTGCAGGACATTGGCGCCCATGTACGATAGTTCGCGCAGTTCGCGGTAGGTGATCTCGGCGATCGGTTTGGCCTCGGCGACGATGCGCGGGTCGGTCATCAAGACGCCGGAAACGTCGGTCCAGTTTTCATACAGGCTCACGTCGAGCGCACTGGCGACCACCGCGCCGGTGACGTCACTGCCACCGCGGCTGAACGTCTTCACCTGCTCATCGGCGCCGGTGCCGTAGAAACCTGGGATCACATAACGACCGGCGCCGGCACAGCGCGCGCGCAATGCGGGATAGGTGCGCGGATCCAGGCGGCCAGAGCGATCGAAAAAGATCACCTCGGCCGCGTCAACGTACTCGGCGTCCAAAAGCGCAGCCAGGACCCGGCCATGGATCGCTTCGCCGCGGCTGGCGGCGTAATCGGCCGACGCGCCGCCCTCGATTTTGGCGCGGACCTCGGCCAGCACCGGCGCCAGATCCAGGTTCACGCCCAGGTCGGCAACGATGGTCAGGAAACGCTTGGCGATGGTGTCCCACACCGGGCCAAGCGGCTGGCCCGAGCCGATCCCCCCAAGGTGAGCTTCGGCGCATTGCGCGGGGTCAGGAAGGTGGCGTTGACGATGGGCACGGTGCCGGTCTGGTTGCCCGGATAGCCAATCAGCAAGGTCGTGTATTTGG
>JBBROQ010000279.1:0-3189 GCA_038229115.1 Planctomycetota bacterium | reverse complement strand
CGGCGAAATGCTCCTCAATCGGAATGTTCTTGGCCATGGTCGCACCGTAGACGGTGCCGGTGCGCACGAAAGCGCGTGCGGCGCAGGTCGCAGCCCGCGCTACAGCCCGGGTCTTGCCCACGTCGCGTGCCGGGCGTATCTTTTGCCACGCGATGACAAACGTCCTCACGATCGACCAATCTGCGCTTGACGGCATCGCCGTGCTAAAGCTCTCGGGCTATTTGGACGGCCACACTTTTCAGGATTTCGATCGTAGTTTGACCGAACTGATCCAGGCCGGTGCTAAACGCTTGGTGGTCGATCTGTCGGGGCTGCTCTACATCGCCAGCGCTGGCGTCGGTGCGTTCATCAACGCCAACCATCAACTCAAAAAACTCGACGGCACGCTGCAACTCTTCAATGCCTCGGCCAGCGTGCGCGAGATCTTCAACATCCTTGGCCTCGACTCGATCTTCACCATTCACGATTCGTTGCCGGCAGCCTTACGGGCCGCGCAGGCCTGACGTGTTCGTAAAGGCCATCGAGCGGTTGGCGCGCTCGATGGCTGCGCAAAAACTCGAACCCGATTACATCAAATATTATCTGATGGAAACCTATCAGCTTGATGCCACCAAAGCGGCCGAGCTGCTGGAGCGTCTCGGCATCGGCAAAGGTGGAAAAGGCAAAGCCGACAAAGGTGGCGGTAGGTCGCCAATGAAACCGGGCAGCGACAGCGGCAAGCGTTCGTCGTTTTTCTGACGGCGCTTCAGCGCTTCGGTGCCTGAGCGTTCGGCGCGGCACTCGAACCGCTCGGCGCTGTCGGCGCTGCACTGGCGGCCGGTGCCGGTTTCGCGGCCTCGGTTTTCACCAGTGATTGCGCCATCTCTACATCAACGCCCATCCCCTTCAGACGCTTGGCCATGTCCTCTTTGTCGATCGAACGGTCGTAGGCTTCCAGTGCTTCGACGGTGTCGGCGCGTACCAATTTTTCGAGCGCCTCGTTCAGCAACATCATGCCGTACCGTCCGCCGATCTGCATCTGCGACGGGATCTGGAACGTCTTCCCTTCGCGGATCAGCGCCGCGACGCCGGGGGTGACGAATAGGATTTCCTGCGCTGCGACGCGACCGCCGCCTTTTTTCTTGAGCAGGTTCTGTGCGACCACGCCGCGCAGTGAGCCGGAGAGCATCAGGCGGATCTGCTCCTGCTCCTGCGCTGGGAACTGATTGATGATGCGATCGACGGTACTGGCCGCGGTCGACGTGTGCAGCGTGCCGAAGACCAAATGCCCGGTCTCGGCGGTTTCGATCGCGATGCGGGTGGTTTCCAGATCGCGCATTTCACCGACTAGGACGATGTCTGGATCTTCGCGCAACGCTGCGCGCAGCGCGGTCGCGAACGACTTGGTGTGCTGATGGATCTCGCGCTGATTGACCAAACATTTTTTCGCCGGGTGCACGAACTCGACCGGATCCTCAATGGTGATGATGTGCTCTTTGCGGTTGGCGTTGATGTGGTCGATCATCGCCGCGAGCGTGGTGGATTTGCCCGAACCGGTCGGCCCGGTAACCAGCACCAAACCTTTTTTGTAATCGCACAACCGCAGCACCGCGGGCGGCAGGCCCAACTGCTCGGCGCTGATGATTTTGTCAGGAATGCGGCGGAACACGCCGCCGGGACCGAAGCGATCCATGTACAGATTCGCGCGGAAACGGCCGATGCCTTCCAGGCTGTACGCGAAATCGGTGTCCCACATTTCTTCGAACTGTTTGCGGTTTCGTTCGGGCGCGATCTCGAACAGAATCTGCTGCAGCTGTTCGCGCGAGAGCACCGGCGCACCTTCAAGTGGGATCATATCGCCCGAGTCGCGGATCATCGGTTGATGGCCGCTGGTCAGGTGCAGGTCGGATGCTTTCTTCTCGGACATCAACTTGAATAAGCCGTCGATCCAGGCCATGGCAGGCACTCCTCACACGTGGGTTTCACGGCAAGGATCACTCGGGAATTTTCTGCTGTCCAGTGACGCGCAGATCATCGACTTTCGCGGGGTGTGCGTGAAGCACGGTTTTTGCCGTCGTTTGCGCACACGCACTGCCGGAATTGGTCTAGACAGATGGTTTTCACCCCTAGAACACGAGCCATCACCCTTTTTACCCATTACGGGGAGAAGATTCACATGGCCAAAGCCAAACCCGCCAAGAAGGCGCCTGCTGTCATCCTGTCGAAGCCCAAAAAGGGCGACAAGTCCTACACCAAGTCGAAGCTCGTCGCGCACCTCGCGGCCGTCGTTTCGGCCAAGGGCATGGGCGAAGTCAGCAAGAAGCAGGCGACCGCCTTCCTGGACGAGCTCCAGGCGGTTCTGTTCTCCTACGCTCCGCTCGGCGCTGTGCTGCCCGGTCTGGGCAAGCTGATCCTGCGCGAGATCCCGGCCAAGCCGGCGCGCACGATCGTCAGCTTCGGCAAAGAGATCTCGGTCTCGGCCAAGCCCAAGAGCCACAAGCTGGTCTTCCGCTTCGCCAAAGACGCCAAAGAAGCGTTCAAGAAGTAAAAGAGTTTTTAAGCGCGCCTTGCTCGCTGAAAAGTCAGCAAAAACCCCGGCGAAAGCCGGGTTTTTTTGTTGGCCGACGGATGCCGAAAAAATTAGATACCTAAAGCTGCGCGTTGTTGGCGTTGGACTTCGGCAATGGCGGTGGACGCCGCATCCAACATCTGATCCAAACTGCCGCGATCGAATACGCCCTGTTCGCCGGTGCCCTGCACTTCGATGAAATCACTGCCGCGCATGACCACGTTCATGTCGACGTCGGCCTTGCTGTCGCGGGCGTAATCGAGATCGACTTCAAGCTGGCCCGCGACCATGCCAACACTCAGCGCGGCGACTTGGCCAAGCAGGTAATGTTGCGGTCCGGATTTGTTCTGCTGCTGCGCGAGTTTCGTCAGCGCGTCATAGAGCGCGACCCAACCGCCGGTGATCGCCGCGGTGCGCGTGCCGCCGTCGGCTTGCAGCACGTCGCAGTCGATCGCCACGGTGACTTCGCCAAGTTTGTCCAAGTCGACCGCGGCGCGCAGCGAGCGGCCGATGAGGCGTTGGATCTCGACACTGCGGCCATCCTGCTTCACCCCGTCGCGGCGTTTGCGCGGGCTGGTGCTGCCGGGCAGCATGGAATATTCGGCAGTGAGCCAGCCGCCGCCGGAGCCACGGCGATGCGG
>JBBROQ010000278.1:0-3212 GCA_038229115.1 Planctomycetota bacterium | reverse complement strand
TGCAAAGGTGAACACGCCGCGATCGACCCACTGGCCGCGTGGCGAAGTGAGGATGTTGAGCGTCGTGGTGGTGGTGCCGCCGGCGGACACGATCTGTAATGGCGCGGCAGTGGCGCGGGCGTTGCCATTGATGGTGCCGGGGAACCAGCTGGAGAGGCGATACGCGCCGGCAACCGGCAGATTCGGACGAAAGGTCGCGGCGGCGGTCGCGCCGGCGGTAGCGGTCAGGTAGCTGCCGGCATAGCGGGTGCCGGAATTCGAGCCGCTGTCGAGCGTAAACGCGCCCGAGCTGCTGACGCGGTTGCTGTCGGCGTTGTCGACGACGATATGCGCGCGTGCGCCGGTGAAGGCAACGTTGATGCGATCAATCGCGAAGGTCCCGGTATCGGCAACTAGGCGAAATTGCCCTGGGCCCGCAGCCAGCGTGATGCTGGTTTTGACCACGCTTTGGAAGGCAGTGAACGAGCCGGTGTTCGGCACCGTGACGGTGCCCGAGGCATTCGCGCCCAACCATTCCAGATGGCAGGTGCCGCCGGCGGTGCTGGCGACGTAGAAGGTCAGGTCATAGGTCCCGGTAAGCGCGGTATCGGCCGTATATTTCAGCCATTCCCCGGCCTCCATGGTCACCGCGGTGATGCTGGCCGTCGTCGAAACATCGACCGCCTCATCGACAGCGGCGTCGGCATAGGTCATCACGCCCGTGCCCGTGTCGCGGACGAACTGCGGCAGCGTCACCTGGCGATAGGAGCTGTTGCCTTGGTTGCCGGCAGTGAGTTCGTTGAACGCGCGGCCGGGGCCGCCGCGGTCGAAATTTTCAGCTTGGATGGTGCCGGGGGTGAACGTCGCGGTGCCGGTAAACGGTGCCTGCCGACGCTGGCTCAGGATCCAGCTGAGCACCTTCGGATTGTTGCAGACATCTTGCCAGATGCCGTGACCGCCATCCTTGAACATGGTGAAATTGAGCGGGCTGTTGTCCTGCGGCTGCACTGCCTCGCCGGTGCGGCGCCAGTCATTGGTGGCCGCGCGCCAGGTCCATGGGCCATTGCTGGTAAACGCCGCGGTGTAGTGCGCGCCAGTACCCGGATAGCTCGCCATGACATTCGTGTCGGCGGTGCCAAGGATCCTTCCGGCGATAGAGTTGACCCAATTCACGCTGTTATTACGGCCGATAGAGGGGTCGTCATAGGCATGCAGAAACCACGAGTTCAGTCCGACATAGGTCTGCGCGCCGGCCGAAGTGGCGGTGGCGCCCGAACACATCGGTACCACACCGGCCAGACGTGACGCGTAGAATGTCACATAGTCTTCTACCGAGGTGCCACCGCTACTCATGCCCGAGAGCACGATGCGATCGGGATCGACACGATAGCGCGCGGCGACGTTGGCGATGAAGGTGTCGAGCGTCGGCAATTTGAAGCCAGTCGGCGGCGCCATCGGCGACATCACGATCATCGGATAATCAATCGGGCTGCTGCTGTCGAACGAGTACTGATCCCAAAGTGAATACGGTGGATGGAAGACTTCGCGCATGGGCCCATTCCGACCCAAGCCATGGTATTCATCATCGATCAATTGAGTGGTACCGTCACCGGTTTCGCCAGCGCCTTCGAGGAAGATCCACAACGTATAGGTCTTGGTCGGGTTGGCGGCGTAGCCCGGCGGCAGGTAGGCAAGGTAGCCATAGGGCGAACCGCCGATCGCCGGATCGTCCAAGCGCATCACGATCTGAGTGCCGTCCTGCGCCCGGGCGAAGGTGGTCAGCAGCAACAGCAGGACCGTGGCGCCGATGAGCACGGCGGAACGTAGATGGCTCGACATGACGAGGTAACTCCAGGGTCGGGGCAGGCACGCGCAGAACCTTAACGTGTTCTTAAATCAACGAGAGCAACCGCGGAAACGGCATTATTCGAGGCTACCGGAGTTGCCCATAGCCTGCCGCGAATCGCAACACGTCTGGGCTTAACGCAGGGCGCGCGCAGCGTCCACAGCGCCATAAGTGAAAATCAGATCGGCACCGGCGCGACGCAGGGCCAGCAAGCTTTCCAGTAAACAGCGTTCGTAATCAATCCAACCGCGTTCGGCCGCGGCGCGCAGCATCGCATATTCGCCACTGACGTGATACGCGGCGACCGGCAGCTGGCTTTGTGCGCGTACCGCCGCAATCACGTCCAAATACGGCAAGCCGGGTTTCACCAGCAGCCAGTCGGCGCCCTCGGCCTCGTCCAACGCCGCTTCGTGTAGCGCCTCGCGCACATTCGCCGGATCCATCTGATAGGTTTTTTTGTCGCCGCTTTTGGGCGCCGAATCGAGCGCCTCGCGAAACGGTCCATAGAACGCCGAAGCGTATTTCACCGCATAGCTGCAGATGGCCACGTCAGGGAAACCTGCGCCATCCAACGCCAAGCGAATGGCTGCGACGCGGCCGTCCATCATGTCCGACGGCGCGACCACGTCGGCGCCGGCGCGCGCCTGTGCTACCGCCATCGCGGCGAGGATCGTCAGCGTGGCGTCGTTGACGATCCGGTCGCCTTCGACCAAGCCGTCGTGGCCGTCACTGGAATATGGATCCATGGCGACGTCAGTGATGACCAACAGCTCGGGCAGGTCACATTTAAGCGCCCGTACGCAGCGCATTAGCAGCCCGTCCGGATTAACACTCTCGGTGGCGAGGCGATCTTTGCGGCTGGCCGCGATGGCCGGGAATAGCGCCACTGCCGACACGCCCACATCCATCGCAGTGCGTGCCTGCGTGAGCACGCCGGCAATATCGGCGCGCACACAGCCGGGCATGCTGGCGATCGGCTGCGAACCCGACCGATCATGCACAAACAACGGTAAAACCAGATGCGCCGGGGTAAGTTCGGTTTCACGCACCAGGCCGCGCATGGCGGCGCTACTGCGATTGCGCCGCGGGCGAACGATCACGGCAACGCGGACTCAGGCGGGGCCGGTGACTGGGATTTTGTCTCTGGTTTGGCAATCGTGGGCGTCACCGGGGACAGCGGCTCATCCGGGCCCCACAGGCGCACGGGCAGTACTTCGTCGACCTCGTTGGCGCTGGCGACCGCGACGCGCACATTATTGACGCCGGGCTTTAAGGTCAGCGTCTGCGTGTATCGGCCGACGGTCGGCTGCTCGGTGTCGGCAAGCACCGCGCCAGTATCGAGACAGATCTTGTCTTCGTTCTGGAATACGGTGATGAACTTCAGCCC
>JBBROQ010000277.1:0-3234 GCA_038229115.1 Planctomycetota bacterium | reverse complement strand
GTGGGGGCGGGATCAGGCACGGCATTGGACGAGGCATCGGTCACAAACAGCTCTCCCAGGATGAAGCCCATACCGCAGCGGCGGCGAGGGCGGCAGTTTCGATACGCAGGATCGGTCGCGCCAAGCGCACTGCACGCACACCGCCGGCGCGCAGCAGCGTCAGTTCCTCATCGGTCAGGCCACCTTCGGGGCCGACGATCAGCGTCACCGGCGCCGGCGCGCCCGGTTGCGCTGCGGTACCGGCGCGGTCGAGGACGATACGTTCGCCAGATGCACACGCCAGATCAGCCAACGTGCACGCCGGCCCGATTTGCGGCAGGCGACCGCGCCGACATTGCTTGAGCGCCTCGGCGGCGACGCGCGTCGCTCGCTCTAACGATGCGGGTTCACGTTCGCCGCGCGCGCACAGCAACGGCTTAATAGTGCCGACGCCAAGTTCGGTCAGACCACGCACCAGATCGGTAAAGCGATCGCCCTTTGGCACCGCGACGGCGATGGTGATCAGCGCCGCCGGGCCATCGACGACCGTTTCCACGGTGTCGACGTCGACGGTGATCGCATGCCGATCAATCGTCACCACGTTGGCATCCGCGCGCCGGCCATCGCCATCGGCAACCGCCACGGCATCGCCCACCGCCAAGCGCAGCACCGCGCGGCCGTGATGCGCCTCATCGCCGTCGACGCGCACCCGTCCGGCACCCAACGGCGCAGCCACCAATAACGTCCGTCGGGTCACGCTCGCGGTTCTGGATGCAGCCACCGGCCGAGCAAGGGTCGAGGTACGTGACGCACCAAACCGCGGATAATTAGCCAGAGACGACATGCTCTTGAACATACCTTCAGGACCGTGCCGTCGTTGATTCGACCACGGCGAACGGCGCCGACAGGAACATCGTCACGGTTGGCACGCGCTGCGTCGATGGCGATCGCTGACGCGCTTGGCTATGCTCTGACCCATACGGAGCCACCGCCATGAGCACCACCAGCACCACCCCCGCCACCACCTCGACCAACAGCGTCGGCCTGACCGCAGCCGAAATGGCGTCGTACAATGACCTGGGCTATGTGGTGAAACGCGGGTTGTTTGACCGCGCAATGATGGCCCGCCTAAGCGACGAGATTGACGGCCTACACGAGGCCCAACACCGCGCACCGCATCCAGACGTGCATTTGAGTTGGGAGGAACTGCCCGACGGCCGCCCGCCGCGCATCCGGCAATTGATGCACAGCGAATTGGTGTCACCGATCATCGATCACATCTCGCGCAGCGAGGAAATCCTGGCGATCATGCGCCAGTTAATCGGACCGGACCTCGTGCTGTGGCATTCCAAACTAATGATGAAGGCCGCACACGACGGCACCTTCACGCCGTGGCATCAGGATTGGGGCTATTGGGTGCATGAATGCCTGCAGCAGACGCAGGTGAACTGCATGTTGTCGATCGACGCCGCCGACCTCGACAACGGCGCGCTGCGTTTTCGCGACGGCACGCATCACGCCGGCGCTATCGACCACCTCACGTTTCACTCGGATTCCTTCAATCGCGGCCTGCCGGGCGGGATTGATGATGTGAACTCGACCTTAATCGAAACCGGCCCCGGCGATGCGGTGTTTTTTGGGCCGTTGGTGATCCATGGCTCGGGCCCGAACGCCTCGGCTCGCGATCGTCGTGCCAACACCTTCGCCTATGATCGGCCGGACAATCTTCTGGCGCACTTGCCGCCGCAGCCGGCCCGCATGTATCGCTGCGGCGTCGCACCACTGCAGCAAAAGAAGGAGCAGCACTAACGCTTCAGCTGTGATTGACGGCGCGCGCATGGCCGGAACCTGCCGACCATGCGCGCGCTCCTGAAACCTTCGCTCAACTGGCTGCTGATCTTTATCCCGATCGCGGCGTACCTGGAATATTTTACCCAAGCGCATACCTGGATTTTTCTGACCGCGTGCGTGGCGGTGATCCCACTCGCCGGTTGGATGGGCAAGGCGACGGAGCATTTGGCCGAGAAAACCAACGACGGCATCGGCGGACTGTTGAACGCGACCTTCGGTAATGCGGCCGAACTGATCATCGCGTTGGTCGCATTGTCCAAAGGTCCGCAGATGCACGAGGTGGTGAAAGCCTCGATCACCGGCTCTATTATTGGCAATATTCTGTTAGTGCTGGGCGCGGCCGCATTCGCCGGCGGTATGAAGCATAAGACCCTGACCTTCAACGCGCGCGGCGCGCAGACTTACGTCAGCATGCTGATGCTGGCCGCGGCGGCGTTGGTGTTACCGGCGCTGTTCCACGTCATCGGCGGCCCAGCTGCGGTAGCGCATGAACGCGATCTGAGCCTGGAAATTGCGGTCGTTCTGATCATCACCTACGTCCTAAGCTTGGTGTTCTCGCTGCACACGCACCGCAGCCTGTTTGTCGCGCCGGCGGCACAAAGCGCTGCGGCTCAGGGTGACAGCGCCGAAGGTAAGGACCACGACGGAGAGGCTGGTTGGAGCGTAAAAAAATCCCTCGGCGTGCTGATCGCGGCCACGGTGCTGATCGCAGTGATCGCCGAATGGCTCGTCGGTTCGGTGACCTTCGCTGCGCATGAATTGGGCATGACCAATGTGTTCGTCGGCGTGATCGTGGTCGCGATCGTCGGCAACGCCGCCGAGCACAGCACCGCGGTGGTAGTGGCGATGAAAAAGCGCATGGATCTGGCGATCGGCGTGGCCGCCGGATCCAGTATCCATGTCGCATTGTTCGTCGCTCCGGTCCTGGTCTTCGCCAGCTATGCGATGGGCTCGACGCCGCTCGATTTGGTGTTCTCGCCCGCGGAAGTAATGGCGGTGGTACTGGCGGTGCTGGTCGTCGCGCAGGTAACCAACGACGGCGAAACCAATTGGTTGGAAGGCATCCAACTGCTCTCGCTGTACGTGATCTTAGCGTTCATGTTTTATTGGCTGCCCGATCCTTCCACACTGCTTACCGCTGCGAAATAGACGGATTTTCTTAGAAAAATCATGGCCAAGACTACCTCGACCATGCTGCCGCTGGGCACCATCGCGCCGGCGTTCGCACTCCCCGACACCACGGCGAACAACGCCCTGGTGCAGCTGAGCGACTTCACCGGCCGGCCGCTGTTGGTGCTGTTCATCTGCAACCACTGCCCGTTCGTGAAACATATCGCCGCGCAGTTGGCGGCGCTCTCGCGTGACCTGCCCGCGCAAGGCGTCGCGGTGATCTCGATCAGCAGC
>JBBROQ010000276.1:0-3300 GCA_038229115.1 Planctomycetota bacterium | reverse complement strand
CGGCGCGGCGGTACGCATAAATGCCCAAATGGCGATGTGCCTGTGCGGCGGGGGCCCCCAAATCGCGGTCATAGGGCACCCCTGATCTGGAAAAGAATAGGGCGCGATCATTCCCGCCAAGGACCACCTTCACCGCGTTCGGGTTGCGCTGCTCAGCACTTCCCGCCGCCACGCACAACGTCGCCATTCCCGCCCACGCATGCCGCTCAAGCAACTGCGCGACCAAACGTACATGCTCCGGATCCATCTCGGGCTCATCGCCCTGCACATTCACAATGATGTCGGCATCGAGCGTGGCCGCGACTTCGGCGATGCGGTCGGTCCCGGATTGATGTGCTGGAGAGGTCATCCGCGCCGCGACGCCCGCGGCCTGCGCCGCGTTAACCAACGCCGCGTCATCGGCGCACACCGTCACCGCGGCCGCGCCGAATGCCGCCGCCGCGCGTTTGGCGCTGGTCGCGATCAACGGCTCGCCGTGCTCGAATAGCAGCAATTTTTCCGGCAGTCGCGTCGACGCGCGCCGGGCAGGGATGAGCACGGCGACGGTGGCCACGGCGATGCTCCAACAGAATGCAGGAATGACGGCGGAAACCGCACCGGACGCCAGCGGCACCACTGCGGAAGCGCGGCACGGTAGGTTGCACGCCGCGGGGTCAACGCAGACCGCCGCGGCAGTCCGCGAATTTGGCTATCTCAACCGGAAGCGGCGTCGGCAGCCTTGCGCCGCTGCCGACGCCGCCTTTCATCCCGCCATGCGCGACCCTGAACAGCCAATCCCGGTATCGACGCTGACCAAAGCGATCGCGCAAACCCTGGAAGAATTCGGCCAATTGTCGGTCTCCGGCGAACTGTCGCAGGCCAAAGTCGCGCCCAGCGGCCACCTCTACGCGACCCTGAAAGACGCCGAAGCCGTGATCTCGCTAGTGATGTGGCGCTCGTCGGTGGTGCGCAGTTTCCCGCTGCCCGTCGATGGCCAACAGGTGATCGCGCGCGGCACGCTGTCGGTGTACGGCCCTCGCGGCCAATATCAGTTGGTGGTGACGAAACTCACCGTCGCCGGCGCCGGCGATCTGGCCGCGCGTTTTGCCGCATTAAAAGCCAAACTCACCGCCGAAGGTCTGTTCGACGACACGCATAAAATTGAGCTACCGCGCCTGCCGCGCGCCGTCGGTCTGGCCACCGCTACCGGCAGCGCCGCCTTGGCCGACCTGCTGCACAGCATCCGCGCGCGTTTCCCCGCCATGCCGATCGTGCACGCGCCCTGCGTGGTGCAGGGCGCCGCCGCCCCACGCGCGATCGTCGCCGCGCTCCGTGCGCTCGATCGGCATCCGTTGGTCGACGTGATCGTGGTCGGCCGCGGCGGCGGTAGCCTCGAAGATCTGTGGGCGTTCAACGACGAAGCCGTGGTGCGCGCCATCCACGCCTGCGTCAAACCCGTGGTCAGCGCCGTCGGCCACGAAACCGACACCACCCTCGCCGACTTCGTCGCCGACGTGCGCGCCAAAACCCCAACCGCCGCCGGCGAACTGGTGGTTCCGGTCGCATCCGAACTCTACGATGGCCTCGACGGCTGGCGCGAGATGTTAGATAACGCCATCGACGGCCTGCTCGATCGCGCCCGCACGCGTCTCAGCGCCCTCGCCAGCCACCGCGCCCTGGCCACCCCGAAGCATCAACTCGCCTTCCGCCGCCAACACCTGGACGACCTCGCCGCGCGTCTGGTCAGCGCCGCCCACGCCCGCCTCGACCTCGGCCGCCAACGCCTGAGCGCCGGCGCCGCGCACCTCGACGCGCTCTCGCCCCTCGCCGTCATCGGCCGCGGTTACAGCGTCCTACGCAGCGCCGCCGACGGCGCCCTGGTGCGTTCGATCCGGCAATTGCCAGAGGGGGCTGAAGTACACGCGCGATTGCCAGATGGCTGGCTGCGGGCGGAGATCATTGGGATTCGCGCGCAGCGGTTGCGGGAGCCGGAAGAGGAGGGGTATCGTGGGTGAGAAATACTTAGTTGATTGCCGGGAAGATATGCGGGTGTCCTTTATCGGGTGACCCCCAGGATGATGTCCTTGCCGCGCTCGCGCGCTTCCGCGCCCAGAACTTGCCCATGCAACCGCGCCATCTCGGGATTCCAGGTCGCGGCCAAGGCGATGCCGGTGGGCAGATACGTTGCTTCGTCGTCGACACCTTCCTGCCATTCCCAACTAACGCGACGGATCTCGCGGCGAACGCCATGGGGACCGTCGGACATGGTCCATTCTGGTATGTTCAGGCGCGGAATCGCGCCGATAGCAAACTTTGATCCAGAATGGCAGAGCGAAACTTGCTCGGCCAGCGTTAATTGTCTCAGAATGGCTTCAGCGCGGGAGACGACAACGGGAGTAAACGGCGAGGTCATGATGTTTCCGATATGATGATAGCGATGAATGAATGAATGAATGAATGAATGAATGAATGAATGAATGAATGAATGAATGAAGGTAATACCAGCTCAGCGCGATTTTGCGCCCATACCGGCATTCCAGGCGGCGAGGTCATGGGCAGAAGCCGTGCGCGGCAATGCCGTTTCGCCCGGTACGCGCACTTCGATATACAGCACCTCGCCGGGCGGAAGATCGAGCGTCAACGTCATCTCGCCATTTGCTGCGGCCTGACACGTAATAGTCCACATCGGCTCGGCCAGGGCGCGCAGTGCGGCTTCTTCGTTCGGTGATAGATTCTGTGGCCGGCCCATGACCAGCCAGGTTTCATAGGCACTGCCGGCACCGGCACTGATGCGCGCGCACAGCACGCGCGCGTGCGGAGAAAGCCACGGCAAACGGATAGTTTCGCGCCACGTTTCGGGATGCGTTTCTTCGAGGAAGCGCTGATTCCATGCCAGCACGCGAACATTCTGGCCGTCACCGGTCGCGATGACACCTGCGCCCAACGGCCGCGCGCCATCACGGTGTATGGTTAGTAAATTGCCCTGCATCTTCTTCAGAAAAGCGAACGCATGATACGCCGCTTTCGGAATGCCATGCAGCGTCAGCAAACCATACGTGAATGAATACGGCGACAGGGACAAACCGCTTTCGACAAAGATACCCGAACCCACCCACCAACACATCGTATCCGCAGCGCGATCGAGCGCGGTGCAAACACTGGTGACGAGAGCCGCGCCATGCAGCGCATCATTGGTTTGATTATGTGTCCAGGAAATGTTGTCAGTGCTGTTGCAGGCCATGGCATTCCATTCGGTCCAATGGATCTCTAGATTCGGCCGAGCACTCGTGCGTACTATGTTTTGCACATGCCGAACGGTAT
>JBBROQ010000275.1:0-3387 GCA_038229115.1 Planctomycetota bacterium | reverse complement strand
GATGTCGTGGCCAATCGAGCTGGCTCGCCTGTTGCTCATTTCAACCGCGATGGTCGCACCGTCGGTTGCGCGTGCCCAAACGGCGCCCGCGCCGGCCGCTGTCCCAGCGACGACCACCCCTGGCTCAACGACCGAAGCGCCCGCACAAGACGCGACGCCACCGGCACAGGATCCAGCCGCCGCTCAAGAGCAGCCAGCCGAATCGCCCGAAGTTTCCGTTCCCGGCGGCGCCGACATCGTCGTCGTCGGTACCCGCAACGGCAACGTGACGCGTACGACATCTCAGGTCATCTCGGTCCTGTCGTCGGCTGACATCGCGCGTACTGGCGAAGGGGACATCGCCGGCGCGCTAGCCCGCGTGACCGGCCTCAGCATTGTCGGCAACGGCTTTGTCTATGTCCGCGGCCTTGGCGATCGCTATTCGCTGGCACTGCTCAACGGGTCGCCGCTGCCGAGCCCCGAGCCGCTCAAGCGCTCCGTTCCGCTCGACATTTTCCCGACCAACGTCATCGCCTCGTCGTTGGTGCAAAAGACCTACTCGGCAAACTTTCCCGGCGAGTTCGGTGGTGGCGTCATCAACCTGACCACCAAATCGACCCCAAAAGAGCCATTTTTCAACATCAATTCGAGCATTGGCGCCGATACGGCAACGACCGGCTCGCTTGGCTATACCTATTTCGGTAGCGCCAGCGACTGGACCGGGTTTGGCAACGGCGCGCGCACCATACCGCCAGCGCTCTCGTCATTCCTTTCGAGCGGCCAGCAGATTTCCGATACCACCCCCGCCACGCAGCGGTTGATCGCGTCGCAGCTGTTCAACGGCAATAACTCCCTGGTCCAGCGCAACCAGAGCCTGCCACCCAATTGGGGGCTTAGTTTTGACGCCGGTAAGTCCTGGGACGTCAATGACCTGACGATCGGGCTGGTTGCCAGCTTCGGTTACAGCAACAAATGGCGCACGCGCGACAACCGGCAGCAGACGACGAATACGCTGGACCTGTCGGGCACCGAGACTAACTTTCAGCGCGTCATCACCGATAACCGTATCGTCGTCGATGGCCTGATCGGTGGCAGCCTTGAGTTCGATCGCAACAAGATACGCTGGACGACGCTTTATGTGCGCGACACACTAAAGCAGGCGCGGCTCGGCGTCGGCACCATTGCCGCGCTCGCGCCGACCAGCACCTTTCAGCAGCAGGACACGGCATGGTTCGCACGCCAGCTGATCGACACCCAATTGGTGGGCGAATTCAAGCCGACCGATAAGCTGAGCCTCGACCTGCGCGGCGGTTTCGCCAATTCACGCCGCGATGCGCCGAACGAGATTTTCTTCCAGTATCAGCGCAGCAACAATGCCGGGTCCCCGACCGGCCAGTTTTATTTGAACCCGCTCAATGGTCAGTTCGGCGATGCAACACTCGCCAATTCGTTCCTGCGCGAAAATCTCTATTCGGCTGGGCTGGACCTTACCTACAAGTTTACACCCGAAATCGTTGGGTCGCTCGGCTACGCCTATACCGACACCTATCGCCAGACCGAGCGGCGTTCGTTCCAGTTCCGCCGCGACCAGATTGCGGTGCGGCTGCGCGAACAAGGCCTGCCCGATCTCGCTGCATCGCAAGAAACCGTTGCGACCGGCCTGTCGTTCCTGCGCCCCGATGCACTGCTGTCACCGTCGGTGATCAACGCTTTCGGCATATCGATCAACGAGAATTCGGGTACGCCGGTGTTTGGCGCAAACCTCGTGATCAATGCGGGCTATGGCCGCCTTCAATGGGATATCTACGACGATCTGAACCTTGATGTCGGGCTACGCTATGAAACTGCCCAGCAGTCGGTCAATGTCATCCAGATTTTCCAAAACCCGATCTCGCGCTCGGCTGAAACAAGTCTCAACCGCGATTATTTCCTGCCGGCGATCACCCTGACGTATAAGATTACGCCGGAAATCCAGTTCCGTATCGCGGGTTCCAAGACGATATCGCGGCCCCAATTCCGCGAACTTATCGATCAATCCTATACTGATCCTGAAGTGAACCGTCAGTTTCGCGGCAACGCGCGACTGACCGATACCCAGCTTTACAACGCCGAAGCGCGCCTAGAATGGTATTTCGCGCGCGACCAGCGGATATCGGTTGCCGGTTTCTACAAACGGATCGACAATCCAATCGAAGTGTTCACTGGCAACTTTCAGCAGAGCTTTGTCTACTCATTCGCCAATGCACCGACGGCCACCTTGTTCGGCGGTGAAATCGAGACGCAGAAATATTTCGATCTCGAAAATGAATTCGGTACTTCGAAATTCTTTGCCACACGCCGGCTTTTGGTGATCGCCAACTACACCTACACCAATTCACGGATTCAGGTGGGCGCAAACGACCCCGGGTCGGTGTCGTTTCTATCGGGCATTACCCGTGCCAATCAGCTGTTCCGCGACGGTGTGCCGCTGACGGGCCAGTCAGATCACATTGCCAACCTGGAACTCGGGCTCGAGGATCGCGATGGACTGTCGCAGCAGACGTTGCTTCTGAATTACGCCAGCCGCCGCGCAACTATCCGTGCGGGCGCGCTCGGTCAGCCAGATGTCTATGAATATCCAGGTTTTCACCTGGATTTCGTCGCGCGTCAGGGCGTCAGGATCGCCAAGATAAACACTGAGCTGAAGTTCGAGGTTCGCAACATCACTGGTACCCGCTTCCAGGAATATCAGGACAACGGCACCAACCGGATTACGTATAACGATTATAATGTGGGCACGACGTTCAACTTCGGCGTTGGCCTGAAATTCTGATCCCATTGCCAACCAGGCGTCGTTCTGGATGCGCCCGGTTGGTCATGCAGCAGATCGTGTCAGGGCTGCCTCACCACCGCGCCATTTTTCATCACGAGCACTGGCTGTTGTACGGCGGTGATATCGAGCAGCGGATCACCTCGCACGGCGACGATGTCGGCGAGCAGGCCGGGCGCCAATGCGCCGATCTCGCCTGCCATGCCGATCGTTGATGCGTTGCCGCTCGTCGCTGCCTTCAGCACGGCAGCCTCAGGCATTTCCCAGCGTGCCATCAACACCATCTCGCGGGCGTTGGTGCCATGGCTGAAGACGCCGGTATCGCCGCCGACGCACATCGCCACGCCAGCCTTTAGCGCGGCGGCAAAGCTTGCGCGCTTTGCTGTTATGGATGCAGGTTCGGGTGCTGAACCGTTCCAGCCGCGATAGCGCTCGATCGCATCGCTGGCCGCCAATGTCGGGCAGAACACGGTGCCATGGGCCTTCATCAGCAGGAAAATCTCGGCCGTGCCGTCATTGCCATGCTCGATCGTATCGACACCGGCAATGATCGCCCGCCGCATCCCTTCCACAGTGCTCGCATGCGCCGCCACCTTCCG
>JBBROQ010000274.1:0-3444 GCA_038229115.1 Planctomycetota bacterium | reverse complement strand
GGTGTCGGTGCCCGCATCGCGGGTCGTCACCACCACCGCTTTACCATCACGCACGGGATAGGTTTCGGCCGTTACCAGCTTCGGACCGTTCTCGGGCGGGATGGGCTTTGCACCGGGGCTGACGACATCAGCCGAGGCGGACGTGCGCGCTTTTTCGTCGGGACGCGGGGCTGGAATCGTGGTCACCAATGGTGCGGTCACGACCGGAGTGGTGGTGACCACCGGCGCCGGGGTGGTGATCACGGACGTACGCTCGGCAGCCTTGTGCTGCTCGGTGTTTTCAGCGCTGTCATTACAGCCGCCGATCACCAACGCAGCGGTAACGGCGAGAGCCGTTGGAATGAATGTGTTTCGCATTTTGTTAGTCCCGTTCTTCATGGTTGCTTCGCTTTCGCCTGATTCGGAACGCTCGCTTCACCGGCCGAGGAGATGTCTTCGGCACCGGCGTCGGTGAAAATGCGCTTAATGGTGGTGGTTTGTTCGCCGCTGGCGGAATGCACCGAGATCAGCACGCGGCCGTCTTTGATCTTACCTTCATAGCGTTTCGCTTCGAATTCCGGGATGCCCATACCGATCAGCGCGCCGCTGAGGCCGCCGACGGTGGCACCGATCGCCGCGCCACTGAGCGCCGCCATGATCGGGCCGGCCGCGATGAACGGACCGACGCCAGGAATGGCGAGGCTTCCGATACCGATCAGCCAACCCAGGCCAGCGCCAACCACGCCGCCAGTGCCAGCCCCAACGCTCGCGCCTTCGGGGGCTTTGGTGTGTTTTTCATGCGCAAAATCGCGCGTGGTGCCTTTGTCGGGGAACAGCACCGAAATCGCATTGGCGCTGAGTCCGGCGTCGCGCAGACGATCGACGATGCTGTAGGCTTGTGACTCGCTGGTCGCCAGGCAGAAGATGGAAGTAGCCATGAGATGCTCCTAAAGGAACTGGGTTTGCTGCAGGCGATGACACCTGAATCGGTGCGCGGCGACTGCTGGATTGTTGGCGTGGTTGCAATCGGTGTGCCGAATCAAAAAAGTGCACTTTCCCGTGCAAAAACCTTTGACAGTGAATTTCTTGCGCTGCGAAATCGCCAATCGAAACCGGGCCACATTGCGCTTTGCAGGACTCATGGAGAAGCGCCGCTGGCGGCGGGAACTTGCCGTATTCGAATTCGAAAGAGCATCGCAGCACCTGCGCCTGGAGAGCTCATGGACGCCATCTGTACGACTACTGCGACCTCTGAAGGCCAATCTTGGTTGTCGCAACTGTGGCACCTGGAATTCATGCCGCATGGGAGGTGCTATCGCTGGCGGCCGGAAATCGTGTGGCCGCATGTGCTCTCTGACGTCCTGATTGCCGCCTCGTATTATTCGATTCCCTGCATCCTGCTGTGGTTTCTGCGCAAGCGCCGCGACGTGCCGTTTCACGGTATTTTTGTGGTGTTTGCGTTGTTCATCCTGGCCTGCGGCACCACTCACCTGATCGAAGTCATCAGCGTGTGGGAGCCGATGTACCGTCTGCAGGCGGTGGTGAAGGTGATCACGGCCATCATATCCGTGACCGCAGTGGTAATGCTGATCCCGGTGCTGCCGCAGGCCCTTGCCCTGCCCAGTCTGGCCCACGCACATCAGAAACTGAACCAGGTCGCGGATGAGCTGCGCCGCTCGAATCAAGACCTGGCGCAGTTCGCATATCTGGCCGCGCACGACCTGCAGGAACCGACGCGCATGATCAGCATGCACCTTGATCTGCTGGAGCGTAAAATGGCGCGCGGCGAAAGCGGCCAGGACATTGCGAAGCACATCGCATTCGCACGCGAAGGCGCCGACCGCATGCGCGAGCGGCTGGATGGCCTGCTCGCTTACGGGGTGCTCGACGATCTGCCCAGCGGTGGTGGTCTAGTGCCAGTCGCGCCCGAATGGTGACGGTGCTGGCCGAGCAGCAGAGCGCGATCGACGCACAAAAAGCGGTGATCGTCATCGAGCGTCCGGGCGCTCTGCCCATCCCAGTCGACCAATTGCGGATGGTCCTGCGCCACGTGCTGATAAACGCCCTGACCTTCCGCGACCCTGGCGGGTCGGCCGCGCACATTGTCTTCAGCGGCACCAACACCGACACCGAATGCACCCTGAGCGTAGCCGACAACGGCATCGGCATCGAACCGGCTCAGCTTGAACGCGTACAGCGCATGTTTCAACGTCTGCATGAACGCGAGCGTTTTCCCGGTTTAGGCGTTGGCTTAGCGATCGTCAAAAAGATCGCAGTGCGCAACGGTGGCCGGTTGGAAATTGCTTCGAGCATTGGCAAAGGAACGACGGTCACGCTGATTTTTCCGCGTTGATCTTAAGGCGTTCTAGCATCGCTACATGACACCAAGATCGCTCAATAAAACGCGGTAATCTGAACGATTTATTCCACCAAAATTCACAGTAGCAGAACCTAACATTTCTCCGCCCTTGAATCGTTTCGCGACCATGGCAAACCGTCGGCGCTTCACTTTCCCCCCAAACAGAGCAGGCCATGCAAACAGAGCAGCTCGCGATTCCGGCTGAGTCAACGCCACTGCCCGGCGGTCGCTGGTGGCAGTTCGGCCGTGTGCCTTGGCCGTTCGCCGGCGCGCTGGGTTTGGGGCTCGTGGCACTCATTTGCGTAGGCGTGCTCAGCTGCGTCATCATTCCGTCCCACGCCGCGCCGTCGCTTGGTGAAGTCACCATCGAATCGACGCCACAGCCGATCTTGGCCGCAATGTATCTGGCGCAGCAGCGCGGCTATTTCGCCGCCGAAGGTTTGCAGGTGCACCTCGTCGACCACCCCACGGGCAGCCAAGCGGTGGCGGCGATGATCGAAAAGGGCTCTGACTATGCCCTGTGCGCTGACACGCCGTTCGTGCATGCGTATTCTGGCGGCGCACCGCTGATCGCGCTCGCGTCGATGGGCACGATATCCCATTCGATCCGCATCATCGGCCGTCGTGACCGCGTCATCACCGAACAGCCCTCAAGTCTGCTGGACCATCGCCTGGGCGTGGTGTTGGGCACCAATACTGAATATGTGGTTTACAGCACTTGTCTGCTGTACGGCCTTTCGCGGAATCGAATTACCATCGTGCCCCTGACGCCAGAGAGCCTGTTCACGGCGGTAACCGATGGTGCGGTGGACGCCGTGGCGATGTGGGAACCATATGCAAGCCGCGCTCACGCGACTCTCGGCGATAACGTCGCAGAAATTGGGATCAGTGATTTTTATCGCGCCATGTGGCTGTTGGTCGCGCGCAGCACGCACCGGGATTCGCTGCGGGAACAGGCATTGCTGCGCGCCCTCAAACGGGCAACCGCAGAACTCGCCGCTGATCCACAGCGCGCATTCGCATCATTGAAGGCGGCCTGGCGTATGTCGCCCGACGAACTGCGGCGCGTCCTGCCTCTGACGAACTATCGTCTCAGCCTTGATCAG
>JBBROQ010000273.1:0-3490 GCA_038229115.1 Planctomycetota bacterium | reverse complement strand
GTGGTGGTGCGTGAATCGTTCGCAGCCGTAAAACGACTGCTGCCACGCGTGGCTGAGCGTCAGCTTCTCGCGCTGCACGCGTCATCGCAGGCCGGAGCAACGATGCGCGCCTTTCCCCAGCTATTCTTGCTGCTCGCCTTTTGCGGCTGCGCTGTCGCAGCCGAAGACCGCGCCGCGGCCAAAGCCGAACTGAAAGCATTGGCCTCCGAAAGCTCGCGCCTGTCGCGCGCCTTTAATTTGGTCCACGAAGTGGTCGCGCCGAGCGTGGTTTCGATTCACACCAAAGCCGCGACCGTGAACGCGGTGGTCAATCGCTTCGGCGAAGTGGTGGCGCTTGCAAGCGGCGAGCCGGTGGAAGTCGGCGAAGGCTCAGGCTTCATCGTGCGCTCGGAGCGCGGCACCAGTTGGATCGTGACCAACGCACATGTCGTTTTGCAGACCAACGCCGAACAGCAGTTCGTGCGCGGCCGCGACAATCAGCAGGTGTGGTATGATCGCGTCGCAGTCGAACTGAACGAAGGCCGACAGATCGAGGCCGAACCCGTCGGCTACAACCTCGAAACCGACTTAGCCGTGGTGAAAGTGAGCGAAGCGAATCTGCCCGCGGTCGATTGGGCCGATTCGGATCGCGTGCATGTCGGCGATTGGGTGGTGGCCCTGGGCTATCCGTTGGCGATCGGCTACAGCGCGACCGCCGGGATCATCTCGGCCACCGATCGCTCGACCGGTGTGATGCATGGCATGCGCGGTTTTGATTCCTTCATTCAGACCGACGCCGCGATCAATCCCGGCAACAGCGGCGGGCCGCTGGTCGACCTCGAAGGCCGCGTGATCGGCGTGAATTCCAGCATCAAAAGCACCACCGGCGCGAACATCGGCTTGGGGTTCGCCATTCCTTCGAATCTGGTCAAGCGCATTACCGACGACCTGATCACGCTCGGCTATGTGCGCTGGTCGGCGATCGGGATTGATCCGGTCGACGCCGACAGCGAGGTCACCGGCGGGCTGCCAGCGGTACCGCAAGTGCTGATCCGCGCGGTGGTACCGGGCACGCCCGCCGACGCCGCCGGGCTGCGAGCCGGCGACGCGCTGATCGCGGTGAATGGCTTCGCGGTGCGCAATTTGATGCAGTACCGCGCGCGTTTCGCTGGCTGCGCCATCGGTCAGCCGCTGAACCTGCGGCTGCGACGTGACGGCAAGGATATTGACGTGACGGTGAAGCCGATCGCGTTGGACGAAGTCCTGCGCCGCGATCAGGCCGCGCGGCCAGTGGCGGTGCCCAGCCTCGCGCTGCGGCAGCTGGGCCTGAGTTTGGGCCAGGACGATCGGCCAGGATTAGTGGTGACTGCGGTCAGCGCTGGCGGACGCGCGGCCGCGGCGCACTTGCACGTAGGCGACCGTGTGTTGCAGGAGCGCACGGCGGGGCCGCTGCGCACTTTGGACGACGCGCGCACCTTGGTCGAAGCCAAGGAAGCAGTGCTGCAAGTGTATCAGAACGGTCGCGGCGTCTGGGTCCGGCTGCGGCACTGATGCCGTAAGTCTTTGAGAAAAATCAGTGGGCTGACTGAGCGACCTGCGCTTGTTGCATCATTTGGCAATTGTGCGCGTCTCGTTGCGGTTACGCTATTTGGCGAGAACGCCATGCCCCACGTCCTGACACGCCCGCATCTGAGCACCACCTTGTTTGCCGGTCTGGCCCTGGCCGCGATCGCCGGTTGGCAGATGCCGGGCCTGTGGCGTTCAACTGCCAGCACGGCCCAGACCGCCTATGTCAACGGCACCGCCATCGGCCAAGCCCAACGCGATGACCTCGGATTCCTGCAAGGCGTCAGCCTGGAACCCGCCGGCGCGGCACACCGCGAACCGTGGCTGTGGTTTGATGTTCAAAGCGGCTTCGCGACCGCACAGCATGACCTGACCTGGAGCGTCGCGCGTGACGGTGTCGAGATCGCATTTGGACGCGTGCCGTCCCTGATCCCTTTTGGCGGGACTGACGTCGCGGTGCCGATCACGCCACTGCCGGGCGTGCACACCTATCGCGTCACCATCGATCCGCAGCGCGCCAACAGCGAAGCCAACCGCGCTAACAATGTTGCCGATTTTACGGTGTGCGTGCCGGTCGCGAATTGAACGCTTACCGCAGCGCTAGCACCGGCAAATTCCACACCATCGAGTAAAGCCAAAATAGCGCTGCGAATACCGCGACGTGCGTCAGGGCGGTGCCTAACGGAAACGCCGAGGCAACCGCATGCGTCTTCGCGACGCTGCCGCGCGTCAGGCGCACCATCACCAACATTAAGCCGCCGAGCACCCCGATCACGCTGGCCATGATGAACAGCACCTTGCCCCAATTCGGCAGGGACGAATGGCTGATCTGCCGACCCAGAAGTTCATGGCCGACACCGACCAACAGCACTGCCTCGGTGGTGATGAGACTGCGATGCCGCAGCCAGGACGGTAGCCAGGACGAGGTTTTATTGCGGGCCATGGCCAGGAGTCTGCCGCCGGCCCACCCACGACAAGTTTGTCCGCGTCCCCGCACTGATCGGTCGCTAAAGCGCCACTGACATTGCCCGCGCCATCGTCCTCCCATGCTCGCGCGCATGCTCACCAAACGCGTCATCGTGTGCCTGGATGTGCGCAATGGATCAGTCACCAAAGGCGTGAAATTCCAGGACAATATCGACCTCGGTGATCCGGTCGACTATGCGCGACGCTATTACGAACAGGGCGCCGACGAACTGGTGTTCTATGACATCACCGCGTCGTCGGAAAAACGCGGCCTATTCGTCGACGTCGTGCGGCGCGTGGCCGAAGCAATTTTCATCCCGTTCTCGGTTGGTGGCGGCATCCGCTCAGTCGATGCGATGCGCGCGGTGCTGTTGGCCGGCGCGGAAAAAGTCAGCGTCAATTCGCCGGCAGTGCGCGATCCGGAATTGTTGAGCGCGGGCGCGCGGGCATTCGGCGCGCAATGCGTGGTGTTGGGCCTGGATGCGAAACGCGTGGCGTCATCGCATGACATTCCCAGCGGTTATGAAGTGGTGATCGACGGCGGCCGCACCGCGACCGGTAAGGACGCGGTCGCGTGGGCACGCACCGCTGAACAATTGGGGGCTGGCGAGATCTGCCTGAATGCGATCGACACTGACGGCGTGCGCAGCGGCTATGAACTGACCATCACCAAAATGGTCGCAGATGCAGTGCGGATCCCAGTGATCGCCAGCGGCGGCGGCGGGACGCCGCAGCACTTGGTCGACGCCGTCACTCGTGGCGGCGCCGACGCGGCGTTGGTGGCGAGCATGGTCCATTACGGCGACTACACCGTGACGCAGATCAAAACCGCAATGGCCGCCGCCGGCGTCGCCATACGTCAAAATATACCGCTTTTCTCCGCCCC
The DNA here is from genome assembly GCA_038229115.1 of Planctomycetota bacterium. Classification (GTDB taxonomy): domain Bacteria; phylum Planctomycetota; class UBA11346; order UBA11346; family UBA11346; genus JBBROQ01. The sequence goes on along the minus strand of JBBROQ010000273.1, from coordinate 93 downwards.
AGGTCAAACCCCATGAGTCGTCTTTTCATCCTGATTTTTCCAATGTTTCTGATCGTGCTGGCCGCGGCTGAACCGGCCCCGCCGAAACTGGAC
>JBBROQ010000272.1:0-3498 GCA_038229115.1 Planctomycetota bacterium | reverse complement strand
GCCTGCTGCGCGGCATCGCGAATGTCGCGTTCGAGTTATCGGTGCTGCCATTCGAGGCCGTGACCGCGTTGGGCGCGATTGCACGCACGCTCTGGCGTTTAGGCGTCAGTCGCCGGCGCTTACTGGAATGGCAGACCTCGACCGACGCCGAGCGTTTGGCCAGTGGTCGGCTGCTTGACGTGGTTCGCACCATGCTGATCGGACCGCTGCTGGCTGCGGTGGCGGTGTGGTTGGTCAGCGTGCGCCCCGGCGTGGCGCTGGCGGCGCTACCGTTCGCGTTCGCCTGGGCGTGCGCGCCGTTTGCCGCGTGGTGGTTGTCACGACCACGCCGGTCGCGCGTCGAAAGTCTCAGCCGTGACGATCACGACTTTCTGCTGGTGACCGCACGGCGGACGTGGCGCTATTTTGCTGAACAAGTGACCGCTGCCGATCATCACCTGCCGCCGGATAATGTGCAGGAACTGCCGACCGCGGCGGTCGCGCATCGTACCTCGCCAACCAACATTGGCTTGGCCCTGCTGGCAAATGTCGCGGCGCATGATTTGGGCTGGCTAACCACCGGCGCAGTGTTGGAGCGCACCGCGGCGACCCTGGATGAAATGCAGAAGCTCGAACGCCACCGCGGGCATTTGCTGAACTGGTACGACACCATCAGCGCCAACGCGCTGAGCCCGCGGTATGTGTCGACCGTCGATAGTGGAAATCTGGCCGGGCATCTGTTGGTGCTGGCCGCGGCGCTGCGTGAAATCGCGGCCTCGCCGATGCCGCTAACGCGACGTTTCGCTGGCGTGCGTACCACCCTGACGTGCGCGGGAATGCCGACGATTGCCGGCAATGATCTGGCCACGTTGGCCCTCACCGCGACCGCATTGGCCGAACGCGCCAAAGATTCAGAGGCGCGCGAATGGTGCCTGTTGGCCGCTGATGAAGCCCGCGCGCATGCGGCTGAAGTCGCCAATCCTGATTTTGAATCCGTGCGCGAACGCGCGGAAACTCTGGCCGCAACCGCCACCGAGTTTGCGCTGGCGATGGACTGGAACTTCCTGCTCGACCCGCGCACGAAACTGTTCGCGATTGGTTTCCAGGTCGACGAGGCGCGCACCGACCGCAGCTCATACGATCTTCTGGCGAGCGAGTCACGCTTGGGCTCATTCGTCGCGGTCGCCGCCGGTGGCATCGCGCAGGAGCACTGGTTTCGCCTGGGTCGGCAACAGGTGCGCACGCCCGGCGGCCACGCGTTGGTGTCATGGAGCGGCACCATGTTCGAATACCTCATGCCTGCCTTGGTCATGCCCGAAGAGAACGGCACCTTGCTGCATGATGCCAACTGCGCCGCGGTGGCTGAACAGATTCGTTATGGACGTTCGCGCGGTATCCCATGGGGCATATCCGAATCCGCTTACTACCTCACCGACGCGCAGCTGAATTGGCAGTATCGGGCGTTCGGCGTACCCGGTTTGGGCCTCAAGCGCGGCCTGGCCGATGACGTGGTAGTGGCACCCTACGCCAGTGCGTTGGCGTTGATGATCGAACCGGCAGCCGCGGTCGCGAACCTGCGCCATCTGGAAAAGTTAGGTGCGGTCGGTCGCTTCGGTTTCTGCGAAGCGCTCGATTTCACCACCGCGCGGTTGCCGCTGCATACCTCGCATGTCGTCATCCGTTCGTGGATGGCACATCATCAGGGCATGACGCTGCTCGGCTGTCTGCATGTGTTGGAACAGGCACCGATGCGCCGGCGTTTCCTGGCCGATCCGCGCTTGATGGCGCACCGACTTCTGCTGCAAGAGCGCCCGGCGTTGGCCATGATCACCGATGCCGAACCGGCCGCCGACACGCTTGAAGGCAGCCCCGCGCCCGCGCCCAGTCTGCGCGTCATCACCGAGCCCTTCCCGGTCACACCGGAAGTGCATTTGCTCTCCAACGGCCGTTATCATGTGCTGATCACGTCGTCTGGCGCCGGTGGCAGCCGCTGGCGCGAGCTGGCTCTGACCCGCTGGCGCGCTGATCCCACCGCTAATCGCGGTGGTCCGGTGCTGTATTTGCGCGACCTCGCCACCGGCCGTGCGTGGTCGACGACGTGGCAGCCGATGGGCGATCGGCCGAGTTCCTTCGAAGCGGTATTCACGCAGGCGCGCGCTGAATTCCGCCGTCGCGATGGCCCCCTGGCGCAGCACACCGAAATCGCGGTGTCGCCGGAAGACGATGTCGAACTGCGGCGCACGACGCTAACCAATCACGGTGATGACTCGTTGACCATCGAGCTGACCACCTACGTCGAACCGGTGCTGGCCCCGCCGGCCGCAGAAGCTGCGCATCCGGCATTTTCAAATCTGTTCGTCGAGACCGAAGCGGTGCCCGCGGCCGATGCGGTACTGGCCTCGCGCCGGCCGCGGCGCGCCGGTGAAGCGCGGCCGTACTTGGCGCAGGTCCTCGTGGTGCGCAGCGAGGACGACGTAAACGCAAATTCACCGGCTATTATCAGCGCGCTCAGTTGGGAAACCGACCGGCACACGTTCATCGGTCGCGGGCGAACGCCGAGCGATCCTGCGGCGCTGACTCGAAATCTCAACGGCGTCACTGGCGCAGTGCTCGATGCTTGCTTGGCGCTGCGCCGCAGCGTCACCATTGCTGGTGGCGCGCGCGTCGTGATCGACGTGGTCTATGCCGCGGCGGAAACCCGCGACGCGGTGTTGGCGCTGGCCAATCGCTATCGTGACACGCATTTGGCTCAACGCGTGTTCAGCCTCGCATGGACACATGGCCAAGTGGTGCTGGCGCAATTGGGCGCGACCGAGGCCGAGGCCCAGGTGTTCGCTCGTTTGGCAGGTGCCTTGGTGTTGCCGACCGCACATCGCCGCGCGCAGGCGGTGGCGATCGTACGCAATCAGCGCACGCGTTCGGCGCTGTGGAGTCACGGCATCTCGGGCGATCTGCCGATCTGCCTGCTGCGCGTCGGCGATGGGCAACGCCTGGAACTGGCGCGGCAGCTGTTGCGCGCGCATGCGTGGTGGCGCGCACGCGGACTGGCGGTCGATCTGATTATTTTGATCGAGGATCCGTCGGTGTATCGCCAGGAACTTACTGAACGTGTGGTCGGCCTGGTCGCGGCCAGTCCAGCAGCGGGATTATTGGATCGCGCCGGCGGCATCTATGTACGCCGAGCAGACCAAGTACCCGAAGAAGATCGCCACCTGTTGGTGGCGGTGGCGCGCTTGGCGATCACCGATGCCGGCGGTTCGCTGGCGCAGTTCGCCGAGCGCCGCGTGCGCCCGGAATCAGCATCGCTGCGCTTTGTCGCCGCGCGCCCCGGACGTACGGACCCGACTTTGCCCACGCCGCGTTTTGACCTACTGGCGTTTAACGGTCTGGGCGGCTTCACCCGCGATGGACGCGAATACATCACGGTGCTGCCATCTGGAGTCACCACACCTTTGCCGTGGGCGAACGTGCTGGCCAATGCTGACTTCGGAACCGTGGTCAGCGAACGCGGCGCGGCCT
>JBBROQ010000271.1:0-3505 GCA_038229115.1 Planctomycetota bacterium | reverse complement strand
GGCTTCGCTGCTGGGATAGTCCTTCGTTACACGGCGCGCGGCGGGAATCGCTTCGTCGAAACGGCCGCCGGTCATCAGCGCGCGCGCGCGATCCAGATCGGCCGCAGCTCGGTGCTCATAATCGTCACGGACGTTCGCGGTGAGCGCTTTGAGTTTTTCATCTAGGTCGGCGAAACGCCCGTAATCGACGCGCAGACGTTCGATGTCGCTCAGGACGTTCAGGTGATCAAGGCGCTGTTTGCGCTCGGTCACACCCGCGTCCAACGCGGTGAATTTGCGCAGGCCGCCGGCCGCGATGACTTCTTTTTCAATCACCACCCAACAGCCCCACAACGCGGCGCCCAGCACCACCAACGTCGCGACCTGCACCAAAACGCGCGTAGCTTTGTTGGTCTTGATCGCTTCGGAATGCTGTGCGTGGTTAAGAACCTGATCCTTCACCGCCGGATATTTGCAGTCGGTATCCAGCACACTTTTGAGCTGATCCAACGCTTTGCGCGGGCGATTCGCGGTCAGCAGTGCATGCCACAACGCTTTGTATTCGACCACCGCGTTGTCGGTCTGGCCGTCGAGCAAATAGGCCTTTGCCAGCCAGCGATGCGGCTCGGGGGCGCGCGGCAATTGGTTCTTCGCGCGATGGCAGGCGTCGACCGCGCGCGGCACGTCGCGGGTGTTCAGGAACGCCTGCGCGGCGGCGGTGTAGGCGGTGGCTGACGGTTCGATCTGACCGAGTTCGGCCAGGATCTGCGCGCGCTCAAAATGCAGTTCGGGATCGGCCGGCGACAAGGCCAGCACGGTGTCGAGATCTTTCAACGCTTGCGGCAAATCGCCCTGATCCTGCGCGGCCTGGATCAGTTCCAGGAACAGTTCGACCGCACGCGGGGCCTGATTCAGTTGCGCGCTGAGTTCGGCCAACGGCCGCATGACTTCGGGTACGTGCGCGGTGCGCAGCGTATTTTCCAGCAAATCGCGCGCCTGCGCGGCCTCGCCCTGCGCTCGTAACGCATTCGCGTCATCGACGATTTCCTGCGGTTGGCGCGCCCGCGCGATGCCGCCCAACACCAACTGCGCGACGATCGCGAAGGTGTCGAAACGAGTGACGCCCACGGCTTCGGCGATCGCGTCTAAAGTGTGCCGGCCATCCAGATAGCGCAGGACTTTCAGCATGTCGGGATCGGTCTGCACATTGCGCAGATTCGCCCGGCCGTCGTTGTCGACGACATACAGCGTCGCCGCGTCGGTGATGACTTCGCGGATGCGCCGCCATTCATCCATGCGTCGCGTTGCTTCCAACACCACCTGCGTGGTGGCCAAGCGAGTGTCGCCCATCGCCACCACGTCCGGCACGCGCAGCGGCGGCGCGGGTTCGCCATCGGTGAACGTGAACTCGCCTTCGCGCCATTCAAAAATCGGACAGACCAGTTCTTCGATGCACCACGCGCTGGCTTCGTCGAGGTCTTCCAGCGGTACCATCCCGGAGGCCAACATCAGTTCACGCAACGGCTGACCGGTGGCGCGCAGGCGCTGTTCGGTTGACGCCGACTGTTCGGACGTGATGCGTCCGCGATGAATGAGTGCCGTCAGCAGGAACGGACGCGTAGCTTTGCCAGTCGTTGCTAGTCCAGCCGCGGCGAGCCCGGACGCGCCCGGCGCTGTGCCGCTGGCCATCGCGATTTGACCACCTTCGAAGAACACATGGACTGACTGGGTCGTGCCTTCGCCAACAATGGCCCCAGTAACCGACAGCGTGCCGGTCTGCCGATTCATCTGCAGCGTCTGAAAAATGTCCGTCAGGTTGACCGAAGCCAACTGCCCTTGGAAGCCCATGAAACCTCAAGTATCAAGAGATGCAGCGCGAGTCAGCGGGATGCCACTCGGTGGAGCATACCCGCAGAGGTGCTGGTTGTCGTGGGCGGAGATGTGGGACCGCTGCCGGCACCAAGCCCATTAAAGCCATCGTGCTGGCCGTAAGGGGGCGTCCGTGCCGGCAAATCTTACGACAAGCGAGCGGATTAGCCTGATCGCTGCATGCCCATGACCTTAGCCGTCATGGTCGGGCACATCGTCTGCGGCGTGTCGATCGAACAGCGTCAGATGTTCGATCTCGCCGTCGTGATAACCGGCGCGCAGGTTGGCGAAGAAATCATCGACTAAGGCGTAGAACGCGGGGCGATCCGTAATGCGGTGAAAACGGTCGCGGAACTTCCGCACGCCGGGCAGGCCGTTGCAGTAGAAAAAAGTATATTTGCGCATCACGCGCACGCCGCGGTCTTCGCCAAACAACTGTAAAATCAGATCAAAATGCCTGATCAACAGCGTCCGCCGCTCGTCGAGCGTCGGATCATAACGCTCACCGCCGGTCAGTTCTGAGATCAAATTGCGGAACAGCCACGGATCGCCGCAGGCCGCGCGGCCGATCTGATAACCGTCGGCGCCGCCTTCGTCTTTGGCTAAGCGGATTGCGGCTGCCGTTTCCATGCTGCCGTTGGCGATCACTGGCACCGACACCGCCTGCTTTACCGCCGCGATGCCAGTCAGATCCACGGCGGTGCCATGTTTGCTTTCGCCGGTGCGGGCATGCACAAATAAAGCGTCGGCACCGTTGTCGACTGCGGCGCGCGCGACTTCGACCATGGTGCGATTTTCAGCATCGAACCCCAGGCGCATCTTCACCGTTACCGGCTTGGTCGTGACGGCGCGCATTGCGGCGATGATGCGCCCGACTTGCGCTGGTTCGCGCATCAGCGACACGCCGCAGCCCGACTGTTTCGCCTTCTTCACCGGGCAGCCGCAATTGAGATCGATCAGATCGGCGCCGGCCTCGTCCAATGCGCGCGCCGTCAGGGCGCACAATTCGGGATCGCGGCCATAGACCTGCATCGCCAAGGGTTTTTCCTGCGGCACGTTTTGTGTCAGCACACGAAACCGGGTGGCATTCTGCGCGCCGGGATTACCCAGCGCCGCGACCATCTCGCTGGCGACCAGGCCGCAGCCACCGACCTCCTTCGCGATCAGGCGGAACGCGACATTGGTGAAACCCGCCATCGGCGCGAGGCACAGATTGTTGCTAAGCGTCAGCGCGCCGATCGACAGCGGATGCAGATAGCGATTGGGCATTGGGGCGACGGGCGTGGCTGGCAACACGGGCTCGGTAAGCATCGGCGGAACCTAGCCGCACCATGCCCGGGGTGAACCGGCGTCTGGGTGCGGCCGCGCTTGAGCCGCTGTGAAAGCCCAGCGTCCAGCGCGCGTCTGGAGGCGTAGATCGACTGGAGAAAACCGATGCGCCTGTTCATTCCTATTCTGGCTGCCACGGCTTTGCTGCTGCCGCTGTCCGCGGCTGATGCCGGCAAGACTGTCGTGTCAGTACCCGCTACCGCGCCGACGCCGCTGAGCTTCGCGCCGATGATTAAGACCATCGCGCCCAGCGTGGTAACGGTCTATTCCAGCAAGAACGCCAAGGCGCCGGAATTGCCGGAAGGCATGGATCCGGACGAGTTTTTCC
>JBBROQ010000270.1:0-3530 GCA_038229115.1 Planctomycetota bacterium | reverse complement strand
TGACTGAGTCGCCCCTGCTAAACGCTTAACCATAAATCAGTGAATCCTTGTCCGTATCGATGTGGATGTAGCCAAGGAGGAGGCGCGTATTTTCGTTGATCATGAGTCGGGTCGCTTGCCGTGTCCGACGTGCGGTACGGGCTGACTTATCGAAGATCATGCGGACGAGCGGACCTGGCGACGCCTGGATATGTGGCAGGCAAAAACTTTTATTCATCCGCGCATGCCGCGGACGCATTGTTCGACGCACGGGATTTTACGGGTGACCGTGCCGCGGTCTGATCCAGGCAGTCGCTTTACGATGGTTTTCGAGGAGCGGACGATTGCGTGGATTTTGGCCTGCCAAACGGTGCAGGGCGCGAGCTGTTCGTAGCGTATCTCGTGGGAGGAAGCTCACGGCATTATGGATCGCGGAGTTTCGCGTGGCCTTGGTCGACGCGCAGCGCAAATGGTTACCTATTTGGGCGTCGATGAAAAGGCGATTCGCAAAGGCCATTGGTAGGTGACCATCTTCACTGATCTGAGCGGTCGCTGCATGCTGGAGGTGACCGACGAGCGAACCAAGGCGAGCTTAAAAACGGCGCTAAAAACCCTCACGTCCCAGCAGAATGCAGGGGTTCAGGCAGTCTCTATGGACATGTGGGAGGTACCGCATTGCTATTGATGAACATTTCCCCATCCCGCAGCCAGATGTCGTACTGGATCGTTACCGTATCGTGAGCCATGCCAATAAGGCCCTCAATGACGTACGAAAAGACGAAGTACGTGAATTAGCCAAACAGGGCAGAAAAGATCTTACCGGTGTCCGATAAGTCATACTCTATAGCGCTGAAAACATATCCAAACGCCATGAAGCCACCATCGCTCAATTGAAGGCCAATGATTGGCGCACCGCCCGCGGCTACGCCATCAAAGGAAACCTGCGTCGGTGTTGGCATCATCGACTTGAGCGCACCGCACGAACGCATTTCACCGCATGGATCCGCTGAGAAAAAAAATGAGGACTAAGTCCCATTGTTAAACTAGCCAAAATGATCGAATCCCGTCTAAGCGACATTGTCAGTTATTTCAGACATCTCATTACCAATGGACCCCAAAAAGACATGAACACCAAACTCATATTCGTCATTCGATCCGCTCGCAGATACCGAAGTCATCAGATATTCCACATGCTCACATTGTTCATTATGGGGGGATTGCACATGTCCATGACCTAGCGGCATGCCTGATCAAACCCACTGGGTTTCCGGAGGAGCTACTATTTAATCTGAGAAAATCGGCGACAGCTGCCGGAGCGGTTTTCCGCAGTCTGTTAAGGAATTCAGCTACTCGCCAGAACCGCCAATAAGAGATCACAGGCCGCGCCTTCATCATCACCGAGTTTCACTTCGCCGGCCTGACGCAAGCGGTCGATGATCGCGCGTTGCAGATAGGTGCGCCCGCGCGCTAGGCGGCGATGGCAGGTGGTCAGCGGCAGGCCGAGTTCCTGCGCCAGATCGCGCAGATTGCGGCCCTGCACCAGGTGTCCTTCTAGCAGCTGCGGCACTTCCAGTTCAAGGGTGCCGTCGCTGGCCCAGCCGCGCACATCGGTCCAGGCCTGCGCTAATAAGGATTCGGCCCACGCGCGATCCATGCGCGATGCGTCTTCGGCGCTGGGCATGTCGGCCGGTTGCTCTTCGACCATTTCCGCCGCGGCTTCGCGATGCTGACGACGCCAACGTTCGCGTGCGGCATTGCGCGCCGCGTTGAAGGCCAAGGTCATCAGCAAATACCGGAAGCGACTACCCACGCCAGGCTGCGCCTGCGCCATCAATTCGGGCCGCTCGAACAGGTGCAGCAGCACTTCTTGCACGATATCATCGAAGTCCGGCTGATGCGATTCGCCTGGAAATTTCAGCTTCAAATAGCGTCCGATCGAATCTGCATACAGCTCGATCAGCACCGCCGCCGCGGCCGGATGCGCGCCGCCGGCGGGCTGGCTCAAGCGTCCGATAACGCTCCACCGGGTTTCGGGAAAGCCAATGCGGCTGGACATTAGAACTGCCTCAAAACTGGTAGCCGAGCAGCACCTGCGCCAGCAAGCCGCCGCCCTTCAGATCCAAATCGCTGCCGCCCCCGGTGGCGGGATTGGTGATCGACACCGAACCTTTCATCACCTGGCCGCCCAGCTCGCCGCCGACCGACCAACCACGCCCAAGTTTCGCCATGCCGGTAACGCTGAGTCCGGCGATCAGCATCGAGCCATAGCTGGCGTCCTTGGTGCCGTTGTCGCTCCACTGCGTGCGCGCCAAGCCATAGCCGAAATAGGGCGTGATTTCGAAGTGAAACGTGGTCGACACCGCGTAGCCATAACCGACGCGCACCACGGGCAAATATTGAGTGTAGTTCAGCGCGCGCTGATTCGGCGCACCGCTGCTTTTGCTGCGCGGCGAATATTGGCCACCGGCGAACTGCAACGCGATGCCGTAGACCAAGCCATGCGGTTGCAGCTTTGCGCCGGTGTAGCCGAGCGAGAACGCCAGCGCTTGGCTGCCATTGGTGTCATAGCTGTAGCCGCCGCTAGTCCGGGACGAACCGCCGCCGGCAGAATAGGTTTCGTCGACTTTTTTGGGCAGGGGTACCGAACCCACGCCGATGCGTAGGTCGGAAACTTTCAGATCGGCGGCGCTCAGTGGCACCAGCATGGAAGAGAGGGCGATCAGGGGCAGGCAGATGCGCATGCGAGTCTCCAAGAACGCGCAGGCTACGCGCCCGGCGTGGCAGAGAAGGTCGCCAATTTCTGACTTGTTTCACGCTCTCTCAAATCGACCAAAGGGCGAAGTATTCCCATGGTATGGCGTCACCGCGCTGCGGCGCGCGCCGTAACAACCGGATCAAGGCGCGGACTGACACCGGTGGTCACGCGGATCAGGGCTTCCAACCCACGCCAAAACCGCACGCGTTCCAACAGCGGATTCAGCCACGGCGTCAACGCGCAGAAATGTGTGTTGCGGTTACCGCCGTGGTGACGGCCGTGATGGGCGCGGCTTTGCACTACGTGCGCGGCCTGCATCCATGTGATGAAGCGGCCATTCTCACGCTTGGTTCGGTGCGCCCATTTGTGCACTTCGTTGGTGTTCACCGTCAGCGCGACCAACAGCGTCAGTTCCCAGCTCAGCCACCCACACAGCGCCGCCAAACTTAAGGCAACGGTGCCACCGATGAACTGCAAGTCGGCACTTTGCCACCAGGTGTTGGCGACCATCGCCCGCGGTTCGCGATGATGCAGCAGGTTCGGTTCGATGATGGTCTGACCAATCAACGGCCACGAAGGCTGGCCATAGCCATCCTCCAGCCAGTGCACGAACCCGGAGATGAAGTCCGCCAGCAGCACGCACAGCGTGATCAACATCAGGTAACGCAGCGCGACGAGAAAAATGGCCATGGGAGATTCCTTATAAAGATAACGTACGTTAACTTATAACCAGAGTCAAGTGGCCAGCAAAAAACCCCGGCGGGATTCCGGCGGGGTGACGAGAGGTTCTTGAGAT
>JBBROQ010000269.1:0-3540 GCA_038229115.1 Planctomycetota bacterium | reverse complement strand
TGTCCGGCGCGCACCCGCAAACAGCAGCCCGGCACAAGCATCGCCCGCATTTTCTGCGCGAAAAACGCCGGGCCTTGATGGCAGTGCGCGGCGCGGCCCAGAAACCACGCGCCTTCACCTTCGTTGCGACCTGGGCGCTGATCGGCCATCAAGCCGACCGAACCGCGTTCGCGCAGCGTGCGCAGCACCGTCACCGCCGCGGTGCGGTCGCCGTTGGCCACCAGCAGCACCAGATAACCCAACTGCTGACGCTGGGTGTTCACATACACATCGACTTCCGGGTTGTGCTGGGCCTTGGCGTAAACCACCAGTTTTCCCGCACCCTTGACCAAGCCGCCGGCGCCGACATCCCACGCGCCCAAGTGTGGCGTGATGTAAACCACGCCGCCGTGCCGCCGATGCAGCAGCGCATGCCAGTGCGGGTTCAGCATCGTCTGCGTACGTTCCGGGCCATACACGCCGCCGATGGTCATCACCTCAATGAAATTCGCGCCCATGCTGGCGTACGCGCGCTTCAGCACCCGCGCGCGCGCCGGGCCGCGCAGACCCAGCAACGATTCCAGCTGCGCACTGGCCACGCGCCGACGAATGCCTAAACGCCAGGCCAGCACACCCAAACCGCCGCCAACGCGGCAGGCGGTATCGGCGGCCAAAAACCGCAGCGCGCTTAACAGCGGCAGCACCAACCAATGATTCAGGAACTGCTGCATCGCGCCCGCAGGCTCGCGCACACACGCGGGTCCGCAATCACACCCGCGTATGCCCCGCTGACATACAGGGCGTGGGCGCTTCGTATGCCTGAAGCCGCGGCGCGTACGCATGCTGGCTTGCCTACGCGCGCAGCCGGTCTACCACCTGCGCCGCGCCAACGGAGGCTCTCATGGCTATCAAGCAGGTCTGGATCGAAGAAGGCTGCATCGTCTGCAATGCCTGTGAAACCGCATGTCCGGAAGTGTTCAGCGTCACCGAAGAAAGCTGCTTCATCCGCGCTGAAGTCCGCGCCGATGGCACCCTCGACACCAACCTGACCGCACGCAGCGCGCTCACCGGCGGCCTGGGCGCCGAACTGGAAGACCAGATCATCGAAGCCGCCGAAGGCTGCCCGGTGGAAGTGATCAAGTTCAGCAAAGGCTGAGGCCGTTCGGTCTCGCGCCCCTAACGCCGACGACCTCCACCACGCCACGCGCGATTTCGTCCAGCGCTGAGCGCGGCCGATTTGCGCCCGACGCGTACGCAGGGTAGCTTCCACCCAAGCCTGCGCGTTGACGGCTTTAGCTGTTCGCGTTGCGGGCTTAGCCCGGTCCTAAAAAAGTTCCGCTCAAGCGCCGCCTAGGGTCGCCGATGCTGTAGGTGAAAGTAGGCCTCTGCCTTGAGGCCTGGAGACTGCCATGGAGATCAACGGTGATCGCCGCCAAATAGATGCGGCCCTGCGGCGCAAGACCGATGCCGCGGCGCAAGTCGCTGCGAAAGTCGCTGCGCCGGCCACGCCATCGGCCGCTGATGGCGGCCGTGAAAGCCAGACTGACTCCTTCGATGCCGCTTCGATCAGCCGCTTCGTCGGCATCCTCAAAAACATGAATCCGGTCGACCTGCATCGCGTCGACGAACTGCGCGCCCGCATCAGCGACGGCTCATACCGCGCCGATTCCGGGGATTTGGCCGATAGTTTGGCCAACATGCTCGGCGACGGCCCCGCGCCGAAAGGCTGATCGTGCGGCGCCTGGCGCTGCTGCTTCTGAGCGCGCTGCTGCTAACCACAGAATCCTGGGCCAGCGCCGCCGAATTGACCGTGCTGGAACCCGGCAGTGCCGCGCAACTGACCGCGCTTGGCAATGAAGTTCTGGTCCAGGGTCGCTTCGAAACCGCGATTGAGCACTACCGCAAAGCTCTGGCCGTCGACAAAGACGCCTTTCCTGCGCTGTTTAATTTGGCCCTGGCAAATCAGCAATTGGGCCAGCGCGCGGAAGCTCGGCGTTGGTACGAAGAAGCCCTGCGCGTGCGTCCGAACCACGCCGAAGCGTTGTGCAATCTTGGCGTCCTGGCACTGGCCGATGGCGACGCCGAAAGCGCGATCACGCGTTTCGAGGAAGCCGCGCGGTTAAGCGCGCCGCAACCCGAAGAAGCCGCTGATTATTGGTACAACGCTGGCACCGCGCACGAACGCTTGGCGCAGGCTGATTCGACGCCGGGGTTGGATCAGCCTGCGCAGGGGTCGGAGCAGCCAACGCAGTGGTCAAAAGCACAGCGCGCGTATCAGGAATGCCTGGCGCTAAACGGGGCACACGTCGGCGGGCATTACAATCTGGCCAACTTATACCTGGGTCCCTTGTCCGCGGAAAACGGCGCACTGGCCAAGGCCGAAGCGCATCTGCGTAAAGCGCACGAAGTCACTCCCGGCAATGCTGCGGTATTGGTGAATCTCGCCCTTACGCGTGAGCGCGCCGGCGGTGACGATGCGGGTTCGTGTTTCGATCAAGCGGTCGCGTGTGCCACCGGCCCAGTGTTGGCGCAGGCGTTGTGGGCGCGGGCGCAGTTCGCGAACCGCGCCAATCCGCCGCGCAAAGTCGCGATGCGCGATGACTTGGTTCGGCTGCTTGGCCTCGACTCGGCGTTCCCCGGTGCCAACGGCCTGTTGGGCGCGTACTACACGGCCACCGCTGACTACGACAAAGCGGTCGCGCACCTGGAACGCGAAGTCGCCGGCAACGCCTACGATCCCACCTCGGCCATCGACCGCGAAAGCCATTATTTATTGGCGATGATCTACACCGATCACCGCCCCGATCCGGCCCAGGCTTTGGCCCACGCCACCGCCTATTACCAAGCCCAACCTGACAGCCGGAAGATCCACCAACTGCGCCGCCGCGCATTGGGCGCCGGTCAGCCCGCGATCGATCTGAGCGCGCCGGCTTCGACCCACGCCGCCAACTCGGCCGAGGACGAAACGTCAGTAAAAGCGCCTAAAAAATCAGCGCATGCTGCCGCGAACGACGCCCACGCCGCGCATTCGGCATCCAGCGAACACGCCGAGCCAGAAGCGCCCGCGCACGGCGAAACCCACGCGCCCAGCGCAGCGTCAGAGCACAGCGCAGCGTCAGAGCACAGCGCAGCCCCGGCGCACGCCAGTGCCGCCGAGCCCGCCGCCGAAACCCACGCGCACCACTGATCATGGCCGCCTGCCAACATCGCTACGCCAGCGCGCATGAGAGCCCGTGCCCGCATGTCCCCAGCGGCGCCGCCGAGCTGTGCCTGTGGCACAACCCGGCGGTGCGCAAAGGCGACGCCTATGTCGCCGCAGTGCTGACCCAGGCCGATCGTTTGGCGCACGGCGATTTTGCCGAAGCGTACTTGAGCGGCCTAGTGGCGCCGCGCGCGCAACTCGCGGGCCGCATTCTGCGCACGGCTGATCTGCGCGATGCGCGCCTGGATCACGCCGACCTGCGCGGCGCCGATTTGCGCGATGCGAATCTGCGCCGAGCCAGTCTGCAACGGGCGCAATTGGACGGCGCGACGCTGCGCGGTGCCGATCTGACCGCGACC
>JBBROQ010000268.1:0-3565 GCA_038229115.1 Planctomycetota bacterium | reverse complement strand
TGCGGAAGAGCTTTGAAAACTGCCGGTAATCAGGGTAACCGACGCGCTGCGCCACGGTTTCGACCGAAAGGTTGCGATCGGTAAGCAGCAGGCGCGCCTGATGCAGCCGCAGGTCGATTAGCAGATCGATGGCGCTGGTGGCGAAATGGCGGCGGAACTGCGCGCAAAAATGCGGCACTGACCAACCGGCCAGCCGCGCCAGCGCATCCAAGCGCAACGGCTCAGCGAGATGCTCATCCAGATACCGGCGCACCGCCAACAGTTCGGGCGGGATCGCCGCGCCGGCCCGTGCACCGTGCACCGCCCGCGCCGCATGGCGGAAAATCAGACCAAGATGCGCGCGGATGATCGCCACATCACAGGGAGCGTCATCGCGGAGCTCACGGTGGATATCGCGCACGCGGTCGGCGAATTCGGTCACCGGACCGATGAATGGCACCCCGGGCGGCAAGCCAGCAATAACCATCTGATCGGTCACGAACGACCCCGCACAAAACAGCCAAGTATGGCTCCATACCGCGGTGTCATCGCCATAGCGGTGCGTCGCACCGGGCGGCCACACCACCATGGTTCCCGCGGCCACACGGACCTCGGTACCGGCGACCTCGACCATCGCCGGGCGGTGGAAGCCCATCAGCAGATAGTCTCCATTACCGCTTGGACGATGAATGATCGATGGCGGCATCTGTTCATAGAGACCAAGTGCGACGATCCTTAAAACACGGTCAATCGTGGGTGATTGCGCGTAGACGCTGCGGGATTCGTGCCGTGGTAATCCTTGGTCCTGTTTGGCCCGGTTCACCATGGGCAGAGGATATAACACATCAAAAAGCGGAGAAGACCTTCCACGCACAGCCCCCTGATGGCACGCTGCGCGGATCACACCACGGAGTGGGTATGATCCAGGAACTCGTCTGCACCGCGCCGCGCGAACTCGCTTGGCGCCAGTCCATCGAGCCGACTCCGGGTCCTGGCCAAGTTTTTGATTCTCGCCCGTTTTGGCGCTGAAAAGCACGGCACCATGCAGGCATTTTACCAGGGTCATGCCAATGCCCGCGGGCACTGGGACGGCGCCGCGGGCTGCAAGCGGTCCTGCGTGGCGTGGCGTGGCGTGGCGTGGCGTGGCCTTCCGCGGCACCGTGGTCGCCGTCCCCCCACGCCGTATCCTGCCGGCCTCGACTTCGGCGGCGAGGCGCACATGAACTGACCCGACTTGGTCTTCGGCCATGGGTGCTCGGACCCCAGCCGCCATCATCCGCGCTGGAATGCGCAACGTCAGGAGCAGACCTGCCTGGAGCTGATCTACAGCGGCCGCCTCTATGGTGTCCCGATCATCAGCCCGGTGATTCCCGCCGGCGATTTGCTTGAACATTACCCGCGAATCGCTGCCGACCTGCACGCCAATGTGAAGCTCGGCGTTACTTTCTAAGCGCCCGCCCTCTGGTCGCCCTCTCTCTGGTCGCCCGCACTACCGCATCACCCGTGGATTTCTCTTCATGCGCATCAAGCAATCGCACTGCTATCCGTTGTTTCAGCCGAAGTCGTACTCGCTCGATCAGTTGTTCGCCGACACTGCGCGCTGTGGCTTCGCCGCGGTCGAGCTGTGGAGCCGCGGCGGTGATTTTCTGGAGGTCGTCGGGCTGGCGAAAAAGCACGACCTAGTGATCGCCAGCATGAGCGGCCACAATAGTTTGGCCGAGGGCATCAACGACCCCACGCAGCACCAGCGCATCACTGCCGAGCTGGAAGAATCAGTGACGATCGCCGCGCAGCACCGCATTCCTTCGCTGATTTGTTTCAGCGGCAATCGCCTGCCCGGGCAAAGCGAAGCCAGCGCCATCGCCAACTCGGTGGTGGTGCTGAAACGCGTCGCGCCACTGGCCGAACGCTTGGGCGTGAATCTGAATCTGGAACTACTCAACACGCGCGTTGACCATCCCGGTTATCAGTGCGATTCGCTGGCCTCGGCGTTGGCGGTGATCGAGCAGGTGGACAGCCCGCGGGTCAAACTGTTGTTCGATATCTACCACGTGCAGATCATGCAGGGCGACATCATTCGCCATCTGACGGCGAACATCCAACACATCGGTCATTTCCACACCGCCGGCAATCCCGGCCGCCGCGACCTTGATGATGAACAGGAACTGAATTACCGCGCTATATGCCGTGCGATCGCGGCGACGTCATACGCGGGGTACGTTGGTCACGAGTTCAGTCCAAAGGGCGAGCCGCTTGCCGCTCTGGCAGCCGCTTTCAACACCTGCAACCAGGGCTGAATGAGCCAAGCTGAAATAGCTCCCAGCGACCATCGGGATGCAGGCGGAAGACTTTGCTGCTGGCCTACGCACCTGCCTCGACGGCGGCGGTGCGCAGCATCTGTGGCAGCAGCTGCGGCAGCAGCGCGATGGCCTGCTCCTGCGCGGAACCAGTTACGATCGCGCGATTGCGACCAGGCACCGCCACCACCCAGTCGCCCGCCACCAGAAAGCGCAGCGGCGTGAGCCACGTGCGATCAAGATGTGCGATCGATCCAGAAATTCTTCGGTGCTAGGTGCGGCCGTAGGACGACGCCGGTTTCTGTCTAATCGATCACGGTATGAGCACAGCGCCGAGTACCTGCGCGTACACTCGGTGGCCAAAATCGTTGGGATGATTTACGCCATTCCCGGTGAGATCGAGATGGCGTTTACGCTTTAGCAGTTCAGTCCAGACGCCTGAAACATCAGCCAGCACCACGCCGGGTCCGGCCAATTCCGCCAGAGCATCACGGTAGCGCAGCAGCAGTCCTGGGACCACCGAGAGCACGTCATCATTGGGCAGCATGCCGGCGACGAGCACAAACTCGGTGTTCGGTTCCGCTGCGCGCAGCGTCGTAATCTGCGCCTGAATGTTCTGCGCGAATTCTGCGGCGGGGACTCCGGGAGCATTGCCGTCGTTCATGCCCCAGGCGAGGATTACGAGATCGGGCTTGGTGTCTGCTACCGACGACACTTGGCCGACGCCCCATCCAGAGGTCTGGCCACTGACCGAGCAGTTGCGGAGCTCGACCGTCGTTCCGTAGGCGCGTTCAAGCGCGGCGCACAACATGGCCGGATATCCTGGCTGAAACGGGGCCACCTGAGCCCAGCCCGATGCGTTGCAGCCGGTTGAAATACTATCGCCAAACACCGTCACGGTGACGCGACGCCGTTCGCTGAGCGCGCGCATGAACCGCGGCAAATGTGCGCCGGAAAATGCTAGCTGTGGTCCACGCCAAAGGCCTGGCTGGTGCCGATAGGTGACTTCCACCTGCGCGTCGTGGTACTCATGGCCGGCGCCAAACAGAATTTCGCCCGAACCGTCGCGGCGCCTGAGATCGTAGGGCTGTGAGCCTTGGGGCGGGGTCAGTTCTTTCAGCGTTCGCAGGGGCATGGCTGAGCCCTGGGGCCGGACGAGTTCGCTGCCTTCCAGACGCCAATCACGACCTTCCTGGTACGTGACTCCGCTGGCCGGCGCGGTCACCGCGCAGACTTCTAACGGCGAAAAAAGCAACGGCGCGCGCGCCGAATCCGTCGCGGCCTCGGCG
>JBBROQ010000267.1:0-3574 GCA_038229115.1 Planctomycetota bacterium | reverse complement strand
TCATTCATTCGATTGATGTTACGCAGCAGAGTCGATTTGCCGCAGCCTGACGGCCCGATGAAAGCCGTGACCTGTTTTTCAGGAATCGCCATATCGATGGTGTGCAGCGCTTTATTGGCACCGTACCAGAAATCGAAATTGCTGATCTTGATGTAACTCGGATTTCCGGTGGCGGCGTCGTCAGTACGGGCGGTGGGAGCGGACAGAGGCATGTTAGTTTGGTTCATGTCAGAACGCCGAGCTGGCGTACCTCCGGCGGAGTCGTTCGCGGAGCAGAATGGCTCCGAGGTTGAGCAGCATCACAAGCAGGATCAGGAACAGCGTGGTCGCGAACACCATCGGCCGGGCGGCTTCGCTGTCCGGTGATTGAAACCCAAGATCATAGATAGCAAACCCGAGGTGCATGAACTTTTGATCGAGATGCACGAATGGGAAGTCGAGATCAATCGGTAGACTGGGTGCAAGTTTCACCACGCCGGTAAGCATTAAAGGTGCAACTTCGCCCGCGCCACGCGCCATGGCCAGAATTGCGCCCGTAAGAATACCCGGAATCGATGCGGGAAGCACAATAGTTTGGATCATCTGCCATTTCGACGAACCGATCGCCAAGCTGCCTTCGCGCATGCCGCGCGGCACGGCGGCGACCGCCTCTTCGGTAGCCACGATTACCACCGGCACCGTCATCAGCGCCAGCGTCAGCGAAGCCCACAATATGCCGCCAGTGCCAAACGTTGGTGCCGGCAGTTTGTCATGAAAGAACCACGCGTCGATGTGGCCACCAACAAAGTAGACGAAGAAGCCCAGACCGAACACCCCAAACACGATTGAGGGTACGCCCGCAAGATTGTTGATGGCAATACGTACCGCGCGTACAAAGGGGCCCTGCTTGGCATATTCACGCAGGTAGATCGCGGCCAAGACACCAAACGGCACCACCATTACACTCATCAGCATGGTCATAACGAATGTACCGAAGATGGCCGGGAAAATTCCACCTTCGGTGTTGGCCTCGCGCGGATCCTCACTGGCAAATACCCATATGTTGCGCAGGAAGCGGCCAAAGCGTCCAGCTAAACCAAGTTTGTTAGGATAATGCATACCGATGATATTGCCGACCGAAACGTTGGTTTCCTTGCCATTCGCCGTCCGTAACACCAGAACATTGTCGTTCATAGTGCCGCCCAGGCGTTTGGTTGCCGCGGAGTACTCATCTGATTCCGCCTGAAGCTTGGCGATCTTATTTTCAAGCTTAGCGCGATCTTCGGCCGATAGAGTTTCGCTGAGCGCTTTGAGCGTTCGCTGGCTATTCGACAAATCGGCCGAGTTCTTGCCGATTTTGCCTTTGACGATGACGCGAATCTCAGCGCGGTGTGCGGCGCAATCGCCTATCAATTCCTCAAGCCGAGCATCGAATGTCGCGCCGGTCGCCATTATGTCAGCCTGCCCTTTCATCTGCAGTCGTACCGGAAAGCCCAGGGCATTTCCGTTCTTAATCTGCTCAACCATCATCACCGCTTCCGGAAGAGTGGTGGCGGTGATGCTGCTGGTGTCAAAAAACTTGAACGATTGCCCAGTCATCCAGCGATTGGCGTGATATAGCTGGATTTCTTCGATCGGCGGCTGATCTGGTTTGCCGCGACGTTCCTGACGTTTGGTTTCGACCCCCATCCAGGTTTCACCATTGGCCAGCGTGATTTGCTGCACCCGGTGCGGCCAGAACGAGCCGATGCCGTTAAACACGATCACACCAAGAATGATGGCAACCATCAGCGCGCCAACGCACAGTCCCATGCTCGTGAGCCAAACCATCGGCTCGCCAACCACACGACCGCGACCAAGAAGCTGTGGAGCTGGGGCGTTCATACAGTCTTGTATTTCTCGCGCAGGTGTTGGCGGATGATTTCGGCCGCGGTATTGACCACGAAGGTCATCAGGAACAGCAATAGCGCACCCAGGAACAATGTGCGATAAAGCGTGCCGAATTCGGGTGCTTCGGGGAGTTCGACCGCAATATTCGCTGCCAGCGTGCGCATTCCGTTGAAGATGTTGAAATCAATGATCGGCGTATTGCCGGTGGCCATGACCACGATCATGGTCTCGCCAATTGCGCGCCCCAGACCGATCATCAGCGCCGAGAAAATGCCGGCCGATGCCGTCGGCAGCACCACGCGGAACGCTGTCTGCCAGCGGCTAGCGCCCAGCGCCAAAGACCCAGAACGAAGTGCTTTCGGCACATTGCTGAGCGCGTCTTCGGAAATGGTGAAGATCAGCGGAATCACCGCAAAGCCCATCATGATGCCAACCACCAGCGAATTACGCTGATCGGGATAGACATCGCTAAACGCTTTCCACCACTGCTTGAAATCGCCGACGGTTCCATTTGGTGTATGGACAGCGAACAATACCCGTTCAATCACTCCGCTACCTTCCCAGCACAGGAATCCGACCAGCAGCAGAATGGGCAGGAACACAAGGAATTCATGGCCCGGCTTGACCTTGCTGCGCACCGACGGCGACATGCCCGTCCAAATATATCCAAAAACCATCGCAGAGAGCGGAATGAAAATGATCATCCCCAGCAACGCGGGAACCCTGAATTCAATCAGCGGCGCTAACCACTGCGCCGCTAGGTAGCCCAACACCACCGATGGCAGCGAGGCCATCACCTCGACCGTCGGCTTTAGAAATACCTTGAAACGGGGATGCATGAATTCACTGGTATAGAGGGCACCAAGCAGCGCTATCGGAACCGCAAATAACATGGCGTAGAATGTACCTTTAAGCGTACCAGCGATCAGATTGATCATCGACAGCTTTGGCTCGAAATCGTCCGTGCCGCCGGTCGACTGCCAAATATAGCGGGGTTCGGAATAGCCTTCGTACCAGACCTTGCCGAACAGACCCTTCCAACTCGTTTCTGGATGTGGATCGACGACTTTGTAATGGTGCAGCTTCTGATCCGATCCGGCCACGACAATCTTGTCATATTTTCCGGTGATCGCGATTTGTTGCGGATCATAACTAATCGAATCCTGCCAACGCACCGCGGCCGTGGTCGAAAAGCGCAGGGACAAGTCCTTCGGCGCTCCGACGACAAACGCTTTATTGCGCACATTTGCAGAGAAGCAGGTTGGCGAACTCGGTAGTGGTTCCAATTGATGGATCCTGCCGAACTGTCGGTTATCGGTGCCAGGTTTGACGTAGAGACTCCAGACATCGTTTGCGCCGGTCTTGCCAGTGATCGCGAGCGATACCTCGCCAAGAATATAGTCGATGGTGGCGATCGATGGGTCGGCCGCACCCTCGAATGGTACGAATGACTGACGATGATCGAACTCAGAACCGTTCCAGAAAAAATAATGCACTCGACCATCGGCCGTGGCGACGATCACACTCTCACCATGACCATCGACGATGACCCGTTGTGCATGCGGACCAACTTTTTCTGAAAGATCGATCGGGTCGCTGGCAACGAGCTTGCCCGAACCCATCAAGCCCATCTTCCTGGTAAAAGTGACCGCGGTCACCACACGCTTATCACCATAATCATGGATCGCGGCAGCGATCACCGATT
>JBBROQ010000266.1:0-3576 GCA_038229115.1 Planctomycetota bacterium | reverse complement strand
TGGCGGCGACCGCGGCGATCCTGCTCAACGTGACGCTGATGGCGGCGGTCGGCACCATGATCGTGACGCCGGACGCGCCGCTACTGGTCGCTTCGAGCTTCGTGCTGTTTGCGCTCGCCAAGGTACTGCAAACCGGCCGCGGCGCCTGGTGGCTGGCGGTCGGCGTCGCGACAGGATGCGCGCTGCTGTCGAAATATACCGCGCTGTTTTTCGGGCCGGCGATCCTGATCTGGCTGATTGTCGTGCCGAAGCTGCGGCACTGGCTGATCTCGCCGTGGCTCTATCTCGGCGGTCTGGCCGCGCTCGGTCTGTTCGCGCCGGTCGTTCTGTGGAATGCCGATCACCACTGGGTGTCCTTCATCAAGCAGATGGGCCGCGCCCGGATCGAGGATTTCCGTCCCGCCTTCATCGCCGAATTGATCCCGACGCAGTTTATCTTCGCGACGCCGGCGGTGTGGATCCTCGGCGCGATGGGATTTTATGCGCTCGCACAGCGCCGCGCTGGCGCGTTGCCGGCGCGGGTGCTGGTCAACACCATGTTCTGGACCATCGTTGCCTATTTCATCTGGCATTCGCTGCACGCCCGCGTCGAGGCGAACTGGTTTGCGCCGGTCTATCCCGCGTTTGCGGTCGCAGCCGCCGTCGCCGCCCATCTCGTCCAGTGGCAGCCACGGGCGCAGCGCATTGTCGACTTCTGCCTGCGCTGGGGTTTGCCGGGAGGCGTCGTGATGTTCGCGCTGCTGATCGTGCAGGCCAACACCGGCGTGCTGTCGGGCTATCGCCGCGACGCCACGGTGCGCAGCGTCGGTGTCGGCTGGCGCGCGATCGCCGGCGAAATCGAAGCGGCGCGCGCGCGTGTCGGTGCCACTTGCGTGCTCGCGGCAGATTACGGCACCACCGGCTGGCTCGCCTTCTATCTGCCGAAAGGCACGTGCGTGGCGCAGCAGAGCCAGCGTATCCGCTGGGTCAACATGCCCGAGCCCACAGCGGCGCAGCTAGCGGGCAAGCTGCTCTATGTGCACGAGGCCGATCAGGCGTCCTTGAAAGAGTCCTTTGTCCGCGTCGACAAGGTCGCGGAAGTCACGCGCAAGCGCGGGCCGCTCGTGGTCGAGACCTATCAGCTCGATGTGCTGGAGAAGCCGACGGACCAGGTGTTCGATCGCTCCGCGCCGCCGGAATTGAAGTAGAGTCAGGTCGCAGGCACTCCCTCGACCCCATTGAATGTGGCCACATCGTGATCCAACCCGCATCAATAAGGGAGTAATTTCCGCAACAGTTCCATGCAGTTGCGCACGCCATGGAACCGCCCGCGTTTAATCCGCATTTAACTAAAACTCGCCTTAATGACGCTCCGCACCTCTGCGAAACGCTGCCCGGGAACTTGGTCCGGGCGGCATCAAAGAGGGGCTTGGTGGAATTGTTTTGGGCGACGTGTAAATGAGTACGAGTACCGGTGCGTATGGCCTTGCGGCCCACAACCGCAGGAAGTCTTCCCGTCGAGTCATTCCCCAGCATTTTCTTGGCAGTATGGCCGTCGCGGGCCTCGTGCTGGGCTGCGCCTGGACCGTTTACAGCAACGTGTTCAGCGCTGGCATATATCCGTCGATGAATACCGCGGCGGTCGATGCGCATGTGGTCAAACGATCAGTCGCCGCCGCCGCGCGTCCCGCGCGCCCTGCCGTCAATACGATGATGGCCGCCTTGTCCGATCCGGCTGCGCAAAGTTCTCGCGCCGAAACGCTCTCACCTTCGATTATGTTTAACGAAAGGTTTGCAGCTTCTGAGGCGCAGGGTACCGCGCCCGCGCCGGTCGACGTTGTGAAGGTGGCAGAAGCATCACCGCCAAACGCGGCGCCGAAACTCGCCGAGGCGTCGAAGAAAGTCGAAACGCCCAAGTCAGCGGAAGCGCTGAAGACAAAGGAACCATCGTCCGCGCAGGTCGCGCTGAACGTTCCGGCGCCGGCGCCGAAGGCCGTCGAGACAAAACCCGCCGCCAAGGCACCGGGTGCTTCCGTGCGCGACATGGCGCAACGCGCCAAAGCCGCCGTGATGTCGATTGCTTCGAACGAGAAGCAGACCATCGTCGAAAAATTGTGGGGCAAGCAGCCCTCGCATGGATCGCTGCTGTCGTATGCGTCCGCCGACGTCAGCGCCACCGGCAGCCTGCCGGATACCAAAGCGCAAAACCCGATGCTCGGCGGTTCGCCGCCCTACGACAAGCAGACCGCAGTCTACGACATCGCCGCGCATATGGTCTATCTGCCCGACGGCACCAAACTGGAGGCGCATTCCGGCCTCGGCTCCAAGCTCGACGATGTGCGCTATTCGCATGTCCGGATGCAGGGCGTGACCCCGCCGCATATTTACGAACTGACACCGCGCGAAGCGCTGTTCCACGGCGTACCGGCGCTGCGGCTCAATCCGATCGGCGGCGAAGACAAGATTTTCGGCCGCACCGGACTGCTGGCGCACACCTACATGCTGGGGGCGAACGGCGATTCCAACGGCTGCGTGTCGTTCAAGGATTACTACGCATTCCTGAACGCCTACCGCAACCAGGGCATCAAGCGCCTTGCCGTGCTGGCAAGGGTGGAGTGAGCGGCGCATCGATACGATGGTTCATTGACCGGCACGTTTCGACCGCGCGCCATCACATCTTCACCGTCTTGCGCAACTCCATCTCGATGCCGATAGCGGCCGTGACCTGCGGGCGCGCCTGCACCCGCGCGAGATAGGCCGCGAGCGACGGCCACTGCGCCAGGTCGACGCCACAGCGTCCGAACAACAGCAGCGACCAGCCGAGATAGGCGTCCGCAACCGTGAAGCGGTCGCCGACGAGATATTCGCGGTCCGCAAGATGCGCTGCTATCACCGCAGCGTTCTGCCCGATCCGCTGGCGCGGGAAAGCCTTGGCCGCGTCCTCCTGATACCAGAACATCGGAAACAGAAAGCCCTTGTGAATTTCGGTGCCGACGAAGCTCAGCCATTCCTGCAGCCGGTAGCGATCGGGATCGCCGGATGGCGGCGCCAGTCCGAGTTCGGGCCTGAGGTCGGCGATGTATTGCAGCACCGCGGCGTTCTCGGTCAGCCGGTCGCCGTTTTCGAGCACCAGCACCGGTACGGCGGCCTTTGGCGAGACGTCGCGAAAATCGCTGTCGTCGTCCAGCACCTTCTTGTTCCAGAGATGGGCGACGCGGTAGCGCGCGTCGATGCCGGCTTCCATCAGCGCAATGCGGGCGGCGAGCGAACAGGCCATCGGCCAGAAGTAAAGCTGCAGCATGGTCCGGTTCCCATGGTTAGCGTGATCAGACCAGCGCGTCGCCGCCGCGGGCGATGATCGCGAACCGGTCGGACAGTTCGGCAAGCGCGACGTCGTGAATGGTGGCGGCCGCGACCGTTCCACCGCGCCCGTCGGGGAGGTCGCGCGTGGCGCAACTGTCGGCATCGACGGTGATCCGGTAGCCGAGATCGAGCCCGGCGCGGGCGGTCGAACTGATGCACATATGCGTCATCAGCCCGGCAAGGATAATGTCCTTGCGCCCGATGGCGGCGAGTTGCGCCTGCAGGTCGGTGCCG
>JBBROQ010000265.1:0-3577 GCA_038229115.1 Planctomycetota bacterium | reverse complement strand
GACGGTCATGCAACCGCTGCTGCTGCTGACGTTGCCGAATCTGATCGCGGCCTGGGTCAGTCTGAGCATGGTGCGCGCGCGTATCGGCATCCGCCGCACCATGGCGCGGCTGCATCAGGATCTGCAAGAACTCGGCAGCTATCGCTTGGTGAAGCGCCTGGGCGGCGGCGGTATGGGCGAAGTGTGGGAAGCGAAACACGCGCTGCTCGCGCGCCCGGCGGCGATTAAAATCATCCGCGGCGAACTGTTGAACGAACAATAGATGGAGACCGCGCTCAAGCGCTTCGAGTTGGAAGCGCAGGCGACCGCTGCGCTCAGCAGTCCGCACACCGTCAGCATCTTTGACTACGGCCGCACCCGTGACGGCTCGTTCTTTTACGCGATGGAACTGCTCGACGGCATCGACCTGGATTCCCTGGTGCAGAAGTTCGGTCTAGTGCCGCAGGAACGCGTGATTTTTCTGATCGCACAGGCCTGTTTGTCGCTGCATGAGGCGCACGAAGACGGCCTGGTGCATCGCGACATTAAGCCGGCGAATATCCTCACCTGCCGTGTCGGTGGCATCGACGACTTTGTGAAGGTGTTGGACTTCGGTTTGGTAGTGCCGGCCGGAAAACGCGCGCCGGAATTGGCTGCCGCGCCGCGCACGACCCTGGCCGGATTCGTAATCGGCACGCCTGGGTTCATGGCTCCTGAACAATGCAAAGGCCAAGAGATCGATCGCCGCGCCGACATCTATGCGCTCGGTTGTGTGCTGTATTGGCTGCTGGCAGGCAAAGAGGCCCTGACCGGCGCCTCGCATATGGAGCTGATGCTCGCGCATGTGAACCAGACGCCGCTGCCGCCCACGCAGGCCGAACCAACCGCCAACATCAGTCCTGAACTGGAACGCGTGGTCCTGGATTGCTTGGCGAAAAATCCAGCCGAGCGACCACAGACGGCGTGGGCGCTGCGTGATCGTTTGTTGGCGTGTCCGCAACCGACGCCATGGACGCAGGCCCGCGCGTCTGCCTGGCGCACGGTGAATTTGCCGCGCGAATCGCCGGTGGCTGCGGGCATGCTGACGCCGCCGTTACGCGGCAGGTTAGAAACCTGACGCCGACGCAGCGCGCCGGCTGATGACATACCGACCGCCGCTCTACGCTGCGCCGCCCATGACTGACAACCTTTACGATCTGCTGACCGAACGCGGCTTTATCGCCCAAAGCACCGATGCGCAGATGCGCGCGCGACTGGCCAATCCGGTCACCGCGTACTGCGGTTTCGATCCCACCGCCGACAGTCTGCATGTTGGATCATTGGTGCCGATTATGGGCCTGCGTTGGGCGCAGCAGTGTGGGCATCGGCCGTTGGTGGTGGTCGGCGGTGCGACCGCGTTGATCGGGGATCCATCGGGGAAATCCGCGCTGCGGCAGATGCTTTCACGCGCGGACATCGACCGCAACGCGCAGGCGATCGCGGCGCAGATTGGGCGCGTCGTGCGCTTCGATTCTTCGACCACCGGCGCCCAGTTGCTCAACAACGCGGACTGGCTTGCCGGTCTGAATTGGATTGAGCTGCTGCGCGAAGTCGGGCCGTGTTTCAGTGTCAATCGCATGCTGTCGATGGACTCGGTGAAGACGCGCTTGGATGGCGGCGGCATCACCTTCCTTGAGTTCAATTACATGGTCATGCAGGCTTACGATTTCTGGCATCTGCATCGCGCGCATGGCTGCACCGTGCAGTTCGGCGGTCAGGATCAGTGGGGCAACATTGTCATGGGCATCGAACTGGCCCGACGCAAAGCGAGCGCTGAAAACGAAGCCGCTGAACTGGCCGGCCTGACCTTCCCTTTGGTGACCAAGGCCGACGGCGGCAAGTTCGGCAAAAGCGAAAAGGGCAATATTTGGTTGTCGGCTGAGCGCACGCCGGTGTACGAGTTTTTCCAATTTTGGCGTAACGCTGCCGACGCCGATGTGCGCCGGTTCTTCGGCTTTTTTACCACCCTGCCGATGGCGGACATCGACCGTCTGATCGCCG
Organism: Planctomycetota bacterium; assembly: GCA_038229115.1. Lineage (GTDB taxonomy): Bacteria > Planctomycetota > UBA11346 > UBA11346 > UBA11346 > JBBROQ01. The sequence goes on along the minus strand of JBBROQ010000265.1, from coordinate 1,558 downwards.
CCGACATCAATCACGCCAAGGCCACCCTGGCGCGCGAAGTCACCGCGTTGGTGCACGGCGTCGCGGCCGCTGATGCCGCGCTTGCCGATGCGGCCAAGGCCTTCGGTGAGCAGCAGGACGTCACCGGCGACAGCATTCCGCATGCTGAGCTTTCACGCGTCGAACTGACCGCCGGCATCCCCCTGCCCGCGCTTTTGGTGCGCGCCGGCCTGGCCGCATCTACCAGCGAAGCCCGTCGCGCGTTGCAGTCCGGTGGCGTGCGCATCCACGATACTGCCATCACCGACGTCAACGCACGCGCCGGCCTCGATCAACTTGTCGACGGCTATGTGTTGATTCGGGTCGGTAAAAAGCGGCTGTTCCGCTTCGATGTCGTCTGAGCACGGACGCTCGGGGTTAGCTCAGGCGCTATTGCTGACGCGCTTCCTTCCACACGAAGCGCACATGCAGCAGGCGCTCCATCAGCAGGAAGATCTGGTCTTCGCGATAGGGCTTGGCCAGCACGTCGTCGCAGCCATTGGCCAGCATGTGCAGGCGATCCAGCTCAAACGCGGCGGCGGTGCAGGCGACGATCATCGGCGGTGGACCAGGCAGCGCGCGGATCGCCTTGGCCGCGGCCAGGCCGTCGAGCGCGGGCATGTCGATGTCCATCCACACCAGGTCGTGCCGTTGACTGCGACACGCGGCCACCGCGGCGGCGCCATCGCCGACGGTGGTGACCATGCAGCCGCCTGCTTCCAGTAACGACGCCATCAAGGTGCGACTGTCAGCGTGGTCGTCCGCGACCAAGATTTGCAACGGCGGATAGCCCGGAGCCAAGCCCATCACCTGACGTTCAGGCATCGGTTGGCGATCGGCTTTTTCTGCCACCACCAACGGCAGCGACAGCGTGAACGTGCTGCCCTGACCCACCTGACTGACGACGGTGATTTCGCCGCCCAGCACCTGCGCGAAACCCCGGCTAAGGGCTAAGCCTAGGCCCGAACCTTCGCCGGTGCGTTGGCCAACTTGGGTTTGCATGAAGGGCTGAAATAGCCGCGGCAGATCATCGGCCGCGATGCCCGGCCCAGTGTCGACTACCGTCAATTCCAAGCGTCCGGCGCGCCCGGTGGCGTCGATCCGTACCGTGCCGGCGCGGGTGAACTTCACCGCATTGCCAAGCAAATTGAACAGAATCTGCCGCAGTTTGCGCTGATCGCTGCGGATGAAGCGCGGCAGATCAGGAATCATGACCACCGTCAAGGTCAGGCCTTTGTCGCGGGCGCGCATCAGGAACAGGCTGTGCAGATTTTCGAGCAGTTGGTGCAGGTCGAAATCTTCCGCATCGCAGCTCGCTCGGCCGGCTTCGATGCGCGACATTTCCAGTATTTCGTTGATCAGTTGCAGCAGATGCCCGCCCGAACGATTGATGACCGTCACCCAACGCCGTTTCCTTTAGCCAAAAGTAGCGATTTCCTGCTGATAAATAACACTTGACGCCAACGGCCCATTTTTTTTGGGGGCCTTATGGCCTCTCTTCAACAATCACGCGCAACGGTGGACGACATCCGTGCGATTC
>JBBROQ010000264.1:0-3578 GCA_038229115.1 Planctomycetota bacterium | reverse complement strand
TGTTTATTCGCGTTATAGAAATGTTCCGACGAATCCAGCAGTGCTTTCGACGGAATACAGCCGACATTCAGGCAGGTTCCACCAAGACGAACTTTCGAAGCGGTGCCACCACTGACCCGCTTTTCCACGATGGCGACTTTCAGACCCAGTTGTGCCGCACGAATGGCACAGACATAACCACCAGGACCGGCACCAATGACGATCAGATCGTAAACAGCCATTTTACAGCCCCAAAATCATACGTTCGGGAGCTTCGATCAGCTCCTTGATGCGCACCAGAAATCCAACGGCTTCGGCGCCGTCGACGATGCGATGATCGTAACTGAGCGCGAGATACATCATCGGCCGAATCACCACCTGACCATTCACTGCCATCGGACGATCCTTGATCGCGTGCATGCCTAGGATACCGGACTGCGGCGGATTAATAATCGGGGTTGACATTAACGAGCCATATACGCCGCCATTGGTGATGGTGAAGGTTCCGCCCTGCATGTCATCCAAACTGAGCTTGCCGTCGCGCGCTTTGGCCGCGGCTTCGCGGATGCTGCGTTCGATATCGGCAAACGACATGCGCTCGGCGTGTCGCAATACCGGCACCACCAAACCTTTTTCGGTGCCAACTGCGACGCCCATATGAATGCCATCGAAACTCACCACGTCGGTACCATCGACCTGACTATTAATGAGCGGGAATTTTTGTAGCGCTTTCACCGCCGCGGCAGTGAAGAAGGACATGAATCCCAAACCTGTGCCGTACTTCTTTTCGAATTCATCTTTGAAGCGTTTGCGCAATTCCATGCACGCGGTCATGTCGACTTCATTGAAGGTGGTCAAAATCGCCGCGGTATGTTGCGCCTGCACTAAACGCTGCGCGATGCGCTGGCGCAGCGCGCTCATGCGTTTGCGTGCGCCGCCAACCGGAGCCGCAGCGACAACCGCTGGCTTCGGTGCGACAGTCTCTGATTTCACCGATACTGTCGCGGGCTTTGCGAGTTGTTCCAACACGTCGCCTTTCAGCAGCTGGCCGCCCTTGCCCGATCCAGCGATGCTGGCCGGATCAAGTTTGTTGTCGGCGACCAGTTTCTTCACTGCTGGGCTAAGATTGCCGGATCGATCATCGGTCTTGGTGGCAGCACCGGCAACTTCGACTTTGGCGGTTTCGACTTTCGCCGGAGCCGTACCGGCCGCGCCGGGTGCAATGACGGCAACGGTCGCGCCGATCGGCAGCGTATCGCCTTCTTTTACCTTAAAGGTCACGGTGCCATTCGCGCCGGCCTGGACTTCGGTGCTGATCTTGTCGGTTTCCAGCTCGAACAATGGTGTTGTTTCAGTGACGGCGCTGCCGTCCTTAACCAACCAACGAGCGAGAATGCCTTCGGTGATAGATTCGCCGACGGCCGGAATGATGACGGTATGCATGTTTGGCTATATTTCTGGGCTGGTTTCGTGCAGGTTCGTACGGGGATTCGCGTCGGTTAATGTTTCGCCTTGGCCAGCTTCCGCGCCGGAATGCCAAGCGCGGTAGTGACCAGTTGTTCCTGTTCGAGTTGGAACAGCGCCATGCTGCCCGGCGCCGGGCTGGCGGCGGGTTCGCGGCCGGCAAATGGAATATCACGTCCCAACAATTTGCGCAGGCGTGGTTCAATGAACGACCATGCGCCCATGTTCTGCGGTTCTTCCTGACACCAGGTGATCTCGGCCTTCGGAAACGCAGCGAGGGTGGACATCAGCAACTCATCATGCAGTGGATACAATTGTTCGACGCGCACGATGGCGACGTCGGTAATCTTTTCCTCGCTGCGTCGATCCATCAGATCGTGCGCGACTTTGCCGGTGCACAGCACGACGCGTTTTAACTTCTTTGCATCCCTTGCCTCGGACTGAGCAAACATCGGATCGGGCAGGATCTCCTGAAAACGACCGCTGATAAGTTCGTTCAGGTCGCTGGACGCCTGCTTCGAACGCAGGTGACTTTTGGGTGTCATTAGAATCAATGGCTTACGCACATTGCGTTTCATTTGCCGGCGCAGGATGTGAAAATGCTGTGCCGCGGTCGAGCAATAGGCAACCTGGATATTGTCTTCGGCACAGGCATCTAGAAATCGCTCTAAACGCGCCGAGCTATGTTCCGGCCCCGCGCCCTCCTGGCCGTGCGGCAGCATCAAGACCAAGCCTGAAACGCGGCCCCACTTCGATTCGCTGGAGGTCATGAACTGATCAATGATGACCTGTGCGCCATTGACGAAATCACCGAACTGCGCTTCCCACATGATCAGCATGTTGGGTTCGACCAGCGAATAACCGTAGTCAAAACCCATCACAGCGGCTTCGCTTAGCGGGCTGTTGTAGACGCAGAAGTTCGCCTGTCCGGCGGTGATATGATTGAGTGGTTTGTAGCGGGCACGGGTTTTAACGTCGTACCAATAACTGTGGCGTTGGCTGAATGTGCCGCGGCGGCAATCCTGACCTGACAAGCGCGCAGGCGTGCCTTCGACCAACAACGAACCGACTGACAGCAATTCCGCTAACGCCCAATCGATCCGGCCTTGGGTAGCGACAACCTTGCCACGCTCTTCCGACAGACGTTTGATCTTCGGATGGATGTTGAAGGTTTCCGGCCAGGTCGACATCGCCTTGCCGATCATTTGCAGCGTGTCGTTCGGCACGCCGGTTTCGACCGGATCGTGGGTGTAGGTGTTGGTCAAACCGCGCCACACGCCGGTGAACTTCACCCGGGTTAACTTTGCTGGCTTTACCTTTACGGTATTGAGCGCGTCTTGCAGTTGATTCTGCATCACCGACGCGATTGCTTCGGCTTCGGCCGGCTGGATGTCGCCGCGGCTCAGCAATTCATTGGTATAGAGCTTAGCGATGCGCGGATGTTCGGCGATCTTTGCGTACAACGTTGGCTGGGTATAATTTGGCTCGTCGCTTTCGTTATGGCCGTGACGGCGATAGCAGACGATATCAACGAACACGTCGCGCTTGAATTGCTGCCGATAACGTAATGCCAAACGGCAGACATGGACCACAGCTTCTGGATCATCGCCATTTACATGGAATACCGGCGCATCGACCATTTTGGCGATGTCGGTGCAATAGCGCGTTGAACGCGCATCGGCCGGCAACGTGGTGAAACCAATCTGATTGTTAGTAACGATATGAATGGTGCCGCCAGTGGTGTAGCCCTCGAGTTGGCTGAGCTGGAGAATTTCCATAATCAGGCCCTGTCCGGCCACGGCGGCGTCGCCGTGCACCAACAGCGGCACTACGCTAGAACGGGCGGCGGTATCGTTGTTTTGCCGCTGTTTTCCGCGCACGCGGCCCAGCACGACCGGGTCAACCGCTTCCAAATGACTGGGATTGTGATTGAGCGTCAGATGCACCTTTTCACCAGTGGTGGTGATGTGATCGCTGGAATAGCCCAGGTGATACTTCACATCGCCATCGCCCTGCAGCTCATTGATATCGTAACTGCCTTCGAATTCGGTGAAGATCTCTTCGTAGGATTTGTTCAGAAAGTTGCACAGCACGTTTAAGCGTCCGCGATGGGCCATGCCCATAACGAATTCTTT
>JBBROQ010000263.1:0-3599 GCA_038229115.1 Planctomycetota bacterium | reverse complement strand
CGCGCCATCTTTGAGTACATCGAAGTGTTCTATAACCGCACCCGACGCCACACCTCTATCGGCAATATCAGCCCGATAGACTTCGAACTCCAGCGGGCCAAAGCCGCTTAACCCCCAGTACGGTGAATCGGGGGAGGATCAAAGGGCCACGCCATTACGGTGACGGGTCCTTCGTAAACCTTGCCGGCGTAGTCAAACCAGCACGAGAAGGTCTGCCCAGCGGCTAAGGTAAAGGGAAACGATGACCAGGTAGTCCACCAGATTTTTCCTGACATATAAATTATACGATGCTAAGTATGATGAATTATTTGTGAGGATAATAGTAGCCCTCGATGAAGTGCGTCCGCTTACCGGGATGTCCGTAACATCAGATAAAAACCAAAGTCCGCGCGTGTGTAGAGCGAGCCGCGGTCGCCGCTGACCCCGGCACCGACAGCAGGCGATCGGGTTGGGGCGGTGGCGCATGGGTCACGCGGCGCGGGTGACTTCCGCTTCTGCGTCGACGTTTGCATAGATCTTTAGCATGACCCGCACGCGCTTCGCATTTACCGTGATCGAGCTATTGGCAGTGATCGCGATTATCGCGGTACTAGCGGCGATGTTGATGCCGGCGATTACATACGTGCGCGCGTCGGCGCAGCGGGTGGTGTGCGCGCATAACCTGAGCCAGATCGGTCTGACGGTGGCGATGTATGCGAACGATTGGGAGAACTACATTCCAGCGGCGCAGGTGCATGGCGATGACGATGCCGATACCAGTCCGGCGTGGTTCTATCGGTTGCCGCCGTATGCCGATCGCGCGCGCATTGGAACGCGCACGACCGCATTCCAATGCGCGTCGTTTCGGTGGGCCGGGCCGAAAGTGTTCGCCAATGCCACGCCAAAATCATTGAAAATGAATCAGTACCTCGACCACGCGTGGCCCGAGCATTACGCCTTGGGCCAGGGTGGCGCCGACGCCGGCAATCTGGTGCTGTTCATCGACGGCAAAGCCGGCGAAACCGGCGTCGGCCAATGGGGCCACTGTCCGACCACGGCAGTCGATGACGAACGTCATCATGGCTGCGTGAACATTTTGTATGCCGACAGCCACACGTGCGGTGTCGGGCACCGGCCGGCCGATGGAAAATGGAAAAATGCACTGGTCTGGATGTTGCCGGGCTGGTGACAGCGAGGTCGAGAAGACCGCGCTTTTACCCCGCATTCGCCGGCGGTTTAGCGACGACGACCTGCGCTGAGCGCACCAACTGATCCTTCAAACGCCAGCCAGAGCGGAACACCTGCACGATGGTGCCCTTTGGCACATCCGCGTGTTCAGATTCGGCAATCACTTCATGCACCATCGGATCGAAGGCACCTTCGACCGGCACCGCTTCCAATCCGGCCGCGAGCAGGGCCGAGTGCAGGTTCTCGCGGATCATGGTCACGCCCTGCGCGAATTCGTTGAAGGTATTGGGCGAAGCCGCGGCGATGGCGCGTTCGAGATTGTCGAGTTCGTTCAGAATCGGTTTCACAAAGCGCGCGATGGCGCGCGTGCCGGCTTCATCGGCTTCTTTGCGCAGACGTTTGCGCACGTTGTCGAATTCGGCTTGGCTGCGTTGGCAACGCTCGCGCCATTCGCCGGCTTCTTGTTTGAGCGTTTCCAGCTCGACGCTGGAAATCAGCACCGATTCGCCGGAATTATCCAAGGTTTCGTCAGCAGCGGGTTGTGGTTTGGTGGCGTCGTCAGGCATGGTGGCTCACTCGAAAAGGCGCTTGATGCGGTCGAAGAAGGAACGTTGTTCACCGGTGGCGTCTTCGATCGCGCCCAGTTCTTTGAGTAGCTCTTCCTGGCGCGCGTTGACGCGCTTGGGCACCGTTACCTGCACCACCACTAACTGATCGCCGCGCCGGCTGCCGTCGGGAATGCCCTGGCCGCGCATGCGCAGGACTTCGTTCGGCTGCGTGCCGGCAGCGATCTTGAGTTTCGCCGTGCCTTGCAGCGTCGGCACCTCGATCTCGGCGCCGAGTGCAGCCTGGGCGTAGGTCACTGGAATCTTGCACACCACATCCTGTTCGTGGCGCTCGAAGAATTGGTCGGGCGTAACGGTGACATAGACGTACAGGTCACCGCGTGCGCCGCCCTGGCGGCCGGGTTCGCCTTCGCCGGACACGCGCAGCCGCGAGCCATCTTCGATGCCGGCCGGGATCTTGATTTTGATCGTGACTTTTTTCGCGGTCGCGCCGCTGCCGCGACAGGTCACGCACGGATCGGGAATGATCTTGCCGGTGCCGTGGCATTGCGGGCAGGTGGTCTGCACCACGAAGAAACCTTGGCCTTGACGCACCGCGCCGGCGCCGCCGCACATTGGGCAACCCTTGGCCTTCGTGCCGGGTTTCGCGCCTGAACCGGTGCAGGTTTCGCAGGTTTCGTTTCGCTTGAGATCGATGGTCTTCGAGACCCCGAACACCGCCTCGCGAAAGGTGATTTCCAGGCCCAGTTTCAGACTCGCGCCTTGATTGCGGTCGTTGCCGCCACCACCGCCGCGGCCTCCGAAGAATTGTTCGAAGATCGACCCGCCGCCGAACACGTCGCCGAATTGGGCGAAGATGTCCTCGGCGGAATTGAAGCCTTGGCCGGCATGGCCCATGCCTTCGACGCCGGCGTGACCGTGCTGGTCGTAACGCGCGCGCTTGGCCTCGTCGGACAGCACTTCGTAGGCTTCCGCGGCCTCTTTGAATTTAGCTTCAGCGTCCTTGTCGCCCGGATTGCGGTCCGGGTGAAATTTCATCGCCAGCTTGCGGTAGGCCTTCTTTATTTCGTCTTCGCTGGCGCCTTTGGCGAGGCTCAGGACGTCATAATAATCGCGCTTCGCCATGTCTTTTCAGAGGGCTCCGTCTGAGGGGCGCGTCAGGATGACGCGCTGGCCGGTGAGGCTAGCACAACCTGCGCCACCGGCGGTCGTATGGAAAACAGCCAGACCACTGCGACTAATTACGGTTTGGCTGGCGCGCTATCGGGAACGCTGGTCGCAGTCGCCGGCTTGGCCTCGTCGCCTGGGCTTAGGCGGTTGTCGGTCAGCAGTCGGCGCGACAGCGCGACCAAGCGATCGCTGGTCGCTTGGTAATGCTTGGCCAACGCGGTGCGCTGCGCGGTGGTCAGATCCTTCATCAGTTTACTGGCGGCCAGGAACAGATCGCTGGCAGTGCCAGGGTCGCCTTTGTCCAAAGCGGTGAACGCCAGATCGAGATCGGCGTCGACGGTGCCGATGGTCTTCAGCGTGTCGGCGTCCGGAGCCTGCTTCGCCAGTTCCGCGGCGTACGCGGTGGCTGCGCTTTCGGCGCGCAGTTTGGTCGCGTCGTCCAGTTTCGGCGGGGCCGGTTCAGCCGCGGCCAGCACGATCAGAAACATTGGAAAAATCAGGATGAAAAGACGACTCATGGGGTTTGACCTGGGGCGGAGAAAAGCGGTATATTTTGCATCGGTGTCCGGCAAATGTCGAAATATTTACTGCTATAGTCGCTGCCTTGCCACCCAGGTGGACGCTGGCGAGTATGATTATTTTCGCCGACATTTGGTTAGGTCGCTGCCTATACGCGCCTGTTTCAGGCCGCGTGGT
>JBBROQ010000262.1:0-3652 GCA_038229115.1 Planctomycetota bacterium | reverse complement strand
TGCTTTGCCGCCCGACAATTTCATGGTCACGCCCACAAGGCGTCCAAGCGCCGCCATCTTCCCAGCGCGCACATCGGCAACGACCTTGTCTTCCTGTGCGATCGTGGCCGCGACCCATGCCGTCAACTGCCCGGCGTCTTGCACCTGGATCATGCCTTTGGCGGTGAAATAGGCCTCGGGCGTTTGGTCTGACGCAAACAATTCCGTGCATTCCATCTTCGCCACTACCCGAGCGACTTTGCCCGACTCGACCAGCTTTATCAGCGCCGCCATGGTCGCGATCGGCGCGGCCACGGTCAGCGGTTTCGCCTGTTCGTTGGCCAAGCGCATGGCCTCTTCGCGGGTCCAATTGCCGGCCAGTTTAGGCGCGCAACCGGCCGCGATCAGCGCCTCAAAATAATCGGCGATCGCTGATTCAGCGGTCAGCTCATGCGCCATTGCGCGCTCGCAACTGAACGCGCGCATAAAGCGCGCCTCGCGCACCTGCGGCAGTTCTGGCATCAGTGCGCGGATGGCGTCAATCTGTTCGATCTTCAATTCCAATGGCGGCAGATCGGGATCGGGGAAATAGCGGTAATCAGCGGCCTGTTCCTTCGCCCGCATTAGACGCGTTACTTTCGCATCCGGATCCCACAACTTCGTGCACAGCACAATTTCGGCCCCGCGCCCGGCGCGATTTAGTGCGATCTGTTGAATGATTTCGTTCTCGATCGCGGATTCGACCGCGCGAAACGAATTCAGATTTTTGATTTCCACCCGCGTGCCGAACTTCGCCTGACCGACCGGCCGCACCGACACATTGGCGTCGCAGCGCAGCGAGCCTTCCTGCATTTCACAGTCGGACACGCCCACCCATTTCAGCGCGCGTTTCAGCTCGGCCAGATACGCATAGGCCTCGGCCGGCGAACGAATATCGGGCTCGGAAACGATCTCAATCAACGGCGTACCGGCGCGGTTCAAGTCGACCTCTGACCACTGGCCGTGATCTTGATGGATCAGCTTCCCGGCGTCTTCTTCCATATGAATGCGGGTCAGGTTGATGCGCTTCGTAACGCCGCCCGGCAACTCGATATCCACGCCACCGCCGACGCAGTATGGCTCATCAAATTGGCTGATCTGGTAGCCCTTCGGCAGGTCGGGGTAGAAGTAATGTTTGCGGTCGAATTTGCTGTGCAATTTGACCTCTCCGCCAAGCGCCAACGCGGCCCGGATCGCTAGTTCCACCGCGCGGCCGTTGACCACCGGCAGTGTGCCCGGCAGGCCCAACGTTACGGTGTCAACTTGGCTATTCGGTTCGCGTCCGAATACCGTGGTCGCAACGCCAAACATCTTGCTGATGGTCTTCAGCTGGCAGTGCACTTCGAGACCGATGACGGGTTCGTAATCCATCATCGCACGCTAACCCGCCAGCGGAGGCGACAAGTGCGCGATGGCACCGAAATCATGTGCTCTCATCTTCCGTGCATGCCCAAAGACATCACCCCCGCCGGGCGCCCCGGCGAAGCCGCCACTCTATTGAACTGGAACGCCGACGGCCTGATCCCAGTGATCGCGCAAAGCCACGACAGCGGCGAAATTTTAATGTTCGCGCACGCCAATCGCGAAGCCCTGGCCCTGAGCCTGAGCACCGGCAAAGCGACTTATTTCAGCCGCAGTCGCGGTGGTTTGTGGGTGAAGGGCGAGACCAGCGGCTACAGCCAACGCGTCGTGGAAATCCGCGCCGACTGCGACGGCGACTGCCTGATGTACCGCGTCGACGCGCCGGGCCCGGCCTGTCATCAGCTGCGCCGATCCTGCTTCAGCAACCGCATCGATCCCGACGGCAGCGTTCAGTGCGACCGCCCGGTGATCGCGTGAACGCCCTGACTGGTCCAGCATGAAAACGCTCATCGTTTCGCGCCTCACCGCGCGTTTTATCAGCGCCGGGCATCCGTGGGTGCGCGTTGATCGTTTTACCCGCGGCCTGGAAGCGCTCGCGCCCGGCGACGCAGTGACGCTGGTCGATGACACCGGCCGCGGTCTGGCCTCGGCCATCGCCGATCCCGCCAACGAGATTTGTGCCCGCGTTTATCACCGTCAGCCCGGCAAAAGTTTCGACGTCGCCGCCGCAATCGCGCGGGCGTGGACGAAACGCGATGCGCTGCATGCCGACGCAGATGCTGAAGCCGGCTCCGACTGCTATCGCGTGGTCCACGGCGAAGGCGATTTTTTGCCCGGCCTGCGCGTCGAGCGTCATGCCGACGTCTTGATCGCGGTGGTATTCTGCGATGCCATCGCCGCGCATCTGCCCGCAATCATCACCGCGCTCGGCCACTGCCTGCCAAACGCGCGCATCCTGATCAAAGACCACCGCGACGATCTGCGCCGCCGAGACGTCGCCGTGCGTTGGGCCGATGGTAGCACCGTCGATCCCGACCTGACCGTCATCGGCCGCGAACTCGGCGTGCGCTATCCCCTGCGCCCCTGCGCCGGCCTCGCCACTGGTTTGTACGTCGACCAACGCGCGACCCGCGCCTGGCTGCGCCAATTCGCCCCCGGCGCACGCGTGCTAAACCTGTTCGCCTACACCGGCGCATTTTCGCTCAGCCTGCTACACGCTGGCGCGGCCACCGCCGTCGATGTTGACCTCGGCGCGCCAGCCCTCGCCCGCGCCAGCGAAGCCGCCCAGCTCAACGGCGTCGCCAACCGCCACCGCATCATCCACGCCGACTGTCGCCGCTTCCTAACCGACAGCACCGACCTGTTCGACATCGCCATCTGCGACCCGCCGACTGCCGCACAGGGCGGTGATGGCTGGATCGTCCGCCGCGATTACCCCGACCTGCTGCGCCTATTGCTGCCACGCCTCGCCCCCGGCGGTCTCCTGATCGCCTGCTGCAACACTCTCGGCGGAAAAGCCTTTGCGCTCGACACCGCAGTCAGCGACGCCGCCAACGGCCTGCGACTAACGCCAGTTCCCGCTCCACAGCTCGGCATCGACTTGCCGCAGCTAAAAGGATTTCAGGAAGGTTTACCGTATCGGTTGCTGGCAGTGCGAGTCGAAGAAAAATAATACTGACAACGGTCGTATTTGACCATCTCAGTCCATAGCAGGCTGCCGAAAAACGCGCTGGCAGCGGTTTCTGATTTTCTCAGGGTAAACATTGAAACGATAACTCGGGAAAATATCAAACATTCATGAAATGATTCCTCGTGCATTCGCGAGATGAAAGTCGTGGATGCCGTCACGCCAGCGTTGGCTGCCAATTCGGTGCCAACCGCAGATAGGTTGAAAAAGTATTGTCTGCGAAGCGAAGATTCGCTCCGCGCTGCACCAACGCGGAGCGAAACCGGGCTAGGCGCGCAGGCCAAGCGTAAGCGTAGCCAAGTACCGCAGCCCTACGCCACGCACGGACTGCTTGCGCCGTGCGCGTGACGGCACGCGCAGAACGCGCAGCGGGCGAGCATGCCGGCGCGGGCATGGCTGGGGAGTTCGGTGGCGGAATTTGTGAGAGACGACATTTATTCGTGGGACTGATCCTCCCCCGATTCACCGTACTGGGGGTTAAGCGGCTTTGGCCCGCTGGAGTTCGAAGTCTATCGGGCTGATATTGCCGATAGAGGTGTGGCGTCGGGTGCGGTTATAGAACACTTCGATGTACTCAAAGATGGC
>JBBROQ010000261.1:0-3655 GCA_038229115.1 Planctomycetota bacterium | reverse complement strand
GCCGTGGCCAAATCTGCTGAATTTTACCTGATTTTACCGATGTTTCTCTCACGTCTCCGCCATCCCCAACTTCGAGCGTTGAGTCGCATTCAACGCCAGCGTGGTCGGCGTACCGCCGGCGCGCAGCCGCGCCCACAACGCGGTGAAAGCGGTCGGCAACGGCGCTTCGACGCGCAGCGCGTCGCCGGTGATCGGGTGGGTGAAGGCGAGGACGGCGGCGTGCAGCGCCTGGCCGGGGAGTTCGGCACAGGGCGAGCCGTAGACCCAGTCGCCGATCAGCGGGCAGCCGTGATGGGCGGCGTGGACGCGGATCTGATGCTGACGGCCGCTGTGCAGGGTCAGGCGCAGGCGGCTGAAAGCGGAAGCTCCAGCGACGTCAGCCGGAGTGGATTCTTCAACCTGATATTCGGTGTCGCAGGCTTGGCCGTCGGCGCGCACGATGCGGCGCACAGTCGGGCGGTCGTCGGGGCCGAGCGGCTCCAGCCAATGCCCCGCGGCGGGCGTGGGCACGCCGTGGGCCAGCGCTTGGTATTCCTTATGGATGCCGCGGTCGCCGAGGCCGCGCACAGAAAGCGCGTCCGACAACGTGACGTGGACGTCTAGGCGATAGCTGATCAGCACCAGCCCACTGGTGTCGCGGTCGATGCGGTTGACGAGGCGCACGTCGTTGGCGTCGCCGCCGCGCGCGATGATGCGGTCTTGCAGCTGATTGAGCAGCGTGCCGGTCATGATCTTGCCGGCCTGATGCGCGAGCTGGCCGGGGTTCTTCGCGGCGACCGCGAGAAACTCGTCTTCGTACAGCAGCGTCAGCGGCGGCACGCGGAAGGTCGGATCGGCGGGCGGCAGCGCGGCGCGCAGCTCGACGATCTGCCCGGTTTTTATCAGCTGTTCGTAGGTCGCGGCGACGCCATCGACGGTGACGTGACCGCCGGCGCACCAACGCGCGATCAGTTCTGGTTCGTACCGTGGCTGAATCGCGCGCAGGTAATCAGCAACGCTGCGGGTCAGGCCCCACCGCTTGCCGACCGCGAAACGGATCAGGCGATGTTCGTTGGTGAGCTGCCGCGTGACGATCACTTCATTGCGGATTAGCGCGCTCTCTTCATCGAAGTTTGGCGGCGGATCGTTGCGACCGCGCGCGGGCGTGCCGGGTGCGCTCATTTGCTCGCAGTTGCGGTTTTCACCGGCTGTTCAGCAAAGGTCAGCGCGAAGCCGCTGGCCGCATCGACGTCCACCGTGATCGACGCCGGCAGTGCGCCGTCGCCCAGGCGGCTCAGGATCGCCGTCGACAGCAGCGGCGTGAGGGTGTTGCCGATGATGTGGTCGACATTGCGCGCGCCGCTTTCGACTTCTTTGCAGCGCTCGGCGATCGCGTCGATCACCGCCGGCGTGACGATCAATTCTACCTTGTGCGCGGCGCGCAGCCGGGCGCTTAAGCGCTCCAGTTTCAGCTTCGCAATTTCCTTCAAAGCTTCCGGCGAAATGGCGAAGAACGGCACGATGGTCATGCGCGCCAGCAGCGCCGGCTTGAAATGTTTCGACAGCTGCGGCCGGATCGCGGCGATCAGATCTTCGACTGATGGCTTATCCGGATCGACGGTGGCGGCAGTGATCAAATCGGTGGCTAGGTTCGAGGTCAGCACCATCACGGTGTTGGCGAAATCGATCTCGCGGCCTTCACCGTCAGAGAGCGTTCCTTTGTCAAACACCTGATAAAATAGGTTCATGACGTTCAGGTCGGCTTTTTCGACCTCGTCCAACAGCACCACCGAATACGGACGTTGTCGCACCGCTTCGGTCAGCACGCCGCCTTCGCCGTAACCGACATAGCCCGGGGGCGAACCGACCAGGCGCGAGATGGTGTGGCGCTCCTGATACTCGCTCATGTTGATCGCGGTCATGAAGCGTTCGCCGCCAAAGAGCTGATCGGCGATGGCGGTCGCGGCTTCGGTTTTGCCGACGCCGCTGGGGCCGACGAACAGAAAAATGCCCATCGGCTGGCGCGGATCTTTCAGCCCGGCTTTCGCCGCGCGGATGCGTTCGCCGACGATCGCGCCGACATGGTCCTGACCCTTGATGCGCGCTTTCAGCACCGCTTCGAACTTCAGCAACGTCGCGGCCTCGTCCTTCACCATCGAGCCGACCGGGATGCCGGTCCAATCGGCGATCACCGCGGCGACGGTCTGCGCGGTGACTTCTGTCTGCATCAAACCGGTCGCGCCTTGTAGCGTAGCCAGCGCCGCGCGCTTGGTGTCGAAGTCGGCGCGCGCGCGTTCGCGCGTGGCGTCGTCGGGCGCGTCGATGAACGCAGTGCGTGCCGCGATCACCGCATCGGCCGCGGTTTTTTCCGCCTTCCAGCGCGTGGTGAGATCATCGCGCGTGGCGCGGTCGGCGGTGAGTTTCGCGTCGAGTTCGCTGATGCGTTCGGCGTCGGCGTGACCACCGACCTGCGCGTCGCGCTTCAACGCGCCCAAGGTGCGTTCGTTTTCCTGAATGCGGCGTTCGGCGCTTTCCAGCGACGCGGGTTTCGCGGCCAGCGCGACCTTCACCCGCGCGGCGGCGGTGTCGACCAAGTCGATGCCTTTGTCCGGATGCTGGCGGCCGCTGATGTAGCGCGCGCCCATTTCCGCAGCGGCGTTGAGGGCGTCGTCGCGAATGATGACGCCGTGCGATTTTTCATACGTCGCGCGCAGGCCGCGCAGCATGGTCAGCGCGGTAGCGACCGACGGTTCGTCGAGTTTCACCGGCTGAAAACGTCGGGCGAGCGCCGGATCTTTTTCGAAATATTTTTTGTACTCGGCCCAGGTGGTCGCCGCGACGGTGCGCAATTCGCCGCGCGCCAACGCTGGTTTGAGCAGATTCGCAGCGTCGCCCGTACCGGCCGCGCCGCCCGCGCCGATCAAGGTGTGCGCCTCGTCGATGAACAGAATGATCGGCGTCGGCGAAGCCTTCACTTCATCCAGCACGCCCTTGAGACGATTTTCAAATTCGCCCTTCACGCTCGCGCCGGCTTGCAGCAGGCCAAGGTCGAGACTGATCAGTTTTACGCCCTTCAACAAATCCGGCACGTCGCCGTCGATGATGCGCAGCGCGAGGCCTTCGACGACCGCGGTTTTGCCGACGCCGGGTTCGCCGACCAGGATCGGATTATTCTTCCGGCGACGCGCGAGGATGTCGATCAGTTGGCGAATTTCCTGATCGCGGCCGAACACTGGGTCGACTTTGCCTTCTTTCGCTTTGGCGGTGAAATCCGCGCAATACGCGGCGATGGCGCCGCCGCCGGCCGCCGACGCTTTTCCGGCAGCTGCCGCAGCAGGACCCTCGAAGCGCGTCTGTTCCTGCGAGCTGACCACCAGCGTGTCGAGCTTCAGTTTCAGTTCCTGGCGCGGGATCGGACGCAGCTACTCGGCCCAGTCGCCACCGGTGAAACGGTCGAGCCGACCGAGCAGCGCCAGCAGCACCACGCCCGAACGCACATCGGCGTGACTGAAATCCAAACTGGCGACCAGCCACGCATCTTGCAGCAGTTCCACCAACAGCGGCGAGAACACGGGCCGGCCGCTGTTGCCGCCACGCAGCTCATCGAGCGTCGCCGCGAGCGCCTTTTTCACCCGGCCTAAATCGATGCCGTAATGATGGGTCAGGATCGGCAGAT
>JBBROQ010000260.1:0-3660 GCA_038229115.1 Planctomycetota bacterium | reverse complement strand
GGCCTGTGGTTCGCCTGTCCGCACTGCGTCCGCGCTGCGCATCCGTCCGGCGGCTGGCAGCAGTTCAGCTGGCCCCGGGTCCATTACGAACCCGACACCGACCAATCCGCGCAGGACACCGTCCGCCTGTGGTGCCTCCATGACGACGCGCATCAACTCACGGAAGCCGACCGCCGCGAAGCCCTGCGTACCTGGCGCGTCGTGTACCGCGGCCAGTCCCTACGCGGCGACGGTAGCGTCCTCGGATCGCGTCCGCCCTCGGCCACCGCCGGCTTTCGCTGGACCGCGCTCGACAGCCCGCTGAAATCGCTGCCGTATTTGGCGCTGCGCCACCGGAAGGCCGTCGTGCGCCTGCAGACCGGCGGCGATCACGAAAGTCTGCGACAGTTCTACCGCGACGAACTGGTCGCAGGCTACACCGGCGACAGCCTGACCGACGAAGGCACTCCGCACCGCATCACCCGCGCGTACCTGGTCAGCCTCAGCGCCGCCAGTGACTACGGCCCCGTCCGCGCGACGCGGATCGAAGACGGCGACAGCGAGCACATCGCCGGCGTGCCCAAAGCGGTCGAATGGCTGACCGTTGGCGTCGACGTGCAGCGCGGTGGCCAACGTGCGCCCGGTCGCCTGTACTGGCTGGTATTGGGCATGGCCTCCGACCTGCGCGTCTGGGACGCAGCCTGGGGCTCGCTGGTGCTGGCCCCGCCCGGGCAACAGGCCAACACCGCCGAACTGCACGCCGGCCTGGATCGCCTGCACCAACACCTCGCCGGTCTGGCGCAGGAATTCGCGCGGCCGTTGGTGCGTCGGGGAATCGACGTCGGCGACCGCCAGGATGAACTGCGCCTGTGGCTGGTCCGACACCCGGAATGGCTCGCCTGCAAAGGCGCGGCCGGCCTGGTCAAGGCCGACCCTGACGCCAGTCGCGGCCCCGACGCCCCCGCCGGCTACGACCTCGACGGGCAGCTGTCGCGTCGGCGGCAGGAAGACCGCCAACCGTGGTGGCTGCACCTGATCGCCGCCGATCGCGTGCGCCTGGACGTGCAAAGCGGCTTCCTGGTCCCGCCCGGACGGGCCGGCGCGCACCACCTGCCACGCGGCCTCACCGTCGCCGACGCCCTGATCCGCCACTACTGCGCCACCGCGCAGGTAC
Source organism: Planctomycetota bacterium (assembly GCA_038229115.1). Classification (GTDB taxonomy): domain Bacteria; phylum Planctomycetota; class UBA11346; order UBA11346; family UBA11346; genus JBBROQ01. The sequence goes on along the minus strand of JBBROQ010000260.1, from coordinate 2,507 downwards.
CCGACGGCCGCGGCGGCCTGCGCTGGTCCGATCGCGAACGCGACCGCGAACACCACCCCGAATACCAGCTGCGCCATGACTACCTCGACACCCGCGGAATCGCCTGGGTCCTCGGCTACCACCACGCCCGCCGCATGCTCGCCGCCCCTCCCATTCGCCACGTCAGCGCCGCTGACTGGTTCAAAAAGAAATAACATGACCAACTTGCATTTCAAATATCACAGCCAAACCATCGCAACAAAAACGGAAGATTTCCGCATCTTTCGGCTGATCGACCCGTTCCTGTTTGCGGTCGATAATATCCACGGCGCCCGCTACCACGCCATCGTCCCCGCCGGCTTCTCCACCAATTACGCCAGCGTCCCGCAGTTTTTGCACAGCCTGATCGATCCGCAGGGCAAACAGGCCCGCGCCGCGATCGCGCACGATTACCTGTACGGCACCGGCGAACCGCGCGCCTGGTGCGACGCCGTGCTGCGCGCCGCCCTCCAGGCCGACGGCTGCCCACCCTGGCGCCGCTGGCTGATCTGGCTCGGCGTCCGCGTCTTCGGCCGCCGGTATTGGGTCGCGGCGCAGACGCTGAACTAACGGCCGAATGACCCGCCCCGATCGCATCACCGGCGCACCGTGCCCATCCTGCGCGTGTCAGCGCTCCGAATTGATCCGCCCGCCCTATCAATGGATGGGCCGGACATTCGAACAGCGCCGCTGTGGCAATTGCAAGAAGCGCTTCAGCGCGGTGCAATGCGCAGTCACCCTAGCGCCCGCACCGCTGGTGGCCGCTACGGCGTCAGACGACAGCGTGGCGGAATATGTCGACATCCGCTGTCGCTGCCCGCGCTGCCGGGCGGTGAATCCGAAAGTGGAACGCACGGTGCGCACCGGCACCACGGTGACGCGGCACCATCGCTGCGATCAATGCGGGCACCCGTTCAAGTCGGTCAGCGAGAACGTCGAAGCCTGACCTGCTTCCTTACCTCTGCGCAGTCGAATTAATCCCCGGCCCGTCGCAAAATCACACTTAACCTCAGTAACAAAGCTGTACTCCAGCGGATAGAATCACGAACATTGCAGGTAAGTCTCCGGCTGTGAATGATTGCCGCCTACCGTGGCAGTAATCGATACATTCCAGACCGCGCTGAACGATGCCTCGACGGCATTGTCCCTGCGCGATTATGCCACCGCGCGACTGAAATTGTCGGCCGCGGGCATCGCCCTGGCGGCGATCCCGAACGTCGGCAGCGACGCGACCTCGGCGCAGTGGCGTGACGACCTCGCGCGACTGCGCGCCGAACTGATCGACGAAGAATCGCGCGCCGCCGGCCGCCGTACGCGTATTCAATTCGCGCCGATCACCAACGTGGAACCGCGGGCGTGAATTGGTTCGCCAAAACCGCAAAGCGCACCGCGCTGGCAATCGCCGATCGCCTCGATCCGCGGCGCATCGAACTGCGCAAAGAAATGCTGGCCGCCGTGCGCGCCTGGTCGGGCGCGAACGATAATCGCCTGACCAAAAATCATTGGGGCGCGGCCGGCGCCTCATCGGTCAATCACGATCTGCTGACCGATCTGAACACGCTGCGCAACCGGATCCGCTACGAACGCCAAAACAACGGCTGGCTAGCGGGCATGGTCAATTCTTACGTCCTGGACGTAGTCGGCCCCGCCGGCCCGGCGCTGCATTTGGTTAGCGCCAATAAGGGCTGGGTGGTAATGGCCGAAAAAATCTGGCGCGATTGGTTCGACCTGCCGGACGTGAATCGGCAACTGACCGGCGCGGAAGTGCTGGCCCAGGACGAGGTGATGCAGTGGGACTGCGGCGAGTCATTGAGCCAATTGGTCAGCGATCCCACCGTGTCCGGCGCGGTGAAAACCCGCCTGCTGACGATCCACCCACGCCGCCTGCAAACCCCCTTTGGCCAGTCGGCGCAGCGCACGGTCACGCTCGGCGTGAAACGCGATGAACGCGGCCGGCCGCAGATCTATTACGTCCGCGAAGACACCGACAACGAACTCGGCTTCCTGGTCGGCACCAACTATGTTGAGCTTTCCGCCGACAATGTTGTCCACGATTTCGATGCGTCCTAACCAGGCCAGGTGCGCGGCGTGCCGAAGCTCGCCTGCGTCCTGCAGGCCGTCGGCCAATTGCGTGATTGGGATCGCGACGTGCAGCAGGCGATGCGCGCTGCCGCGATGCTGTCGGTGTTTTTCTACAATGATTCGTCCAGCGCCGAACCGATCGTGTTCGACGGTCAGATGGACTTGGAATCGAACACCGCCGCCGCCCTGCCACCCGGCTGGAAAGCCTCGCAGGTCACGCCGCAGCAGCCGACGCAACACTATGAAGTGTTCAAAAATTCGAAGCTGGCCGAGATCGGCCGCCCGGCCGGCATGCCGTTGATGATCGTCAAACTCGATTCACGCGACCACAATTACAGCAGCGCCCGCTTCGACGATCAAACCTACAATCGCACCATCAAATCGCGCCAGCGCGCGATCGAGCGCCG
>JBBROQ010000259.1:0-3682 GCA_038229115.1 Planctomycetota bacterium | reverse complement strand
GCGGGCAGCGGGATTTCTTGCGGCGGCCGCAACGTCCCGGCGGCGCCCAACAGCGCCGGCATCAACGCGCCCACCACCACCGCCGCACTGATCGCGACGGCCAATCCGCCCGGCAGGAATGCCCAGGAACACAACAACAACGCGACCGTTGTCGGCGCAACCAAGCTGCGGCGTAGATTGTCAAAAAGCTTCCAACGGCCGAGCGCGTCGAGGTGATTGCGTGCACGCCCATCGGCGGTGCGCACCTGTGCACGCAGCCACGGCAGCAATTGCCAATCGCCCCGGATCCAGCGTTTACGCCGCGCGACATCGGCTAAATAGCGCGCCGGGAAATCCTCGACCAACAGCACATCGGTCACCAATCCCGAACGTGCATACGAGCCCTCGATCAGATCGTGCGACAGGATCGCGTTCGCGGGGAAACGCTGGTGCATGACGGCCTCGAACGCGGCCACGTCATAGATGCCTTTGCCGACGAACGAGCCGGCGTCGAACCAATCTTGATAGACGTCGGACACCGCCCGGGTGTACGGATCCAGGCCCGCATCGCCGGCCCACAAGCTTGCAAACCACGTGCGTTGCGCGCTGGCCAGGCCGATCGCCGTGCGCGGTTGCAGGATCGCGTGACCGTGCGTGACCACGCCACGTTGGTGATCGACGCGCGGGCGATTGAGCGGATGCGCGAGGGTTGCGATCAGCAGACGCGCCGCATCGCGCGGCAGGCGCGAATCGGTGTCCAGCACGATCACGTGGCGCACGTCGCGCAGCAACGCTTCGGCCCCGGCGATTAGGCTGAAAGGTCCGCGTTCGCCGTGCAGCAGCAATCGATTCAGGTCTTCAAGTTTGCCGCGCTTGCGCTCGCGTCCCATCCACACGCCTTCGGCCGGGTTCCATTGCCGTGGCCGATGCAGCAGCAGGAAATGCGCGCCATGCCGAGCGTTTAGGCTCGCGATCGCGGCCGTCGCTTGACCCAGGATGGTTGCGTCGCTCGGCAGCTCGGCGCTGGCCGCGTCACCGAAATCAGTCAGCAGCGCGAAGCCGAGTTCATCATCGCGGTTGGCGAGTTGCCGTACCAGCAAGCCTTCGGTCAGGTTGATGACGTCCGCCGGTGTGCGCAGCAGCGTGGGCACCACCACCAACGAACGCAGCTCGGTCGGAATGCCTTCGCTGAGATCCAGACGCGCTAACGGCTGCGGTGTCACGACGCGCGTGGCCAGCCAATTCACCAGCCCGAGCGCGACTTGGCTGGCCGGTCTGAGGGCCAGCAGTGCGATGGCCGCCGTCACGATCCAGGTCGTCCACAGCGCTGCCTGCGGCGCGCTGACGTGATGCGCGGCCCAGCCTGCGAGCTCGGTCAACGCTAAGCTCAGCACCAGCAGCGGCAGCAGGTAACTCCACAGCGAGCGCGGCGTGGCAGATTTTTTTCGCGGCTGGTGCAGGCCGTGGCGATGCGCCAAGAGCTGTTCCAACTGCGGTTCGCCACCACCGATCAGCCACCAGCCAACGTGGCTTTCGACTGGTGCATCACCGTGCTTGGTCGTTGTCGCCGCGGGCAGTGCCGATGCGCTGGCGTGCTGCGAGGACAGGCCCAGGACCGTCTGTGCGATGGCGATTTCGGTATCGGCGCCCGGCACGCGGCATCTGCGCGCCAAGCCTTCAACCGCGTGGCGATAACGATCTCGAGTGGCAGGGTCCATGCGCCCATAGATCGCGGCCGGATCGCGGCGCAGCGCCGCTTCCACCGGGCTGAGGCCTTCGACGAAGGTGCGCCAATCAATGGTGCCCATGCGGCGCAAACTGGTGATGGCGTTATCGACCGCGAGCTGATCGCTGGCCTGCGCTTGATGATCGGTGCGGATAAGTTCCGCGACCGTTTGCTGCCGACCGGCCAGACGCTGATCCAGCCAATGCAGCACCAGCGCCACCGCCGGGTTTTGGCCCTGCAAACGGCGATGCATTTCGGACACGAAGCCAGCGCTCAGCGTGGCGTCACGCGCTAGATCGGCGATGCCCAGCACTAGCTCAGAGGGTTCATCATCGGCGACACGACCCAAACGTTCGGCCCACACCGCGGCGGAGGCATGTTCACGGCCGGTGTCGGCGACTCGCACCGCGACGCGGCGTAAATTCTCGATCAGCGCCAAGCGCAGCATGGTCGGGATCGCCCACAATTCGCCCATGGTCAGGATCGCGCTGCCGCTGCTTTGATAGCCACTGATGAATCCGGTCAGGCTGTCTTCATCGACCCGTCCATCGGCGTGCGCGATCAGTTCCAATGCCAACGCATACACGCGTGGATAACCAACCGGCGCGCCGACCGTCAGGCGCGGCAGTTCACGACTAAACTGCCGCGGCAAATGCCGGCGTACGGTGGTGATTTGTTCCAGGACCAAATAGTGATTATCAAGCAGCCAGTCGCCGGCCGGCACGGTGCGCGTCATGGTGCGCAATTGCGCCAGCACCGTGCGCAGCATCGCCTCATTTTGATCCAGTCGCGTCAGCAGCGGATTACGCCCGCGGCCGCGATCGACGCGGTGCCACGCCGACAGCGCGCGACCGTGCCGCGCCAACTGCGCGCCACTAAACACTTCCGCGCGAAGCAGGCCGTCGCCGGCGAGAATCTCGGAGGACAAGGCTTCGGGGGTGGCTTGGCCCTCTGGCGTTGCGTCGGCTTGGATGCTGTCGTCGGGCGAATTTGGCCCCCGGCTCGCGGGGCGATGGTCGGTGTGACCATCAGTGTTGGGCTCGGTGACATCAGGATCGACAGGGGGAATGAAGGCAGCGTTCATGTGCGTTTGCTTGGCGTAGGTCATGCCAACCAGGGGTGGATGCAGACGCGGTAAAAACCGGAGTGATCCAGCACCGTCCCAATCACGCGTCCTGCATTTTGCACGGATGCGTTGCGGCACCCGGCTCTTTCGCAGGGGTCCCCGTGCCATTTTGAATGGCGACAGGGGTTTGCATTTGGCGCGGCGTTTGCATTGCCTGCGCACTGACGTCATCCGGCCACGCACCAGCGGTGGCCGCAGTCGCGTCGCAGCAGGAGTTCATCGTGGCGCACGCCGTCTTCGCTCTCAGCCCCGCTCACCACGACTGCGTTCAGGCGTTGTTGTCCGCCGGATTTCGACCAGACGAAATTAACGTCGTGCCGGCAGCGCTGGACGCGACGCTGCCCGCGCAGGGCACTTTGAACGCTGTCCTGCGCGGCGTCGCTTCATCACTGGCGCAGAGTTTAACCGCGATCGGCGTGCCGTTGTGGGCCGCCCACCGCTTCGAAACCGCGTTGATCGGCGGCGTGGCGTTGATCGGGGTAACTACCGCCAACGCTTACGAAGTGGACACCATCGCCGCGCTGCTGCACGACGGTGGCTGCGAACATGTGGTGGCCTGCGTCACGGTGCCCGCGACCACGCCTGACGCCCACACGCCGAATGACGGCGCGGCCACCATGCGCTTGCCTGGACGCGCTGCCTGAAAGCGCTGCAGGCGGACTGCGCTTGGCGCAGACGAACGCCAACGCAGGGTGCAACGATGCTGGCTGCCGACGACCAAAAAAATCAGTGCGCAGCCGACGGCGGGTTGCCGCAGGCGCGCTTCGATGCGCAGCGCCGGGGCGTGAACGCGAACTCCGCGTGGCAGGCTCTTTTTGGCGTCGAGGTGCGCGGGCGATCGTGGTTGGATT
>JBBROQ010000258.1:0-3718 GCA_038229115.1 Planctomycetota bacterium | reverse complement strand
CTGGTGCTCGGCTATGTGGTCGCGGCGATCCTGCGCGAATGGATTCCCGCGTCGCTGCTGGCGCGGTGGTTTTCCGGGCGCGGCGCGGCACCCGTCGTGCGCGGCGGCTTGGTCGGCGCGCTGCTGCCGATGTGTTCGTGCACGGTCATCCCGGTCAGCGTCGGCCTAGCGCGCGCAGGCGCGGCACCTGGCAGCATCATGGCGTTTCTGATGACTGGACCGGCGCTCTCGCCGGTGGCGATCTTGCTCTTCATCACGCTGCTGGGTCCGTTGATGGCGGCACTGCTGGTTGGCGGTTGCCTGACCGCGGCGCTGATCACCGGGCTGATCGGCAATCGCATCCTGAAACCGCAGCCGGCCGAAACGCTGCCGGCACAGCACGATCAGCGGCCGTGGCCGACACGCCTGCGCAGTGCCGCGCGCTGGGGCTTCCGCGACCTCGCGCCGGAAGTCAGCGTCGATCTGGTGATCGGCTTAGCGCTGGCCGCGGCGGTGCTGGCGCTGCTGCCGATGGACCTGATCGGCGCGTGGTTCGGCAGTCAGAAATTCATGACCTTGGTCTACGTCGTGCTGATCGGCATCCCGATGTACACCTGCACCGTGCCGTCGATTCCGGTGGTGCAGAGCATGCTGTTAGCCGGTATGTCGCCGGGCGCGGGCATTGCCTTTCTGCTCGCCGGACCGGCGACCAATCTGGGCGAGCTGTTGGTGCTTAGGCGGGCGCTGGGTACGCGCGCGATGACGTTGTTCGTCAGCGGTTTGGTGGTCGCGGCGTTAGGCACCGGACTGCTCGCCGATCAGGTATTTTTCCGCAATTATGCGTATCAGCCGTCGCCGTTGTCGGGCACCGTTGCGCCTGGCTGCTGCTTGCCGTCGTACCTGCCGATCAACGCGCGGCCGGTCGGTGTCAGCGCGGCGCTCGCCACTATTCCAGCATGGCATTGGCCGTTCATGGCGGTGCTGCTGACGACACTCGCAGTCGGGCTCTGGCAACGCCTGCGGCGACGCGGCGGCGGTCACGGTGATCAGCCATCGGCTGAGCTATTGCCGGCCTCGACGCCAACCGGCTACATGACATCGCTCTCCACCACGACGGCCCGGGCGCACTGATGCTTGGCCGGATCATCCTGATTGGGGCCGCGCTCAGCGCCGTGGGCGCGGCGAATTGGCTGAGCTGGAACAGCGTGCGCGCCAAACCGCTGCCGCCCGCTGCCGTGCCGCACACCGCCGCAGTGTTGCCATGGGACGCGTTCACCGCGATCAGCAGCGACGCCGGCGGCGTACATTTCCCCGATGCACTCAGCGCACGCGACGGCACTGCTGTGGAACTGATCGGCGTGCTGTTTCCGCTGCCGCAGTTAATTGAGAACGGCAACCTCATCGGCGCGGTGCTGGCCCCGCCGGCAAAGTTTTCGTGCTGCGAGCTTAGCTGCGAGGCGCGCAGCCTGTCGCTGGTATTCGTGACCCCACGTGGGCCAGTCGCGGATCCGGGGCAACGGCGCTTGGCGCGCGTCACCGGCACGTTGCGGCTGCACCGCGAACCCGGCCACTGGTCGCCGTCAGAAGTGGCCGACGCGCAGGTCGAACTGCTGCCAAATCCATGACAAAAACCGCCTTTTCCCCAGCGTGCGCGTTCGCCATCGCGTGGCTTGTCATCATCCCCCTGCTGTGGCCGCTGCTGCCACTGTCGGCGTACAGTGGCTTCGACGACGTGCTGGTGATCGAGCCGACCTGGACCACCTTGCCGACCGAACCGCTGACCGCCGGCGACGGCATCACCTATCGCGTGCGTGCGCTCAGCGCCGAACGCGTCGCAGTCGAGGTGCGCAACCTGAGCGCGCAGCCGCTGACCGCCGCGCTGCGCCTGCCGGCGTATCAGGCGACCGATGCCGCTGCGGCTGAGCTGAGCGCCGCGGCCGGCGCCACCGCGACAGTCGAGATCGCGGTGACGCGCAGCGACCGCGACTGCACTGAAAGCGCCGTACGCTTTGAGCAGCTGACGCTGGGCAAAGTCGTACTGACGGTCCGGCCATCGGCCGGGGCGCGCCCGCCCACCGAACGTGCATTCGCGGTGCATACCGCCTGGGAAAACGCGGGATTCCGCGCCGATGCCGTCGCCTACACCGCGATCGCCCACGACGACCACACCATCGACCTGCACGTCCTCAATCGCAGTTCGCAGGTGATCCACGCAGATTTCCGCGTGCTTGGTTGGCAGCCCGACGGCGCGCTGAATCCGCGCCTGCATCTGCTGCCCGGCGTCGCCATCGAGATCCTGATTCCCGGCACGGCGGTCGATGCGCGCGTTACCGCAGCGACCGTCGCGGTGTGGATGGTGCGCCTCAACGATGACGACACCGGCCCAGCGCTGGGCGAGCGCGCCGACGATGCGCGCGCGCTGCTACCGGTCGATGACGACTGGCGCGCGACCGGCCTAAGCGATGACGCGCTGGCCGGCTTTAATCCGCAGGCATTGGTGCACCGCTTCACCAGCGCGGGTTTGGAAGTGCGCAACCGCAGCGACCGCATCATCGCCGCGAGCCTGGAAATCACCGGCGTTTCGCCGCCGCCCGCGCGCTTGCCAATCGATCTTCCGGCCGGCGCGGCGGTGACGTTGCCGTGGACCGGTGCCGCGAGTGTAAACGTCATCGCCCACGAAATGCGCTTGGACGGAACAGCATTGCGCGCGACCACATTGGTCATCGCCGCGCCGCCGGCGACCGCGCTGCCGGTCTTGCCGCAGACACCCGACGCCCGCTTCAATTCGCTGACAGTCGTCTACGCGCTCGCGCGTCAGGGCGACCGCCAAGCGCGCCTAACGCTGGTCAATCGCGCCGCGATTGCGTTGCACGCCGACTGGTTTTTGCCTGCTTATCGGAGTGCGTCGAATCCGCGGCTGCATCTGCCGGCTGGTGCCAGCGTGACGCTGACCATCGACGTCGAGCGCAGCGACGTGCGTCTGCCGCTGGCGCAGGTGCTGTTGGCGAATGTGCGTTTGGGTCTGGATCAGGGAGAGAACAAAGGCGACCTGCTGTGCGTCGCGCCGGCGCCGTAACCTGGCTTTGCTCGGCGCTCGCGCTCGCGGCCTACAGCGCCGAACCCGCGCGCGTGCACGTCGACCACACGACGGCTGCGGCGCTGATCGCTGCCGATCCGGCGCAGGCCAGCGCCGCTGGACGCGCGCTGTTCTGCCATGAGTTCACCACTCGCGAGGGCGCCGGCGAAGCGCGCGTACATCCCGGTGTGCCGGCGATGCGCGCCGCGCGCGCGCAATCCTGCATCGTCTGCCACAACGTGCCCTACGGCGACGCCGGCGCGGGCGCGACCATTGGCCGCAGCGGGCCGAGCGGCCGCAACACGCCGCATTTGTTCGGCGCCGGCGCAGTCGAACAACTTGGCGAAGCCGTCACGGCGGCGCTGCTGACGCGCGCCGACCGCGATGGCAACGGCAGCGTGTCGCGCGTGGAAGCGGATGCCGCCGGCCAAGCGCTGGTCGATCCCGATGGCGGTAACGGGTCTGAAACCACGGTAGATTTCGGCGCTTTCGCCGACGCCGATCACGACGGCCGGCCGGACCTGGATCCGGCGCTGCGGGTCTGGTTCGTCGATCGCGACGGTCGGCGTCTGCCAGGCGCGCGCACCTGGGACGATCCGGGTGTGGCCGGCTATCGGTTCGCGCTGGGCGCGTTTGGCTGGAGCGCCGACGACGGCGAAGACG
>JBBROQ010000257.1:0-3756 GCA_038229115.1 Planctomycetota bacterium | reverse complement strand
TGGTCGCGCACGGCGCAGGTGTTGTACAGAACCAGCGTCGCCGCGGCGACGCTGTCGACCGCACGATAGCCAGCCTCGGCCAGCCGTGCTGACACCACTTCGGTATCGGCCAAGTTCATCTGGCAGCCGAAGGTTTCGATGAACACGGTTTTTTCAACGACGCTGGGCATGGCCGCGCAAGCTACCGCGAGGCCGGCAGTCGCAATCTGCGCTGCGTTTAAGCAGTGCGAATTACCGCAGTTCTGTGGGGTAGACTGGCTGGCGGCGCTGGCTACCACCACGCCCCGCGAGGTGGGGGCATGGCCAAGTCGATGCGCATTCTGCACGTGGCGAGCGAGATGGTGCCGCTGGTAAAGACCGGTGGTTTGGCCGATGTCGCAGGCGCGCTGCCGCGGGCGTTGGTGCGCGCGGGCCAGGATGCGCGGGTGGTGATTCCCGGTTATCGTCGCGCGATTATCGAGGCGCAGGCGCATGGTTTAAGCTGGGGCGCGCAACCGATGACGATCGAAACCGGCGGCGTCGATCACGCCGTGGGCATCGGTACCTGCGTCATCGATGGGCTGACCGTTTACCTGATCGCGTGTAATGAGTTGTTTGACCGCGACGGCGTTTACGGCCCGACGCCCACTGCCGATTACGAGGACAATTGCCGGCGTTTCTCGCTGTTTTGCAAAGCGGCGTTGGCGCTGCCGGGCTACTTGGGCTGGATTCCCCACGTGGTCCATGCGCACGATTGGCAGGCGGGCTTGGTGCCGGCGCTGCTAGAACGCGGCTACAACAGCGTGCTGCCGGCGACGCGCTCGGTGTTTTCGATTCACAACATCGCGTATCAGGGCGCGTTCTGGCACTTCGATATGAAGCTGACCGGACTGGATTGGGCGCTGTTTAATCCGCTGCATGTCGAGCACTACGGCAAGCTGAACCTGCTGAAGGCCGGCGTCGTGTTCGCCGATCGCGTCACCACCGTCAGCCGCCGTTACGCCGAAGAAATCCAGACGCCCGAGTTCGCCTACGGCCTGGAGGCGGTGATGCGCGGCCACGCGTACAAACTCATCGGCATCACCAATGGCATCGACACCGACGAATGGGATCCGGCGACGGACGTGCACTTGAGCACGAATTTCGATCGCAAGCACCTCAGCGGGAAAGCCGCCTGCAAAGAGCAACTACGCGAAGAATGCGGGCTTTATCACGCGGAAGGCGCATGCCTGATGACCGTGGTCAGCCGCCTGGTCGAACAAAAGGGCATCGACTTGGTCATCGACGCGGTGACGCCGTACATCCTTGCCGGGCGTTTGCAGTTGATGGTGCTGGGCGCCGGCGACACGGTTCTGGAGCAGCGGCTGGCGCACTTGCAGGCCAAGCATCCGGGCTGGGTATACGCCTGGTACGGCTACAACGAAGAACTCGCGCACCGCTTCATCGCCGGCGCCGATGTCTTTCTGATGCCCAGCCGCTTTGAACCCTGCGGTCTGACCCAGATGTATTCGCAACGCTATGGCACGCTGCCGATCGTGCGTTTCACCGGCGGTCTGGCCGACACGGTCGAGGACGTCGCCACCGGCCACGGCAACGGCTTCTCATTCGGACCGATGGATCTCGGGCATTTTTCCAGCGTCCTGGATCGCGCCTTGGGCCTGTTTCAGCACTTCCCGGACGAATGGCGCAAAGCGGTATTGCGCGCAATGGCTGCCGACCATTCGTGGGAATCGGTGGCCAAAGAATACTGCGCGCTGTATCGGCGGATCTGCAGCGCAGAGTGAATCTGCACTTGGCGTTTGAGTGAACGCCGCGCAGCGAAACCGCTGAAAATTACCGAGTAAACAGCCAGTGCGGTTGGCGCAGGATCACGGCGTCGTAGTACGTGGCGAGGCCGCGTTTAACTAGGGTGTCGAGGAATGCCTTGGTCTCTTCTGCATTGGTCGGCTTCAACAACGTGCCGGCATCGTCGCGTATACGCAGCCGCCGTTGCAGCTCAGTGAAAGTCAGCTTCGCGTCGGTGGTCGAGAACGGCAGGACCAGCAATTTCACATGCAGCGTGTTGCTCAAATTCGGCTGATTGACCGGTTCAGTAGTTGGCGCGTCGGTAGCCACACGGCTGCCCAGCACATCGGTGCTATCAATCACGCGGAACCAGGTGCCAGGCTGCTGCGGATACGGGTAAAGCTCATCCGTCATTGCGACGTCGGGTGAACCGGCGCCCTGATTGCCCGCACCAGCTAATCCGTTGCCGATGTAGTCGCCAGGCTCATGCGGTTCGATGCCTGCACCGCCGATGTCTTCAGTTCCTGAATCGATTCGGATTTCATGCACCAAGGACGACGCGGCCAGCGCACCGCGGGTGGTGTCGTCCGCCAGTTTGCGAAAACGCATGCCGGCTAGGAACAGTCCGAACACCGCGACGAATCCGACCACGAACACGCCGGTGGCGACCAATAGCTCCAATAATGTGAACGCGCGGCGCATGTGCGGAATCATACCCCGCTCGCGGTCGCCGCGTTGCCGGCGGCTTGGATCAGGGCGCGATGCTGACTGACCGTGTCCGCACCACTGATGCCGGGGAAACGGCATTCGATCAAGTACAGGCGCTGATCGTTCGCGGATGCATCCAATGCCGAGCGTAAATCCTTGGCAGAAACGCAGTCGTGATGGACCAGCCCGAACATCGTCGCCGCGCCGGCAAAGGTCAACGCGTGGCTGGTGCGCACCCAGTGCTCGTAGTCAGGCACCTGCGCCACCGGCAGGTAATCGAAGATCGCGCCACCGCCGTTGTTGAGCACCACGATCGCGCCCCCGGCCTTGGCGAGTCCGGCGCTGGCCAAGGCCGGCAGATCATGCAGCGCCGCCAGATCACCGATCAGCAGCAGCCCACGCCGAGCGTGAGCGTGGGCCAAGCCTAAAAAAGTTCCCAGCGTGCCGTCGATCCCATTCACGCCGCGGTTGCTGTGGATCGGCCGCGCTGAAGGTCGCAGGTGTAGATTCGCATGCCGCACCGCCATCGACGAGGCCAGCTGCACAAACGCGAAACCGGGATGGTTGACGCTTAGGCTGGTGGCGAGCGATTCGCTCCATCCCAACGCCAACGTGCGTTCGCTCAGGACCTGCTGCGCCGCCGCGTCTGCGGCGACCCAACGCTCACACCACGCCGGATTGCCGGGCGTCAGGATTTGGGCGAGTGCGGTCAACGCAGCGCCCCAACCGCCTTCGATTGTCGCCCACGCGCGATGCAGGAAGTCCTGGTTTTTACCGCCGGAAAACGTCAGCCACGGACAGCGCTGCCGGTCACACCATTCGTACGCCGCGCGGGTCAGCGGCGTTGGGCCGAGTTGAATGACCAGCTCGGCCCGCGCCTCGGCGAGCGCACCAGTGGCCAACGCGTCGAAGGTGCTGATCAGGTTCGGCGCGTCCGGCGTGCGCAGGTGGCTGGGCGCGTCCGCGATCAGCGGAAAGCCGGTGGCGCGTGCGAGCGCGAAGGCCGGATTGTCCGACGTCATCGGCTCGCTTTGACAGCCGGCGACGATCACGCCGCGCAGGCCTGGGCGCAGCTTCAGTGTGGCGATCAGCGCCGGATCGATTGGCGTTGCGGCGGCGAACGTGCGCAGCGTGAACGGCGTCGCCGGCCCGCGCCCAAGCAGCGCCTCATTTGAAATCGTCGCCGGAGTCCAGGCCGGATCCGGAAGCGGCGGCAGGGGGTCGCGTAGCGGCACGTTCAGATGCGTCGGTCCGGCCCACGTTTGCGCCAAGCGACTGACCTGC
>JBBROQ010000256.1:0-3858 GCA_038229115.1 Planctomycetota bacterium | reverse complement strand
CGCCGCGCAGTGCTGTTGGGTTATGGCGCGCTGCCGCACAGCCGCCTGGAACATACCGAAAAGCTGGAGCAACTGCGCGCGTTGGAGGCCGGTATCGGTATCGCCTGCGCCGTGGTCGCCAACGCCACGCCCGGCATCGATGTGCGCGCCGATTATGATGCTTTTCTGGAACGCTTTCGTGCTGCCGCTGTTCATTCCATCAATCGTACCCCCGCCAACTGAACGTTTATCATGCCCACGCCTGCCATGAATACGCCCGCCGCCAGCAAACGCCCGGTGCCGTGCAAACATATCTTTATCACCGGCGGCGTGGTGAGTTCGCTGGGGAAGGGCATTGCTTCGGCATCGATCGGGCGATTGCTGAAGAACATGGGTTATTCGGTGCGCATCCAGAAATTGGATCCGTATCTGAATGTCGATCCGGGCACCATGAATCCGTTTCAGCACGGCGAAGTCTATGTCACTGATGATGGCGCCGAAACGGATCTGGATCTGGGCCATTACGAACGCTTCCTGAATCAACCGTGTTCGCGCTATTCCACCGTCACCGCCGGTTCGATCTATTTGGCGGTCATCCAGAACGAACGTCAGGGCAAATATAACGGCGGCACCGTGCAGGTGATTCCGCACGTCACCAATCAGATCAAATCCACGGTCAAGCTCTTAGCGACTGACGACGTCGATGTGGTCATCAGCGAAGTCGGCGGCACGGTCGGCGATATCGAAGGCCTGCCATTCATGGAAGCCGTGCGTCAGTTCGGCCACGAACACGGCCGCGCCAATGTAGTGTTCATTCATTTGGCCTATGTGCCGTACATCCGCGCGGCGGGCGAGATCAAAACCAAACCGGCACAACACAGTGTGCAGAAACTACGCGAAATCGGCATCATTCCCGACTTCATGATGTGCCGCAGCGAACGCGGTTTGAGCCGCGATGTACGCGAGAAACTGTCGTTATTCTGTAATGTCGATGCCGCCCATGTGGTCGATCTGCCCGACGCGCCCACCAGCATTTATGAAGTGCCGCAGGTGCTGCTGAAACAGGATGTGCATACGCTGTTGTGCGAGCGATTGGGCCTGGCCGTGCGCGAATGCGACATGAAGGCGTGGGACTTGATGGTGCGCCACATCAAGAATCCTAAAGATACCGTCACCATCGCGTTGGTCGGCAAATATATTAATCATCAGGACGCCTATAAATCGGTCACCGAATCCATCGACCACGCCGCATTCGCGCATCTGGTGAAGGCCAACATCGTCCGCATCGAAAGCGAATCGCTGGAAAAAGACGAGAACTGGCAAGAAAAATTGAAGCATGTCGACGGCATCGTGGTGCCGGGCGGTTTCGGCCGACGCGGATTCGAAGGCAAACTGAAAGCGATCCGATTTGCCCGCGAACATGGCATTCCGTATTTGGGTCTGTGTTTGGGCATGCAGGCCGCGTCGATTGAATTCGCGCGCAATGCGTTGGGCTTGGAAGGCGCCAATTCGACCGAGATGGACGACAAGACGCCGCACCCGTTGATCGTGCTGATGGACAATCAGAAAGAGATCGTGCAGATTGGCGGTACCATGCGCCTGGGCAGTTATCCGTGCACGCTGACGCGCAAGACCAGCCGTACGTCCAAATGCTATGGCGGCGCCGACGTTGTGCATGAACGCCATCGCCATCGTTACGAATTCAACAATGCCTATCGCGCCGCCTTCGAAACAGCCGGCATGCTGTTCACCGGGCTCTACATTCCCGACGCGACCAAGCCGGAACAATCGTTGGTTGAAATCATCGAACTGAAAGATCACCCGTTCTTTGTCGCCACGCAGGCCCACCCGGAATTCAAATCCAGCCCAGTTGAGCCGCATCCGTTGTTCAAAGGTTTGTTGGGCGCGGCGGCGAAGCACAAACCGAAGGCTGAGCCGGATGCGGTGGCGGCTGAGGGCTGAGGGCGGAGCAATTCCGGCTGGGCGATTTATCCCGAATGCATGCTTGTATTGCCAGTTATCTATCGCGCCTTGTCGCTGTTTGCCTCAGCGCGTTGTCCAGCTTCGAACTTTCTTGCCGATTCTGCCATTGCGGCGGTGGCCGTCTTCTCATCACCGGAGAAAACGGCGTGCACTATGGTTTGCAGCTCCTCCTTTTTGATCGCGTCTAATTCCACCAAAGCATCAAGTTCGCGCAGCGTTCCGACATGTTTTCCTGTACAGGTTCGACTCTGAAATGGCGCAGGTCCAAATGCAGGTCGAACTTCCGAACACACCAACCAATCACCGCGCGGAAACGCTGCCGCCCCTATATGAGGTGTCAGGATACGTCGCTGTAAGTGAAACCCGAATATCTCTGTCTGCGCAGATACTTCACCCGAGCCTTGGTTCACTTCGATTCTGTTTACGCTGAAAAAATAAAGCGCGGCGAGGGTTCCGATCACCAAGCCACAAGCGCTCGCAGCACCCCAGAGAATCAAGTTTTCGCGACCGCAGGTTCCTGTGCTCATTTCGCCGGCAACACCCGGAATGCGCGCGCGCCCCACGCCGGCAATTCAACGCGCACGCCACCGCGGGCGAGTTCCTCGCCGGCGAGCGTGAACGATGGGCTGCCGGCAAAACAATCCTGAAACTGATGGTCGCGTCCGGCCAATGGTCCGGCGTCGACCGCGCCGGTGGCTGGTTGCCAACTGGCGTTGACGATCACCAACAACGCATGGTGCGCGGGCATCAACCACAGGCAGGCGATCAGACTGCGACCGCCGATATGTTTGGGTTCCAGAAGATGCCAGACGCCGTCATTGCGCGCTGGTTCGTTCAGCAACTGCATGAGGTCGCGATAGGCCTGCCGATGTGCGGCGCTGCCGGGTTCAGCCGGACGGCGGCGGGCGTGCAGGGAACTGTGCAGGGTGCGGCCGTCTTCCTGGCCGTGATGGCACAGCAGCAGACCAGGCACCATGCCGGTGATAAACAGCGCGCCGCGATGATGGTCGGGGTAGGGAAAGCGCGCGGCGGCACGTTGTTCGTCGTCGTTTTCCAGGAAGCGCACGCAGTGCTTTTGAAAATCCGCGGTGGCGCGCAGGTGCGCGCGGATTGCTTCGGCGTCGTCGGTTAACAAGCGGTCGTAGAGCAGCTTGTCATAGGTGAAATCGAAGCCGACCTGCTGCAGTTCGTATTCTCGGTTCCAATACACTTCGGCCATGAACAGCGTGCCGGGATGGGCGCCACGCACGCGCTCCAAACAGCGCTGCCAGAACGGTGGCATGGCTCGGCCCCAGGTGCCCTGGAACACGTCCGGCAACAGCAGCATCGCCTCGTCGCAGCGCAGACCGTCACAGCGCGCAGCCACGGATGAGGCCAGCGTGATCATAGCCTCTTGGCAGTCGGGGTTGGCGTAGTCCAACTGCACCGTGTCGCGCCACGGCGGAAAGAACGGATCGCGGCCGTGAGCCAGATAACGCCCGTGTTGTTTCGTCCACGCTTCGGGTCGCGCGCGCGCGACGGCTTCGTCGCCGACGATCAAAAGTTCCGGCCGCTCGCGCACCCACGCATGATCCAGGCCGACATGGTTGGGCACGAAGTCGAGCATCAGCGACAGCCCGGCCGCCCGCGCGCGCGCGCGCAGGCGCGCCAGCGCCGCATCGCCGCCGAGCGCTTCCGGCACGGCGTAATCCGCGACCGCCAACGGCGAACCGGCGATGTCGTCATCGGTCACGTCCGGCAGCACCGACTTCAAATATTGCCTTAACTGCGCGTCGTGCAGCGAGGCCGCGCGGCTGAGCGGCCCGGTGCCCCACAGGCCCAATAGGTACAGCCAATTGAAGCCGCTTTCGACCAGGCGGTCGAGCGCGTCATAGCCGAGATCGTCGAGGGTCGCGG
>JBBROQ010000255.1:0-3891 GCA_038229115.1 Planctomycetota bacterium | reverse complement strand
CTGCGGCCAACGCGGCGTAGCTGCTGTGTGCGCGCGCGACGGAAAATTCATGCGCGAATGACGTGGCGTTTTCCGGCGTGCGCGAACCGACCGCGACCAGGGTGGCGTTGCCCGCGTGCGGCAGGTCGCGTGCGAATTGTCGGGCGATGGAGCCAGTGCCCAGGATGCCCCAGCGGACAGGAGTAGTCATGTCAGATTCGTCTCAGTTCGCTTTGGGCCTGAAGGCAGTGATGACGGCGGGATCGGTGTCCAGGTACGCCGCGCCGATCAGGTCGAGGCAATACGGCACCGCGGGAAACACCGCGTCCAAACACTCGCGGATGCTCTTGGGTTTGCCGGGAAGATTGATCAGCAAAGTGCGCCCCCGGATGCCCGCGGTTTGCCGGGACAGGATCGCGGTCGGCACGAAGCGCAGCGAGGTCGCGCGCATCAGCTCGCCAAAGCCGGGCATCATTTTATCACACACCGCTTCGGTCGCCTCCGGCGTGACATCGCGTGGGCTGGGCCCGGTGCCGCCGGTGGTCACCACTAAGTCGCAGTGCTCGTCATCGCACAGCGCGCGCAGCGTCGCGCTGATGCCGTCCAGATCGTCGGGAATCAGGCGGTAGAATTCCTGCCACGGTGACCGCAGATATGCGTGCAGCGTGGCGCGGATCGCCGGCCCGCCGAGATCCTCGTACACACCTTGACTGGCGCGGTCGCTAATGGTGACGATGCCGATGCGCGCCGGAGCGGACGCAGGTGAAGCGGAAGCAGATGAGGAGGCCGCAGCTGTGGTCATGGCCGCAGTCGAGCGCGCCGTGGCAGGGGCGCAAACGTCGAGGCATTGACTTCATCAGGCGCGTGGACTACCTCACCGCTCCACCCTAACGACGGACGCAGTGACTCGCCCCTAGCGTGCCCTGTGGTCGCCGTTAGACCGACCCTCGACCCTGAAAAGACGGAGCGCGCCATGGCCCTCGAAGAAGACATCATCAAGTTGCTCAAGAGCGAAGGCTATCGCATGAACGAAGCCATCCGCGACGCCCTGGACGAGTTCCTGGGCATCGTTGACGACGAGAACGAAGACATGGAAGAGGACCTCGACGACGACCCGGCCGCGCCTGACGCCGAAGACGACTGAGGTCGTCGCAGTGCTGCAGACGACTGAGGTCGTCAAGCGCAGCACTGCGACGCTAAAGCATCAGTCGCGGTGCTGCGGTTCGAGCGGCAGTCGTTCCAGCAAATGATGCGCGAGCGGTGTCGGCCAATCATTTGCCGGCCCGGCGCGCACCACGCTTTCAAGACCGTCGCGATAGCGTTGCCGCTCGCCGATTAAAAGCGCGCGCCGCGCGACGAAATACAGGCAATCATTAGCGAAGAAGCGGTCGTTCGAATCCGGAAAGGCGGCGCTGCTGTCAACCAGCGCCAGCATGATACGGCCAGGATCGCTGAGGTTCTCGCTCGACGCGCCCCAGGTCCCCAACGCGCCGACGCTGTCGCCGCGTTCCAACGCCAAGTCGCCCAGCCATAACCGCGCCCACGGCGCCACTTCTTCGTCAGCGGCGTGCGCAATGACTTCGCGATACGTGCGCTCGGCATCGTCGAATTGTTCGGCGACGCGCGCGACCTCGGCCAGTTTCAAGGTCGCCTTCAGGCGCAGGCCGACCGGCAGACGCTGATCGGTGGCGGTGGCGTCGTAGACGCTGCGCGCCTCCTCCAACCGCCCCAGCGCTAGGAATAGATCGCCGGCGCCGGTCTGGCCTTGGCTGATTGCGTCGGTGAGTTTCAAAAACGCGGCCAACTGCGCCGCGGTGGTATACAGCCCGGCGGCGCGCGCCGGTGCCTCGGCGGCCAATTTTTCGGCTCGGGTCAGGTAGTCATAGACCAGTTTCCCGAGCACGTCCTGCGGCACCGCGCGCAGCAACGTGTCGAGGTCGTAGCCGCGGCGAATCGCGGCGAAATATCCGTCAGATTCCTCGTATCGGCCCAACCGCAGCGCGCAGCTCCAGGCATGAAACGTGGCCAGCGCGACATAATCCGGCGCGCCAGCGTTGGCGCTGATAGCGTCGCGGTACAGCGTCAACGCGCGTTCGTCATCGCCCAACGCCTCAACGCACAATGCCAAGCGTAAGCGCGCATCGCGGCCCTGTGGTGCTTCGGGATGATCGCGCAAAAACGCCTCGTACAGCTTCAACGCCGAGGCATAGCGCCCGTCCTGACGCAGCGTGTCGGCAGTCGCCAACGGCGCGCTTGAAAGACCAGAACGCCGACGCTCCAACGTCAGCGCGCGCACCTGCAACGCGTCGGGCGTGAACGCCACATACACCGCCGCGGCCTCGGCGCCTTCGATCGGAACTAAGTCGCGAAAGCGCAGCGCCACCGCATCTCCAGCGCGCGCAGTCAGGTTCGCGTCTTCGCGCTCCAGGCTCAGCCTCAGCGGTTCGCTGCTGGTCGCCGGACCCAGATCGCGCGTCAGCACCACCTTGTCCTCGCGCATCAGGACTAAGCGATCGCCGTCGCGTTCGTGTTGATACAGCAGCCGATAACCGCGCCCCAAATCGCGATCGCTCAGCAGCAACTGCACCAGGCCCGGCGTATCGAAACCACCGGTATTGTCCGTCCGTTCGATCGTCACGCTCAGTCGCACTGGTCCGATCACTGGCGGTAACTGCGCGAGTTTCACCCCTTTGCCCAGCGGCTCATGATTGGTCAAGGTATTGCGCGTCGCATCCAAGTCCGCGTCCTGATGCCATTCCACCACCCACGCATCGCCCAGGTCCGCCACCGTGGCCGGCACCGCGGCCCGCAGCGCGCGTCGCACCGCCACCGTCGCCGCCGCGATCAGCACGAATCCGATCAGCGCGGCCATCATCAGCGTGCGCCGATGCCGCCAGCTCCATCGCCAGCCCAGCACCAACCGCGACGGCAGGCGCCCACGGATCGGCCGGCCATCGCGACAGCGGCGCAGATCATCGGCCATCGCCTCGGCGCTGGCGTAGCGATCGCGCGCGGCCTTCGCCATCGCCTTCATCACCACCGTTTCCAGTGGCCGGGTCAGGTTCCGGCGCAACCGCGACGGTCGCGTCAGCGGCTCATCCAAAATCCGGCGCAAAGTCGCCATCGGGTTGTCGGCCGAGTACGGCTGAAATCCGGTCAGCAATTCGTACAGGCAAGCGCCCATGCTATAGACGTCCGAGCGCGTGCTGAGGTCTTCACCGCACGCCTGTTCGGGACTCATATAGGCCGGCGTGCCGACGATGTTGCCGGTGCGCGTCAGGCGCGATTCGCCGTCGAGACTTTGGGCCAAGCCGAAGTCGAGCAGGCGCACGCCATGCTGCACGTCGACCATGATGTTATTGGGCTTGATGTCGCGATGCAGGATGCCGGCCAGATGCGCGACGTGCAGCGCTTCCAACGCCTTAATGCCGAGTTCTACGCAGGTGCGTTCATCCAGGCGCTGGCCCTGCTCAATCAATTGGTCAAGGCGTCGGCCGTCGATGAGTTCCATCACCAAATACGGATAGCCCTGATGCTCGGCGTGATCGAACACGCGCACGATGCCGGGATGCGAAAGCGACTGTAAATACCGCGCTTCACGCTCGAAGCGCTTGCGTTCTTCGTCGGTGACTTTGCGCAGGATCTTCAGGGCCACCTGGGTCCCGTTCGGCACCGGACACGGCGCCATCGGTTCGGCCAGATACACCGCGCCCATGCCGCCACGGCCCAGACTGCGCAGCAGGCGATACGGTCCGACGCGCCGTTCGTCGCCGCGTCCGATTACCGCCGTGAAGGCATCGGTGTCGCTGGAGATCACGTCGTTGTTGGCGACGGGCGGCACCGGAGCGACAGTCATGCGCGCGGGTTGCGTGAGGGCGACTGTTCGCGCCCAGGCAGTTGTTCGCGCCCAGG
>JBBROQ010000254.1:0-3962 GCA_038229115.1 Planctomycetota bacterium | reverse complement strand
TTGGTGACGATGTTCTGCGTTGGCATCGTGTTTTTGACCAAAGCCAGCAACCACCTGCCGTATTGAGTTGTGAACTGACATGACCACTACCACTCGACCTTCAGGAGCGACCGCCACACCGCTGATCACCGTCACCGGCGTCGACAAAATCTACCGCTCTGGCGGCGAGCAGGTGTTCGCGCTCAAGGGCATCGACCTGACCATCTATCAGGGCGAATATCTGGCGATCATGGGCCCGTCGGGCTCGGGCAAATCGACGCTGTTTAACATGATCGGCGCACTCGATCGGCCCAGCAACGGTGAGATCACCGTCGGCTCGGTCAGCCTGCCGAAACTCGCCTCACGCGAACTCGCGTACTTCCGCGGCAAGCACATCGGCTATGTGTTCCAGGCCTACAACCTAATCGCCGCCCTGACCGCGATTGAAAACGTGATGCTGCCGCTGACATTCCTGGGCGTCGACGATCAGGCGGCGCGCGTGCGGGCCGTCGAAGTCCTGACCTTCGTCGGTCTCGATCATCGTTTGGACCACACGCCCGGGCAGCTGTCCGGCGGACAACAACAACGCGTCGCCATCGCGCGCGCGCTAGCGAACAAGCCCGCGATCCTGCTCGCCGACGAACCAACCGCGAATCTGGATCTAAAAACTGGCGCGATGGTGATCGACATCTTCAAAAATCTGTCGGTGGAATTCGGCGTCACCGTCATCAGCGCCACCCACGATCATAAGATGCTGGCCGCGTCTGATCGCATCGTCGACATCAAAGCCGGGCGCGTCGATCGCATCCGCAAGGTGGCCGAAATGGCGATCACCGAAGGCTCGATTGGCGGGCACTGAAGCATCCCAATCGACCACGCGTCTGGCGTGGCGTTGGTTCGCGGCGTCGATCCCGAAAACTTGGGAAATCGCGGCCTATCACCTCGACGATCACGACGGCCAATTGCAACTTCACGATCGCGACGGCCTGCAAGCGCAGCTGATTTGGAAGACGGTAAAACGCGCGCCGGATCTGCGCCGGCTGATGGACGACATCCATCGCCGCGCGCGCGAAACTGCAAAACTGCCGCCGCAGCCGCTGACGTTCTCGACCATCGGCGTGTGTGCGGTCGGCCACGGTGAACCCGGCGAGGCCGCCTACGCCTCAGCCTTTCTGCCGACAGCAAAGCTGCTGCTGCAGTGGTATTGTCCGCGCTTTGAACCGGCCGAGTTCACCGAGGTGTGGGAACCGGTACTGCGTTCGTTCGCGTTGGCCGAAGGCGAGTCGCGCGAGTGGGCGCTGTTTAACGCGCGGATCACGCTGCCGGCACGTTTCGTTTTCACTGAGGTGCTGCCGCAGCCCGCGAATATCCGGATGGATTTTAGCGATCCGAAACGCGTGCAGCTGCGCGTCCGCCGCTTCGGCATGGCCTCAGTGCTGCTGGGCAGCGATGACGAAGCTGCCTTCCTAGATCGCCTGCTGCGCGGCGAGCACGCCGCGATCGATGCGCGTGAAAGCGCCACCATCAACGGCCGCGCCGGTGCGCGCGTGCGTTTCCGCCGGCGCGGCACACGCGCACTGGATCAGCTCACGGGTCGTTGGTGGCCGGGCGAAGCGCTGCTGTGGCACGATCGCGACACGCAGCGACTGCACACCATCGAACAGTGGGGACCGCGGCGCGCGCTACGTTTGGACCTCGACGCGCTGGCTCGGCAATCACATGTGGTTTAAGTCCAAGCCCAAATCTCCGGCGGCGCTGTCCTTCACTGGCCAGCTCGAAGCGCTGCCGCAGCAGAATCAGCACGTTACGCGCGCACCGCACGAACGGGGTATCGTCATCACGGTCGAACTCGTTTATAACGGCATGTTGTCGCCGCTGGCCAAGACGCTGAAACTGCGACGCGCAAAAAAATATTGGGTCGATGGTTTGCAGTTGGAAATCTATCAGCTGATCGACGGCCAACGTTCGGTCGCGCTGCTGATCGAGTGGTTGGCCGAGCGCTTCCAGCTTGGCCATCTGGAAGCGCGCAGCCTGATGGTTCAATATCTGGCGGTGCTGTTGGCGCGCGGCCTGATCGCAATTCCGCTGCGCGCGCCTGCGGCCTGACTGGCTCTGTTTAGAGCACTGACGCCAACAGATACGCCACCGGCGCAGCCAGAACCAGCGCGTCAAACAAATCTAAAAATCCACCGAAACCCGGTAAAATCGTGCCGCTGTCCTTTACCGCCGCATCGCGCTTCAGACAGCTTTCGATCAAGTCGCCGGCGGCTCCGGCCGGGCCCAAGGCCAAGCCCCAGATCAGCGGCTGCCAGTTACCCGCAAACAAGTGACCTGCGAATAATTCACGATGAAACACCGCGTCGAACAACGCGGTGAAGCCATAGGCCGCGCCGACCGCGCCGATGAAACTGCACGCGAATCCTTCCCAGGTTTTTCCCGGGCTGATCGCCGGCGCCATTTTCCGCCCGACGCCAAACAGCCGGCCACCGAGCGCACGTCCGCCGAAGAATGCCGCAACATCTCCAAATTTCACCGTCGCGACCGCCAGCATCAGGAACAACCCGCCACGTTCCGGCAGCAGCGCCAGCAGGCTCAGCACATGCAGCGTCAACCCGATGTAGACGATGCCCAACATCGTCGCACCCAGATTCGCCACCGTGCCGTCAGGTCCCAAACGACTCATCTGCCGCACCGCCGCCCAACCGAAACCAAGCGCCAGGATCAGCCCCGCCCACGGTTTCGTCGCCACACAGGGACAACTTGACAGCAGCGGCGCAAAGGCGGACAGCACCAGCAGCACACTGATCGCCGTCATCGGCAGTCGCTGCACGCCAGGTGCATGTGCGCGTGCTAAGCGCGCGAACTCGCGGCAGCCCAGCACCGCGCCAAGCACGCCGAAGCCCAATACTCCCCAGACCACTTGGTATGCGACATCCAGGCACAGGACGGTCAGCAGCACCGCACCCATGATCGATCCCAGACCCAAACGATATTTCAGCTCAGCACGCATCGCAGGCTTGTAGGAAGGCCATCCCAATCCGCCAGCGCACAGGGTCGGCTGCCGCGTTGCAGCGTTGGAAAATGCAGCTGATAAGCGCAGCGGTTGCGCCCGTCACCTTCGCTTTAGCATCCCGCCCTCTTGCTGGCGAGGGCTTCGCAGCGGTCTCCGGATCGCGCGCAAAACCGGCTCTCGCCGCGGTTTTTTCGAGGGAATGTCTATGGCCACCATCCTGCCCGACGACGGTCTTACCTTCGACGATCTGCTGTTGGTGCCCAACCGCAGCGACGTGGTACCGAAAGACACCGACGTCTCGACGCAGCTAACCAAGCGCATCCGCCTGAACATTCCGGTGCTGTCCTCGGCCATGGACACCGTCACCGAACATCGCTTGGCCATCGCCCTCGCGCAGTTGGGTGGCATTGGGATCATTCACAAAAATCTGTCGCTCGAAACGCAGGCGCTCGAAGTCGAAAAAGTGAAGCGCAGCGAGAACGGCGTGATCGTCGATCCGAAAACCCTGACCACCGCCGCGACGGTTGGCGCGGCGATGGAAATGATGGCCAAACATCACATCAGCGGCATCCCGATTCTCGCCGAGGACAATAAAGTCGTCGGCATCGTTACCCGCCGCGATTTGAAATATCATCGTTCTGACGACACTCCGATCACCGAAGTAATGACCAAAAAGCTGGTCACCGCCTCGCCCAAGATCGGCCTCAAAGAAGCCAAAGAACTGCTGTATCAGGCGAAGGTCGAAAAGCTGATTTTGGCCGACAGCAAAGGGCGTTTGGTCGGCCTCATCACGATCAAAGATCTTGAACGGCAGGAACATTATCCACACGCCAGCAAAGACGCGCGCGGCCGGCTGCGCGTCGGCGCCGCGGTTGGCGCCGGCGATCTGGAACGCGCCGCAGCGCTGGTCGCTGCCGGCGTCGATGTGCTGGTGGTCGACAGCGCCCACGGCCATTCCAAGAACGTCATC
>JBBROQ010000253.1:0-3982 GCA_038229115.1 Planctomycetota bacterium | reverse complement strand
TCGTAACCTTTACGCGTGAAGCCTTCCAAATGCGGGCTGGTACGCGCGGCCTCCAACGTTGACGCGGTGACGAAATAGATCGCCTGCTGCTCGGCCGGCATGCGGCGGACATAGTCTTCTAGGCTGGTTTTTACGGGCTTTGCGTCGCCTTCGACCTTCACCGTCACGGTCGAGTGAAAGCGCGCGAGGCGGGCCAGTTTGTCTTTGTTCTCGTGGTCCGAAACGATGCCTTCGCGCAGCACCGGGCCGAACGTCGCGTCGATCGCGGCCCAGGCTTCTTTCTCTTTCTCATCGTTCGAGGAAGCCAATTTCTGCAGGTGGTCCAGGACGCGTTTAACCAACTGTTTGCGCAGCTTCTGCACCGTATCCTGCTGCTGCAGAATCTCGCGGCTGACGTTTAACGGCAGGTCGTCGCTGTCGACGATACCGCGCAAGAAACGCAGATATTCGGGCAGCAGATCCTTGCAGTCGTCCATCACAAACACGCGGCGAACATACAGGCCCAAACCGCGGCGTTCGCGGTCGAACAAATCCATCGGTTTCTGACTAGGGATGAACAACAGCGCGGTGAACGACAGCGTGCCTTCGACGGTGAAGTGTAGGCGACTGGCCGGTTCGTCCCATTGGCGGCAGGCGGATTTGTAGAAGGCGGAATACTGCTCGTCGGTGATTTCGTCCTTGGCGCGGGTCCACAACGGCTGACCGGCGTTGACCTGTTCGAGCTCGGCCTTGGTACCTTTTTTTACTTCTTCATCGCTGAGGTACTTCGGCAGCAACACCGGATACACCACGTAGTCGCTGTATTTCTTGATCAATTCGCGCAGGCGCCAGCTCTCGGCAAAGTCCTTCGCGTCATCCTTCAAATGCAGCGTGATGGTGGTGCCGCGCAGCGCGCGGGTGATCGGCTCAGTCGCGTAATTGCCGTCGCCGGTCGATTCCCAGCGCACGCCTTGATCGGCGCTGGCCGACGCCGAGCGGCTTTCGACCACCACGCGATCAGCGACCATGAACGCCGAATAGAAGCCCACACCGAACTGCCCGATCAGGTTCGCGTCCTTGGCTTTTTCTTGGCCCAGCTTTTCCAGAAACGCCTTGGTGCCGGATTTGGCGATGGTCCCCAAATGCTCGATCGCCTCGGCCTCGGTCAGACCGACACCATTGTCGGTGATGGTCAGGGTCTTCGCCGCGCTGTCGGGCTGCATGGTCACGCGCAGTTGATCATCACCGGCCAGCAAATCCGGCTTAGTCAGGCCCAGGAAGCGCAATTTATCGCAGGCATCCGACGCATTCGAGATCAGTTCACGCAGGAAAATCTCACGCTCGGAATAGAGGCTGTGGATCATCAACTGCAAAAGTTGCGTGACTTCGGTCTGGAAAACGTGCTGGGTCATGGTGGTCGCTTGGTCGGGGTGACAGGGTTCGCGGCGGGTATGCAAAGGTGATGCCAGAGCCTGCGGCGCTACGAAGAACACGCGGCGCACTCGCCGTTGCGCGGGCCGTGACCATCGTAGCACCACGTCATGGCGCAAACGGCTAACGCTTCGGCAACCCGGCACATCGCACTGTTCGGCGGCAGTTTCGATCCGCCGCATTTGGGCCATGTGCTGTGCGCGACCTGGGCCTACGTGATGGGCAACGTCGACGAGGTCTGGGTGCTGCCGGTCGCCGAGCACGCCTATCACAAAAACCTCGGGCCATGGGCCGAGCGCTGGGCGTTAAGCCACGCTGCTTTCGATCGCCTCGGCTTCGTGCGCGTGCGCGACGATGAACAGCGCAATCCCGGCGGCTACACCTTCAACTTGATCAGCACCCTGCGCGCGGCGCAGCCCGGTTGGCGCTGGTCGTTGGTCGGCGGCAGCGACACCGCCGCGGATATGGGCCATTGGTATCGCGGAGCCGAACTGCGCGATCTGGTCGAGATCATCGCCGTCCCGCGCCGCGGCTTCGACGACGACGACGCGCACGCGCCGCTGCCGGAACTGTCCAGCACCTCGCTGCGCGCGCGCCTCGCCGCCGGGCAGTCGTGGCGGCAACTGGTGCCGCCGGCGGTGGCTGAGCTGATCGCGGCGCAGCACCTGTACGGCGCCTAAGTCCGCGTTCAGCCGCCCAGCCAGCGCGCGCACACCGCGCGCGCGCCGGCGGCATCATTGACCCCCTGCACGATCACGCGGCCGTCACGAAAACAGGTGGCGACGCGTTCACCATCGCGCCAGCGCACCAGATATTCGTTACTGAGCAGCAGCGCCGGGCCCAGCGTGCGCGCGAGCACGTTTAGATCCGGTGCCGTCGGCAACGTCACCTGCACCGCATCGCGTCCGCACAGCGTCACCGCCACATCGTCCGGCGCGCTTAGCAGCGGAAATGTCGGCGCGTCGCCGCACACCGCACAGGTCGGATCGCGCCAACGCGAAACGTCCAAACGTTGGAACTTTCCGGCCCACACATCGGCCGCCCACAGATCCGGACGCAGGGCTTCAGGATGGCCAGACAGCACCTTCAACGCCTCGGCCACCTGCCACGCCGCGACCATTTGCACCGCCGGGGCGATGATGCCGACCGTGTCGCAGGTGGGCGTGTCGCCGGGTGCGGGCAGTTCGCTTTGCACACAGCGCAAACACGGCGTGCGCCCCGGCACGATCGCCACCGAACAGCCATACGCGCCGACGCACGCGCCATAAATCCACGGCACGCGCGCGGCGCAGCAGGCTTCGTTGAGCAGATGCCGAGTCTGAAAAGTATCGGTGCCATCCAGCACCACGTCGGCGCCGCGCAGCAGCTCGCGCACATTGCCCGCACGCACATCGGCGACCACCGGCGTGATCACGATGCCGGAGTTGATGTCCTTCAGGCGTCGCGCCGCGGCGACCGCTTTTGGTCGCGCCTGCTGCGCGTCGTCTTCGGTGTACAGAGCCTGCCGTTGCAGATTGCTGGCCTCGACGAAATCACGGTCGATTAACGTCAGCCGACCAACGCCGGCGCGCGCCAACTGCTCGGCGATCGCTGCGCCCAACGCGCCGCAGCCGACTACCACCGCATGCCCGGCGCTGATGCGTGCTTGGCCGTCGCTGCCGATCGGCGCGAAACGCGTCTGACGGCTATAGCGGTCCTGGTGCTCGGGGTCGTTCACGCCGGCTTGCTGCTGTCATTAATCAGCGTGCGGGTCGGAAACGGAATCGCGATGTTTTCGTCGCGATAACGCGCGACCAGGGCTTTGATGAATGCGTGCCGCACCAACGCTTGATCGTCGGCGCCGTTAACTTTCAGCGCCACATTGAAGTCGATACTGAAATCATTCAGCCGATTGTAATACAGCGATGGCGTGTGGTCGGTGACCGCGCCAGCGACGCTGCGTTGGATCTGCGTGGCAACGTCGATGGTCACGCGTTCAACCTGTTCAAGGTCGCTGCCATAAGCCACGCCGACCGGGACCAGCAACGCGATTTGGGCCATCGGCAGGGTCAAATTGGTGACGCGCGCCTCAGCCAGTTTGGCATTCGGGATCACCACCAAATTGTTGCCGAGCGTGCGTAGCGAGGTGTCGCGCCAATTGATATCGTCGACGAAGCCTTCCTCGCCGCTGTCCAGGCGCACAAAATCGCCGGGGCGCAATTTTTTCGACGCGACCAACTGAAACCCTGAAAACAAATTCGACAGCGTCGGCTGCAACGCGAGCGCGACCGCCAAGCCACCGACGCCCAACGCGGTGAGTACCGGCGCAATCGACACGCCCAACGACTCGAACACCACCAGGAAACCGACAATCAGCACCGCCACGCGCGCCGCGTTGGCCAGCAGGGACACGCTGGCCGCGCCCTGCGCATGCTGTGATTGCACCGACACCAGGCGTCCGGTCAGGCGCATCACCACCACCGTGGCCGAGAGGATCCATGCGATGCGCAGACCGGAACGCAGCAATTCCTGATGTGGCGGGGCAATCGGCGACAGGCCATCGGCGATCATCAAGCCCGCCAAAAGGCACCAC
>JBBROQ010000252.1:0-4031 GCA_038229115.1 Planctomycetota bacterium | reverse complement strand
TACCATCTGCGCGACGTCATCCATCGTTACCGCGAGCTGTACGAATCATTTCTGTACGCCGGTGCGGAATCGCGTGTTCGTACAGCGCATCGGCCGGGCATGCCGGATGAGAGTTCTGGCGCGCGACCGAGCCTGTCTGGATTCGCTGAGCGGGAGCGCTGATGGCCGGCATCGGCTTTCGTTTACAGCATCTGCTTGGCCGCGGTACCTATGGGTCGCTGCTGCAGGCGTACACCTATTCGGCGGTGATCGCGGCCGGGCCGTGGCTGCTGTCGATTTTTGGGTTGGTGCTGATTTCAACGCTGCATCCGCTGGTCGGCGGACACGGCGATCTGGCGTTGTTTCGCGGTGTGGTGATCCAGGTGTACGCGGTGTCGTTGGTGCTGACCGGCGCGCTGCAAATGGGCGCGACGCGCTATTTGGCCGACCGGTTGTTCGTTGGCGACGTGGCCAGTTTGGTGCCGTGCTATCACGCGTTGGCGGGCGTGACGGTGGCGATCGGCGGAGCGTTGGCGCTCACCGGTGCGCTGGGCGTTGGGCTGTCGTTAGGCGCGGCCTTGGCGGCCACAGCGGTCTTTCAAGCGGTCGCGCTGACCTGGATCGGGATGGTGTTCCTGTCGGCGGCGAAGGACTACTTGGCGATCGCGCGCGCGTTCGCGTTCGGCACTGCGTTGGCCGCGATCGGCGCGGTGGCCGGCGCGCGCTGGGCCGGGACCGCCGGCATGCTGTGGGGTTTCGCCGTCGGGCAGGCGTTGCAGGCGGCCCTGTTGGGCGCGCGCATCCGTGCGGAATTTCCCAGCGATCGGCGTTGGGACGGGCAGGTGTTTCGCGCGGTGCGCGCGATGCCGTGGCTGTTGGCAATCGGGGTCGCGTACAATGTGGGCATCTGGGCTGACAAGGCGGTGTTTTGGTGCGGGCCGGATTCGGTGGCGCTGTCCGCTGGTGGTTGGTTGGGCGCGCTGCGTGCGAGTCCGCGCTATGACACCTGTTCGTTCATCGCTTATGTCAGCGTGGTGCCGGCGCTGGCGTTGTTTTTGATCCGGGTCGAGGTCGCGTTTTATAAACGCTACGCGGTGTTTTACGCGGCGATCACCCGCGGCGCCGATTTGGACACGATCATGATTGAGAAAACTGCGATGCTCGACTCGCTGCGCTTGTCGATCGAGCGACTGCTGAAAGTGCAGGGCTCGTGCACGTTGGTGTTGGTGCTGCTGGCGCCGTTGTTGGCGACTGCGTTGGGCATGCCTGCGGATCAGGTGCCGTTGTTGCGGCTGTGTCTGATCGGCGCATTTTTGCAGGTGATCCTGCAGATCGTGATGGTGCTGATGCTGTACTTCGACTGGCAGCGGCCGGTGGCGTTGGTGTGTGTGCTGTTCCTAATTTTGAACGGCGGGCTGTCGGCGCTCAGTCTGATAATGGGCGAGCGCTGGCACGGCGTCGGCTATGTCGCGGCGTGCTTAATAAGTCTGGTGGTCGCGTTGGTGCTGGCTGGACGCACGGTGCGCGAGCTGGAATTCGTGACGTTTAGTCGGCAGCCACTGCGCCCGTAAACGCGGGCGAAACCGGTCTGAAAACAAAGACGCCCAGCCGCCCTCGTGAGAGAGCGACTGGGCGCAGAGCTAACCACCAGCGCGAACGCTGGCAGGTGGCTTACTTCGCCATGTGTTCGGCGGCGGCAGCGGCGGCCTTCTTGTTGGCGGTCGCGGCTTCGATGTAGACCGCGGGGGTCTTCTCGATCACGGCGGCGCTGTCAGCTTTGCTGATGGCGATCAGAACTTCGTGGCCTTCTTTGTTCTTCACGGCAACCGGAGCGAGCTTCGCGTCGACCTTGTCGCCGGTGACCGGGTCGATGGTGTTCACGGCCTTCGCTTCGACCTTGGTCTCGGCGGCGGGGGTGACGCCTTCGGCGGCGAAGGTGGTACCGAAGCTGAGGGCGATGAGGGCGATGAGCAGGTAACGCATGCGATAACTCCTGGGCGGAAAGCCCGTGGTGATGGCCGGTATTGGCCGAATCGTCCGCTTAAGGTCGCACGAGTTCGGGTTGTTCCGTTTTCTTTGACGTCAGTCCTACGCTTTCCGTAATTGGCGCAGCCATTCGATCAGTTTCTGCGTGCCCAACGCGTGTTGATGCTGGCGAAACATCAGGCGGATGGTGCGCGATACGTGCAGGTCGCGCACCGCGGTGGTGTTCAATTCGAAACCCTGCACGCAGCCTTCCGGAATAATGCCCAGGCCCAATCCGGCGCGCACCATCGCCTTGATCACCTCGACATTCGCGAGGCCCATTACCGGCGCGAATGGAATGCCGGCCTTGGCGAAGGCCTGATCCAACAACGTGCGAATGGTCAGGCCCGGAGCGAACGTGACGATGCGGCGTTTCGCCAATTCGGCCATCGTCGCCGGCACTTGTTCGCGCGTCACGCCGGTGGGGAATGCCAGCACCACCGGGTTCTGATACAGGCGCTCGCAGATCAGCTTCGGGTGCTCGGTGGTGCCGATAGCGACATCCAATTCATCATCGAGCAACATCGCCATCAGCTGCGGACTGGATTGGCAGACTACCTGCACGTCGACGCGTGGATTGGCCTGCACGAAGCGCGCCAGCAGCGGCGGCAGAGTGTAGATCCCGATCGAATCCACGGTGCCCAAACGCACCCGGCCGCTGACTTCTCCCTGCCGGCTGCGCACGCGTTCGGGCAGCGCCGCCAGCGCTGACAACAAATCGCGCGCGCCATCAGCCAGGATTTCTCCAGCCGGCGTCAACCGTGCACCTTGTGAGGTGCGCTCGACCAGCAGCACGCCCAGCTGCCGTTCCAGTTCCTGCACCTGACGGCTTATCGATGGCTGCGTCAGGCCGCGTGAGCGAGCGGCGGCGCTGACGGAACCATGCTCGGCGATCGCCAACAGACTGGCCAGGGCGTGGGGCGAGAGATCGGGAATCGCCATGCTGGCACCGTATAGCCGACTGTTCCGATAGGAAATGCATGCCTCTGCCACATCTGCTGGCCCTGGCCCATGTCGCGTCGGACACAACAGTGCGTGCATGACCAGAACGCTCGACGGCATGGTGGTCGCGATCACCGGGGCCAGCGCCGGGATTGGCTTAGCGTTGGCCGAAGCTTTGGCTGCGCAGGGGGCGCGCCTGGCGTTGGCCGCCCGGCGGCGCGATCGTTTGGATGCGTTGGTCGCGCGTTTGGGCGATCAGCATATGGCGTTCACCGCCGACGTCGCCGATCCCGCAGCCTGCGCGGCATTCATTACGGCGGCGTGCGCGCGCTTCGGGAGGCTTGACACGTTAGTCTGCAACGCCGGCTACGGGCTAGCGCAAAGCGTGGTAGATACTGATGAAAACGCGTGGCTGGCCCTGCTGCGCACGAATGTCTTGGGCACCACGGCGTGCATCCGCGCGGCGGCGCCGTTCATGTTGGCGCAGTCCGAGCGCGACGGTTGGCGCGCGCAGGTCATGATCGTGAGTTCTGCCCTGGCCCGGCACGGCAAGCCCGGCGCCGGCGCGTACAGCGCGACCAAAGCTGCGCAGTTGTCCGTAGCGGAGGCGCTGCGCGTCGAATGGCGCGCCGCGCGCATCGCCGTCACCAGCGTGCATCCGGTTGGGACTGAAACCGAGTTCGACGCCGCGGCCAGCGCCGCCGGCGGCAGCACTTGGCGGCGACTGCCGCGCGAACCACGGCAAAGCGCTGAACAAGTCGCCGTCGCGATGATCCGCGCGATCCGACGGCCGCGCTGCGAAGTATGGCCGTACACCGGATCACGTTGGGCGCTGCTGTTGGCGGCGGCGTTGCCGAGCGTGATCGACTGGAGGTTGGCACGCGGTCTTCGCGATTGAACCGGTTGAGGTTGAACCCTCTGCGTTGTCGGTCTTGTGCGCAGTCAGCGTCAGCAATGCCGGCGCTGTGTGCAAAATCAGGCATGCACTCTTCGTCGCCGCCAACGTCCGATACGTCACTGTTGGCGGGCTGCACAGCCACCGCTAACGTCCGCGCCCACAGCCCAAACCATTACGCAAGGAAACC
>JBBROQ010000251.1:0-4057 GCA_038229115.1 Planctomycetota bacterium | reverse complement strand
GGTATCATTGCTCGGGCGCGGTGGGGGCGCTGGCCTTCGATCCCCCCGGGGGCGCGTTGGCCGGGGTGGGGGGGCCGGGTCAGCAGCTGGTGCTGCGGGGGTGGGGGCGTGGTGGCGGGGGTCGGTGCGGGCACGGAGATTTTCTTCAGGGCGGTTTCGGCTACTGGCACGGCCTCTAATGGTACTGCGGGTTGTGCGGCGGCTGCGCCTGCTGCTGCTGACATTGCGGGTGAGGCTGGTGGTGCGCTTGGATTCGGCGCTCGGTCTGCGGCGGCCGCGGCTGCTGCGAGGGGTGCGAGGCGTGCGCGAGACTCGGCGATATCGGCAGCATCGGCTTTGTTCTTTTCCTTGGATTCTGGCGGAGCTTGGTCGACAGCTTGCGCTTCGGACTGTTGGCGCAGGAACGCAGATTGTTGCGGGTCCGGCGGGGTGGCGAAGGCCAACAGCAGCGTGGGGGTTTCTCCGTCGGCGTCGGCGAGTGATGACGCAGCCGTTGGTGGCGAAACGGTCTGGGTCTCGGAGGCGGGCTGGAGCGTGCCGCGGCTCGATTCAGAACGCACAGTCGACACGACTGCGGGGTCTGGTGTGGCGGGTGCCAGTCCACCGATTGGCGCGGATTTTTTTCCGTCCGCACGGCCGTCGACGGTGCTCGAGTAGGTCCTGTCGCCGTTGCTTTGGGCACTTCCGCCAACGACGCCATTGCTCGCGGCCAAGCCATCGGCTGCGGCAACGTCTTTAGCTGCGACGGTGTTTTCCGAACTGCGGCGCAGGGACTCGTCCGGGATTTCGTGGTGCGTGTCGGTGGCGCGGCCGCGGTCGATTGAACTGGCAGGCGACCGCGGTTTTGCCGCGGCGACGATCGGGGTTTCTGGCGCGGTATCGCGCGGCGTCGGCAGCAGGGCCGACACGGCGAACACTACGGCCGCCGCCGCGGCGCCACTGGCGATGATCCAGGTCCACATGCGCAACGGTGGCGGCGGAGCGGAGGCGCGCTTAGCGGTCAACGCGCCTGTGATCGCGCTGGGCATCGCCGGCCGCGGTAGCGCGAAGATCGCTGCGCGTCGTTGCTGTGCGCGCACGACCGCCTGCGTCAGCGCGTCGCCGTGCGTGGCGCACAACGCGGCCCACGCGGCATCGTCAATCAACTCATCGAGCCGATCGTCGGCCAATGCGTCAAGCGCGGCCAGGTTGTGGGCGTGGCTCATGGCAGGTCTCCGCACGCATAATGCGGTTCCAGCAGCACCCGCAGACTGGCGCGGGCGCGGCTGAGGCGGCTTTTCACGGTGCCCACGGGAACATCTAAGAGCGCCGCCAGCTCGGCATAATCGCGGCCGTCGAAGTCGCGCAGCAGCAGCAATTCGCGCTCGTCCGCGGCCAGTTTGCCCAGCGCGCGTTGCACCAGGGCTTGACGTTCGCGCTGATCCAAAGCCGCGCCGGGCGCGGCTTGATCGGCCACCGGCGCGGCGTCGTCGGCAAGGTGCTGCGGACGTTTGCGCGCCAGCACGTCCAACGCGCGATTGCGCGCGAGGCGGTACAGCCAGGTCCCGAATGCGCATTCGCCGCGGAACGACGCCAAGCGCTCAAAAGCGCGGGCAAAAGCGTCCTGCACGAATTCGGCCGCGAGGTCGGCATTGCGGTTGGCGAGGTGGTAGAGCATGGCGTGGAGGCGGTCACCGTGACGCGCGATCAACTGCGCGAAGGCGTCGCGCGCGCCGGCTTGCGCGCGTGCGACCAGGGCGTGGTCAGAGTCGGGTTCGATGACGTTCTCAGGGTTTGACGGCGAACGGGCCGCCAGGTTCCCAACTGCCATCGACGCCGGCTCGCGCATGCGGCGCAGGCTGAAGCGTCGGTCGCGCGCGCAACTTTTTTCAGGCCGCGATGTTCAGCCGGTGTGTTGAAAACGAAAAACCCTCGGGCGTGGGCCCGAGGGTTTGGCGCGTCGACAAGCGACGGTGCAATCAATCGGCGATGTATTCGACGCCGAAGCCAATAACGAACGTGCCGGAATCGCGGCCTTGGAGGCGCAGCAGAGTGCGGTCCTTCTTCTGCATCCAGTAATCCCAATCCATGCGAGCGAAGGTCCACCACTGTTGGAACGGCAGTGGGGTGGTGACTTTGGCGCCGATGTTGGCGGTGGTGAAGCCGCTCTTCCCGGAACCGCTGAGCTGGCTCTTGTACGCGCCATTGCCCATGTTCACGACTTCGTGGAAAGCGAAGTCGAAGGGCGCGCTCTGAAAGAACTGCCGCGAACCGAGGGTGCTTTTCACGAAGTGTGCGCCGCTGATCGGATCGAACGCGAGGTTCCCACCAAGTTCGACGCCTTCGATCGGCAGCATGTACCAGGCGTCGGCGCCCAGCCAGCTTTGCTTATCTTTGAATTTGCTGCCGGTCTGGTTCGGGTAGGTGACGAATTCGTAATACGGCAGGATCTGCACCAGGGGAATGTTGTCAGCGTCAGCGACTTCCAGCAGGTAGTCAACGCGCGCAGTGAACTGCGTGATTTCGCCGGGATTCACCGCACGCGCCTGCGAGCTGTTGTCTTGGCCGATCGCGATCCAGCCATCGAGCTTCACGCCTACACCGTAATAGCGCGCACTGCCGTTGATGTGCGCGGTGGCATCATCGACAAGCACGACGCCCTGGTCGAAATGCTTACTCAGAACTTCGGCACCGATGCGGAAATCATCCGGACCGTACTTCTGTTCAAGGTCCATGGCGACCAGCGGTGCCGAGACAGTCAGGGTGGTTAGGGCGGCTATGCCGAACATCTTGTTCATGCGTCTTCTTCCTTGGGGGTGCGCGCCAAAAGGCGGGCGATCGCGTCGGCGACGGGTGTAGCGTCCCAGATGACGGATGCCACCTGAGAGGCGATGGGGAGTTCAATGTGGTGTCGCAAGCCTAACGCCACCGCTGCGCGGCAGGTCCAGGCACCTTCGGCCACCGTGTGCAATCGAGCCAGTAATTCCAGGGGATTTTCGCCACGCGCGATCGCCAGACCCAGCGCGCGGTTGCGCCCATGATTGCTGTAGCACGTGGTCAGCAAATCGCCGACGCCGGCCATGCCCGAGAAGGTCGCGTCCTGCGCGCCCAGTGCCCGGCCCAGTCGTCGAATCTCGGCCAGGCCGCGGGTAATCATCGCGGCCTTCGCATTGTCGCCGAGCCCCAGGCCTTCGCCGATGCCGGCCGCGATCGCGATCACATTTTTGAGCGCGCCCGCGAGCTCGACGCCCACGGCGTCACTCGACGAATACAGCCGCAGGGCGCGCGCATGCAGCAGCGACACGGTCGCTGCTGTCAGTGCATCTGGCCCAGCCGCGACCAAGCACGCGGGCTGACCACGCGCAACTTCCAGCGCGTGGCTGGGCCCGGCCAGCACACCCAACGGCCGCGCGCCCAGCGTTGCCGCGAGCACCTCAGTCACGCGCAGCAGCGAGGTGTGTTCCAGTCCTTTGCTGAGCGACATCACGCCCGCATCAGCGCGCAGGTGCGGTGCCAACTGCGTGGCGATGGTGCGCGTGTGCTGCGTCGGAACCGCCCAGAAAATCAGCTCGGCGTCTTTGAGTTGCGTCGCATCGGCGGTCACGTGGAGATGCGCGGGCAGTGCGATGTCGGTAAGATCCGGATGCGTGCGCGTGTGCGCGATCGCCGTGACCTTGGTCGCATCACGACCCCACAGCAACACTGACGCATCGGCCGCAATCAGCGCGGCGATGGCCGTGCCCCAACCGCCAGTCCCGATCACGGCGATTTTGGACATCGGGGGCATGGCGCGCGGTAGTAGGTGCGGCGGCCGCGCGTGCAACCTCAGCCGCGCCCGTTGTCCGCAATCGCGTTGCTGCAATTGCGGAACAGGTTGGCGGTTCATGATCCCGCCGTCGGCTCAACCGTGAAGGAATCATCATGGGCATGTTCGTATTCGGTCTGCTGCTGCTGTTTGTCGCGCTGGTGCTGTTGGCGGTGCCGACGGTGGTGCGGCAGCCTGCATTGGGCCGGCTGTTGGGCGCGGTGGCGGCGCTGTTGGGCATGGCATGTTTGGCGCTCTCGACCGCGACCTATG
>JBBROQ010000250.1:0-4067 GCA_038229115.1 Planctomycetota bacterium | reverse complement strand
TCTGCGCCGCCTGGGTTGGATGTTGTTGGCCATCGCGCCGATCGGCGCGGTCGCGGCGTATGTCAGTTGGTGGGCCGGGCAGTGGATCGCGAATCAGACCATGCGCGCACTGCGCAATCGGCTGCTTGGGCACTTGGTCCAGTTGGAGCTGGCTTATCACACCCAACTCTCGCGCGGCGACCTGCTGACCCGGCTGACCACCGACCTCACCAGTTGCCTGCGGGTGCAGCAATATCTGTACGGCAAACTGCTCCAACGACCGCTGGAATCGCTAGGCATTATCGCGTCGTTGTGGTGGATCGACTGGCGCATCGGCGCAGCGGTGACGGCGGCGCTGTTGCCGGTGTTGGCGATCCTAGTGCCGGTGGTTGGCCGCACGCGCGCGCGCTCCAAAAAAGCTCGCGACACGTTGGCCGCGAACCTGGGCGTGATGGAACAAATCACCTCCGGCATCCGCGTGATTAAGGCCATGGGCTCGGCCGAACGCGAACAGGAACGCTACGCCGAGGCCAACCGCAAGCTGTTCAACGACAACCTGCGCTTGGCCCGCACGCGCGCGCAATCCGATGCGATCACCGCCGGTTCAGTGTTCGGTCTGGCTGGCGCCGGCATTGTCATCGGCGCGTTTCTGTTTGCGGCCGGACTGATCCGGCCCGGCGCGCTGTTCACAGCGTTGGGCGCGCTGGCGCGGTTGATTTCGTCACTGCGCGAAGTCGTGCGCACCTGGGGCGACATGCAGGAACAACTGCCGAGCGTCGAGCGCGTGTACGCGTTGTTGGATCGCCCCAGCGCCGTGATCGACGCGCCGGACGCACCGCCGTGCCCGCGGCCAACACAAGCGATTCGCCTGGAAAATGTGCGCTTTCGTTATGCGCCGGACGCCGATGAAGTGTTATGCGGCGTCGATATGGAGATCCCGATCGGACAGACGGTCGCATTGGTCGGAACTTCGGGTGGCGGCAAAAGCACCATCCTGGATCTGCTACCGCGCCTGCATGACGTCACCGGCGGCCGCATAACTATCGACGGTCAAGACATCCGCGCGGTGCAGCACGCTAGCCTGATCGCGCACTGCGCGATCGTCAGTCAGGACAGTTTTCTGTTCAACGACACGGTGCTGAACAATCTGCGTTATGGCCGGCCTGACGCGAGTCGTGAACAGATCGAAACTGCGGCCAAACGCGCGCATGTGCACGAAGCTATTTTGGGCCTGGAAGGCGGCCTGGGCTACGAGACGCCGGTCGGCGACCGCGGCTCGCGCCTGTCGGGCGGACAGCGGCAACGCGTCGCCATCGCCCGGGCGCTCCTACGCGACGCGCCGCTGCTGTTTCTTGATGAGCCGACCAGCGCCCTGGACGCAGCCAGCGAACACCATGTGCAGCAGGCCCTGGCCGAGCTGATGCGCGGGCGCACCACCGTGGTGGTCGCGCATCGCTTGGCGACCATTCAGCACGCCGACCGCATCTATGTGCTGGCCGGTCGCGATCATCCTGGCCACGGCACCGTGATCGAAGCCGGCACGCATGCCGAGCTGGTCGCGCGCGGCGGCGCGTATGCGGAACTGGTGCGGTTGCAGACGCTGGGCTGACTTTCGGCCGAATGCCGGCCAACACCGGTCGCACTTGGTTGCGCCGCTAAACCGTAGCTTTTTCTTGGAAAACAGGCCTTCTCCGCATAGTGCGCGGCATGTTGTTGTCAGGCGACATGACGAGGCATTCCGCTTCGTGTTCATCTCGGCGCACCTGCGCCACCACCATCGCACCGGCTTGCCCGGTTTTGCTCGGCGCATCGCGCCTCTGAGGTCTTTGTGGAACTCTACGTCGGCAATCTGCCCTGGTCCGTTACGGACGAATCGCTCACCTCGCTCTTCGCCGCTCACGGCAAGGTCGACCGCGCCAAAGTGGTGATGGACCGCGACACCGGCCGCAGCCGCGGCTTTGGTTTCGTGACCATGGCCAACGCGCCGGAAGGCACCGCCGCGATCCAAGCGCTTAACGGCGCAGACATCGACGGCCGCCCCCTGCGCGTGCGCGAAGCCGAACCGCGTCCGCCGGGCGGCGGCGCCGGCCCGCGGCGTGAAGGCGGTGGCGGTGGCGGTGGTGGCTACGGCGGCGGTGCGAGTGGTGGTGGTCGCGAAGGCGGTGGCGGCTATGGCGGCGGCCGGCGTGAAGGCGGCGGTGGTGGCGGCTACGGTGGCGGTGGCGCAGGTGGCGGTGGCGGCGGATACAGCCGCGATCGCTGACGCGCGCCCGCGCGCTGGAAGCCTCAACGAACCCCGGCGGTTTCCGCCGGGGTTCGTTGTTTCGTCGGATTATTCAGGGGTTTCCGCTGCCGCTGCCAACAGGCCGCGATCCACCGAACACCAGCCCGTCTTCAATCCCAACAGCACGTCCAGGCTTAGCCGCCGTAGTGCCGGGATCCGTCCGACCATCCCGCCGAAGGCATCGCGCGGCCACGCCAATGGCCGCAACCGGGATTGAAATACCGGCGTCAGCAGCCGTGAAGCGGCCTGATAAAATCGCCACACCGGCTGACGTTGACGCGCATACGCGGCCAACGCGCGTTCTTGATCAGCATGCTCAGCCAACGCCGCGGCCAGCGTCACCGCATCGGCCAAACCGAGATTCGCGCCCATCCCTAATTGTGGGCTCATCGCATGTGCGGCGTCGCCCAGCACCACCACGCCGTCGCGCCACACGCGCGCGACGCGCACGTTCGCATAGCGCGCGACAGTCAACGCGGACAGATCGTCGACACATGCCACCAACGGCAGCGCAGCCGGCATCACGCGCGCGACGTCCGCACGCCATGCGCTGACGCCCGCGGCGCGCCACGCTTCGATCTCGGCCAAGCGGAGGCTCCAGAACATGCTGGTGAGGTGCTCGCCCACGCCCGCGCGCACGCGCCCCGTCGGCAGCACGCCCACCATGCGCGTGGTGCCGCGATAGCGCTGGGCCAGACAATCGTCGGCCAAGCCCGCGGGCGTCGGGCCGATCAGCCACACCGCGCCCCATGGATACTGCCGCACCGTGGGCGCCAAACCCGCTGCCGCGGTCAGGCGCGACTGCGTGCCGTCGGCGATCACCACCAACGCAAATGGCCCGTATTCAGCACCGTCGTGCGCGCGCAGCCACTGACCGTCGGCGCGACGCTCAAGCGCCACGATCTCAGTACCCAACTGCAACCGCGCGCCAGCCGCATGCATGCCGTCCACCAGCGCGTTCAACAACGCCGCACGGTGAATGCCGAATCCGCTAACGTGCGCGTGCGCGTCCGCATAGCACAGGTCCAACACCGTCCGCCCGCCAGCAGTCGCGCCGTGCAGACGTCGAATGCGCTGCCCGCACGCCGCCACTGCCGGCCACACGCCGAGCGTGCGCAACGCCGCTTGGCCGTTGGCTTCGAGCAGAATGCCCGCGCCCACCGCGGTCAGCGCCGGGGTGCGCTCGAATACCGTCACCTGATGACCGGCACGCGCGAGCAGCGTCGCCAACGCGGGCCCGGCCGAACCGCAACCGACGATGGCGACGTGCGCCGCTGACATGGACTTGATCAGGCCGCGTGCAGGGCGCGAATCGCGGCGGCCGCGGCGACGAACACCGCCGGAATCTGATTTTCGCTCAGGCATGAAAACGCGACGCGCAGTTCGGTCTGGCCCAGCGCGATCGCGCCGACGCCGTGGTCTTCTAACAGCTTTTGCCGCACGGCTTCGGCGGTCGTGCCTTTCACGCGCAGGCACATGAAATAGCCGCTGTTGAACGGATACACGTCCCAGCAATCAGCGTATTCCGGCTTACGGCATTCGTGCGCGGTCACGGCGGCACGCGACTTCAGGATCGCAACTTTCGCCGCTTGCTGCGCGCGGAATTGCGGATCGTTCAACGCCTTCAACACGATCGACTGGCCGGGCTGGCTGACGTTGGAAATCACCGCGCGGATCAGTCCGGCGGTCTTCTGTTCCAATACCCGCACCGACCGAGCTGACGATCATGAACAGCGCGTTCAGGATGTTGTTGGCCGCGATGATGCGGGCGCGGTGGCTGGGCTGGCTGCGCAATTGGATCAAC
>JBBROQ010000249.1:0-4071 GCA_038229115.1 Planctomycetota bacterium | reverse complement strand
GCCATTGGTGACCACGGCGTTGCCGCTGTGTAGATCGAAAGTGCCGTCCAGAGCTGTCATGCGGCCGCCGGCTTCGCTGACGATCAATGACGTCGCGGCGACATCCCACACCGCTAACTGCGGTTCGACCACGACTTCGGCGCGGCCGCTGGCGACCAGCAGATGTCCGTACGCATCGCACAAACCGCGCTGCAAAGCGGTCTGCGCGCACAACGCGGTAAACACGCCCATCAACGCATGGCGCTCGAACCAGGCCGGGGTTTCGTAACAGAAAAGCGCCTGATCCAGACGGGTGGTGGCGGCAACCGCGATCGGCACGCCGTTGCAGCGCGCGCCGCCGCCGCGCACCGCGTCGTACCATTCGTCCAAAGCCGGAATGCCGGCGGCGGCCGCGACCATTTGGCCGTTTTCTTCGACCGCGACCAACGTCGCCCACAGCGGTACGCCGCGGACGAAATTGCGCGTGCCGTCGACCGGATCGACGATCCAGCGCCGGCGCGCACCGTTGTCATTTGCTTTGCCCGACTGCGCGCCGGTTTCTTCGCCCAACCAGTCGTCGTCGGGAAACGCGGCAGATATCGTGGCTTTGATCGCGGCTTCGGCCTCACGATCGGCCACCGTCACCGGGCTGTCGTCTAACTTCCATTCGACCGGCAAATCCGGGCGGCGGAAATGCGTGAGCGCCGCCTGGCCCCCGGCGCGCGCCGCTGCCATCGCCACTGCCCGCAACTGCTGCCACTGCGCCGGAACCGTCATGTCGTTCTCCGGCGCGGATGCTCCAACACACCGGGCGCTGACAAGGGCACTGGGGTGTGCGCCCGTATTTGCGCTAGGCCCCGACCCGGCCAGCATCCGCCGCCATGGCCGAAACGCTGGCGCAGGGAACTCGGGTGCTGGGCTACACCATCGGTCGGGTGTTGGGCCGCGGCGGCATGGGCACCGTCTATCACGCGGTGCAGGAGTCGCTGCATCGTGAAGTGGCGTTGAAAGTCATGCGTCCGGCGCTGCTACGTTCGCCCGAAGCGCAGCAGGAATTTTTGAAGGAGGCGCGCGCCGCCGCCAGCCTGCACCATCCGAATCTGGTCGGCGTACATGCGGTGTTGAACGAGCCAGAACACGGGCTGTGCGCGTATGCTATGGAATATCTGCCCGGTCAGACCGCCGCCGAACTAGTGACCAGTCACGGGCCGCTGCCGCGCGCGAAAGCATTGGCGATCACGCTGCAGATCGCCGAAGCATTGGGCTATGCGCATCAGAAGAGCTTGGTCCATCGCGATGTGAAACCGGGCAACATTTTGGTCGCAAGCAATGGCAGCGCGAAACTGTTGGACCTGGGCCTGGTTCAGGCGCGCGTTGATGTCGGGACCGCCAGTGGTCATAAACTGCTAATCGTCGGTACGCCGGATTTCTGCGCGCCCGAACAATCGCGGAACCCCAGTCGCGCCACCCCCGCCAGCGATGTGTTCAGTTTGGGCTGCACGCTGTTCTTCCTGTTGACCGGCAAACCGCCCTTCCACGGCGAAACCGTCATCGACCTGATTGTGCGCATGGCCATCGAGCCGCTGGAATACCCGGACACGATCCCCGCCGACTGCCGCAACCTGTTGGAACTGATGCTGACCAAATCATCGCGCAAACGTCTCTATGACGGCATGGTGGTGGCC
Source organism: Planctomycetota bacterium (assembly GCA_038229115.1). Taxonomy (GTDB): domain Bacteria; phylum Planctomycetota; class UBA11346; order UBA11346; family UBA11346; genus JBBROQ01. The sequence continues at coordinate 2,407 of JBBROQ010000249.1, read as the reverse complement.
GGCGTGCTGAAGGCGATGGCGCGCGGCGTCGGCGCGCGGCAGGCAGCGCAGCCATTCTTGAACAACCTCGATCCAGACAGCGACGCCGAAGGCGAGGATGAGGAAGGTGCGGCCATCGCCGCGGCGATCCGCCGCCGACGACTCGCCAGTCGTCGACGCAAATAAAAATCTGCCGCCGCGGCGACCGATCATTGTCCGTTTCAGCAGCCGCCCTAGCGTGCCGCGCCATGCCAACAACGGGTGCGCAACGATGATCGGTTTCCCTCCCGCGGTACTGCGCGTGATGCAGGATCACGCCCTGGCGTGCTATCCCGGCGAGTGCTGCGGACTGCTGTTTTCCAGCGCTTCCGCCACGTCGGAGCCGGTGGTCGCCACGCGCGCGTTGCCGGTCGACAACCTCGCCGATCGCCTGCACACGATGGACCCGGTCGAGTATCCGCGCACCAGTCGTGATGCGTTTGCGATGAACGAAGCCAAGCTCGCCCGCGCGGTGCGCGAAGCCGAAGCCGCGGGCGAACGTTGGCTCGGCATTTTCCATTCGCACATCGACTGCGGCGCCTATTTCAGCGCTGAAGACAAACGCATGGCTGCGCCCGGCGGCGTGCCGGTTTATCCCGAGCTGTTCCAAACCGTGATCGAATGCCAACCCGGTCGCCTCGTCGAGGCCAAAACGTTTCGTTGGGACGGCGCGGATTATGCGCTGGTCGCCACTCACCCTGACTTTGCGCGGATCGCCTGATGGCTCGCTCGATCGAAACCGTGTCAGTGCATGGCGGCGAAGCGCGCGCCAAGGCGCACGATGCGCTGGTCAATCCGATCGTCCTCGCCACCGCCTATCCGTTCGACGACACCGACGAACTGCACCGCTATTTCCGCGGTGAACACCAGCGCGGTGAGGAATACGGCCGCTACGGCAACCCGACCCAGGATGTGGCCGAGGCCAAGCTCGCCGCGCTCGAAGGCGGCCTGCCCGGCGGCGGCGAAGTAGCCGCGCTGCTCAGCAGCACCGGCATGTCGGCGATCGTGACCACGCTGCTATCGATCGTGAAGCCAGGCATGCACCTGGTCATCACCGCCGACAGCTATCGCAAGACGCGCGTATTTGTGCGCGAATTCCTAGCGAAATTCGGGGTCGAACATACCTCGTGCGAACCGTCGGTAGAGGGCATCGCGGCGGCGGTGCGCCCGACCACGAAACTCATCATCACCGAGAGCCCAACGAATCCGTACTTGAATTGCATTGACCTCGCGGCGCTGACCGCGTTCGCGCGCGAACGTCGCATCAAGACGCTGATCGATGCGACGTTGGCCACGCCGTACAATTTGCAGCCGTTGGCTTTTGGCGTCGATCTGGTGGTGCATTCGGCGACCAAATATCTGGGCGGGCACAATGACCTAATGGCCGGCGTAGTGGTCGGCAATACCGGCATGATCACCGCGATCCGCGAACATCAGGGCATGATCGGCGCGCTCGCGTCGCCCTTCAATGCGTACCTGTTGATCCGCGGTCTGAAGACCTTCGCGGTGCGCATGCGCGCGCACAACGACAGCGGCCAACGCATTGCCGAATTCCTTGAAGGGCACCGCAACGTCGAGCGCGTGTGGTATCCCGGGCTGCCGTCGCATCCGGCGCATGCGATCGCGAAGGCGCAAATGCGCGGCTTCGGTGGGCTGATCAGTTTCACCATCAAGGGCGATCTGGCCGCCGGTAGTCGAGTCGTCGACGCGTGCCAGATTCCGTACTTGGCGCCGTCCTTGGGCGGACCGGAATCACTGATCGAGCAGCCGGCGCTGATGAGTTATTACGACAAAGCGCCGGAAGAACGCGCCGCTTTGGGCATCCGCGAAAATCTGATCCGGCTCAGCGTCGGCCTGGAAGGCACGCAGGATCTGATCGACGATCTCGATCAGGCGTTGGCGAAAGTCTGACCCGCGCGTGAGCGACGGCTCTTCGCCTTTGCCGTCACCAATCGAGCCACTGCTGCCGCCCAAAGCCGCAGCGCGCGCCGCAGCGGCCGAGCGTTTGGCGTTGGCGATCGGCCCGGCGCGTTCGTTGATTCTATTGGCGCTGCCGGATCCCGACGCCGCGCATGTGGTGCTCAGCAAAGCCGTGCGCTTGGCCTGCGGCGGCGGCGATGCGCCGGTAATTCCTGACGACGCGGCGACGCGGCTTCTGAAAAACGCGCGTATGTTTTTGGGCCCGCGCGTGCCGGCGGCGGCAGCGGACATTTTCGCGCGCACGACGGATGAGCGCGAGTGGGCGACGGCGCTCGCCGCGTTGGCCGCGGACGCGCGCGCACGCGACCCGCTGGACGATCGCGCGGCGGCGTTGGCGGTGTTGGTCGCGGTGCGCCCACCGCGCGAGGTCGCTATGCCGACCCCACGCGGGCGGCCGTGGATGTTGTTG
>JBBROQ010000248.1:0-4080 GCA_038229115.1 Planctomycetota bacterium | reverse complement strand
GCCGCACTCGCGGTGGTGGTGGCCGCAGCGCTGGCTCAGGCGCTGAGTCCCGGCGTGGTGCAGTTCGCGTTAGGTTGGGTCGTAGTCAGCTTTGGTTTGCAGCGACTGATCGGCCATGAAACCAGCCATCCGGCAGCGCGGCTGGCGGCCCAGACCAAATTCCTGGTCAGTCGCATCGGCGACACGGCGATGCTGGTGGCGATCATCGCGCTGCTGTGCGGGCCCGGCACCACGGACTTTGCCGAGTTGAGCGCTGCCAACGCCAGCGCATCCGCCGCCGCACTGCTGGCTGGCGTTGCGGTGGTCATCGCGTTCGCGTGCAAAACCGCGCTGGCGCCGTTTCAACAATGGCTGATCGGGACGGTCGACGCGCCTACGCCGCTATCGGCGTTGTTGCATGCCGGGGTCGTGAACGCCGGCGGGTTTCTCATCATTCGTCTGAGCGGGCTGTTCGCGGCCGCGCCGGCGGCGTTGGATCTGCTCTTGTTGCTGGGACTCATCAGCGCGCTGATCGGGCCGTTGGTGATGTGGGCGCAGACCGATCTGAAACGCAGCCTGGCCTGGTCGACGGTCGGACAGATGGGTTTCATGGCGGCGCAATGCGGCTTCGGCGCATTCGGTGCAGCATTGTTGCACGTGGTCGGCCATGGCTGCTACAAAGCCGAAGCCTTCCTGCGCTCGGGCACCTTGGAACGCGCGGTAGAAACGCGGCCGACGACCGGCGCGCCGTGGCTAAACGTGGCGGTCTGGCTGAGCGGATTTGTGCTCGCGTTTGGCGTACTGTTCGCCGCATATTCGCTTTTGGGCCACCCGCCGGCACAGCTACCGGGCGGTTACACCTTGGTGCTGGTGCAGGCGTTGGCCTTAGGCCAGGTGCTGGCGACGCCGGCGGCGGGCGCGATCGGAGTGGCCCTGCGCTTGGCCGTGCTGATCCCTGGCGGGGCGTTGTATGCGAGCCTAACAATCGGCGTCGAATGGCTGCTGGCGGGCAGCATCACCGCTGCTCCGGCACTGTTTGACCGCAGTAGCGCAGGCGCGGTGCTGGCACTGCTGGTGCCGATTGCGTTGGCCGCGCTCACCCTGTTCTGGGTCCTCCTGCCGACCCTCAGCACGCATGCGGCCGTCGTCGGTTGGCGCGTTCATGCCGGCAACGGTTTCTACCTGCCGCAGTTGTCGGAACGTGTTCTGCGCGGCCTGCAGCGCGTGGGCCGGCGCGTCATGCCGCGCACCTAAACCAGCATCATTTACCGCACCCCGACCAACCATCTTTACCGAGCAACCGCATGACCACCGCCACTGCTGAACCGCACGTCACCGCACCATCCACCACTGCCATCGAAGCACAGGTGCACGCCGCCTGCCTGCGTATCGCGCCGTTATGGGCGCTGCGCGACATGGTCGCGGTGAATCCGTACCTGGGACTGGCCAATGGCGATCTGCTGGCGGCTGAGGACGCGTTGCGGCGCCGGCATCATGGTGCGGCGCTGCCCGCTTGGGCGCTGTTGCGGACCGGATGGCAGGCGGGCGAATTTGCCCGCGCCGATCTGTCAGCAGTCGGCACGGCTGAACCGACGTTGGTCGCGCAGACCGCGGCTGCGCTCGATGATCCGCAGCACGTTTCACCGCCAGCACCGCGGTGCCTCAGCATCGCCGCGGTGCTGGCGCAGACTGACACCTGCGACTGGCAGACCGCGGTGGTCGATGATGTGGGCCGGTTCATGGCGGCGCACCACGATCGCGGGGTCGGGCGTTGGGCGCTGCCGGATGCTGGTGGTCTGTGGGCGTCGTGGCGGGCGTGGATGCGGCACGATCGCAGCATGGCGATGCGCGGCGTCCACGGCGTCGCGGCGTGGGTGGCAACGTTACCAGAAGCCGCGCCGACGGCGCGCGCCGTGTTACTGCAACACCTCGGCCTGAGCGCAGATCAGTACGCAGATTATTGCGGAAGGTTGCTGGGCGAGGTGCAGGGCTGGGCGGGATGGCTGCGGCAGCAGGCGTGGGCCCAGGGCCAGGACGCCGTCGGTGAAATGCCCGCACTGCTGACCATTCGTTTAGCGTTGGACGTGGCGCTGCAAGCCCGGCATCCGCGCGCCGGAGCAGAACCGCTGCTGCCGTTGGTCACGGTGCCGGCCGCGCTGGCCGCCGATCGCAGCGCGCGCGCGTAAGCGGTGCCGGCCTGGGAACAGGCGCGCGGGCGCAGCCTGATCGGTGGTTTTCAGCCGACGACCTCAGCGCCCAAAACCGTCGCGACGGCCCAGGCGGTGTTTTGTATCGACGTGCGTTCGGAAGGTTTTCGGCGGCACCTGGAAGCCGCCGACCCGCGCATCGAAACCTACGGTTTTGCAGGATTTTTTGCACTGCCGGTGGCCGTCAGCAGCGGTCGTGACGAAGCGCTGCGGGCACAGTGTCCGGTGCTGTTGTCACCAGGCCCAAGAGTAACCGTCGGCGCCCGCGCGCCCGGCGCGGCGAAACGGTTGTTGGGCGCGTTCCGGCGCTCGGCCGTGGGTGGTTTCGCCTACATGGAAACGATCGGGCTGACGGCGGCGTGGTCATTGTGGAGCGGCAGCACCGCCGGCGATCGCACCATGCCGCGCCCAGACGAAGACGCGTCGCTAGATGACACCACCATCGCCGCGGACACGCGCTTGGCACTGTTACGCGGCATGCTGGGCAATCTGGGGCTAGCGCGGCCGTATGCGCGCTTGGTGGTGTGGTGCGGGCACGACAGTTCTACCGCCAACAATCCGCAGGCCGCGGGTTTGGCCTGCGGCGCCTGCGGCGGGCACAGTGGCGCGGTGAACGCGCGGCTGGCGGCGCGGCTGTACAACGATCCGCAATTGCGCGCACAACTTGGCGCCAACGCGCCACCGGCGCACAGCCTCGCGATCGCGGCCGTACACGACACCACCACCGATGTGGTGCGGATCCTTGATGCCGACGCGGTGCCGATCAGCCATCACGCCGAGCTGGCGCAGTTGCGTCAGGCGCTGACTACGGCGGGCGCTGGACAGCGCGCCAAGCGCGCGCCCGGCTTGCCCGGCTCGGACAAAATATCTGACGACCAGTTGCTGACCCGGTTGCTCAAGCGCAGCCGCGACTGGGCCGAACTGCGGCCAGAATGGGGCTTGGCCGACAACGCCGCGTTCATCGCCGCGCCGCGCACGCTGACCGCGGCCAGTGATCTCAACGGCCGCTGTTTTCTGCACAGTTACGATGCGGCGTTGGATCCTGACGGCGCGGTACTGGCGCTGATCCTTACCGCGCCGGTGGTGGTCGCGAGTTGGATCAATCTGCAATACTGGGCCAGCACCGTCGCCCCGGAACGCTTTGGCAGCGGCAACAAAGCCATCCACACCATCGTCGGCGGCATCGGCGTCGCCGCCGGCAGCAGTGGCGATCTGTTACCCGGACTGGCCCTGCAATCGGTGCATGACGGCGCGCGCGCAAGGCACCGGCCGCTGCGCCTACAAGTATTCGTCGCGGCCGAACCAGCACGCATGGATGCAGTGATCGCCAGCCACGCACATCTGCGTGATTTGGTCCAGCACCAATGGATCAGCCTGCACAGCATCGAAGTCAGTACTGCGCTTTGTCGTCGGCGCGGGCCGGATGGCACCTGGGCGGTGGTCGCACCATGAGTCCTCCGGCGCGAAACAGCGGGGAAACGCACGGCTTCGCTCGAGCAAGCGTGAGCAAGCTCAGCCGCTCAACGACGACCTCGCCGTCCATGCGGCGTAGCCGCCGAGCAGATCGCTGACCACGAAGCCGTGCGCCGCCAGCACACTGGCGGCGATCGCCGAGCGATAGCCGCCGGCGCAATGCACCACCAGCTCGCGCTCGCGCGGTAATTGGCCCAGTGACTGCGTCAGAATTTGCAGCGGGATATTGCGGCTATCAGGCAGATGTCCGGCTGCGTGTTCGTCGTGTCGACGCACATCGATGATCAGCGGCCGATCCGCACGCGTCAGCCGGCACGCCAATTCCGCGGCATCAATGCGCCGAGCCTGCGCGATCAGGTCAGGCCGGTCGGACAACGCCGCCATGCCGTCCTGCACCTGCCCCAGCACGCGATCGAAACCG
>JBBROQ010000247.1:0-4141 GCA_038229115.1 Planctomycetota bacterium | reverse complement strand
GCCGAGGAGCTGCTGCGCTTGACCAAAGCGCAGGTCGACGCCGGCGCGACCGAGGCGATCGCTGCGACTCGTGCCGAAAGCCGCGTCGCCGACGGGCGCTCGGCCCTCATCACCGCCGAGGGTACAGTTAGCACCTCAGCAATCAGTTTGGCGCGCGCGCTCAGTCTGGATCCAGCGGCGCCGGTGTCGGCAAGCGAGGCGCTAACACCGCAATTGGCGGCCAACAATTTGCCCGAAGCGCACGAAACCGCGGTCGCGCTCGCGCAACGGCAGCGTCCGGAATTGCTGGTTTCGGCAGAGACACTCAGCGCGCTCGAATCCGAACGGCGCGCTGCACGTGGCGCACGCCTGCCGCGTATTGATGGTTTCGCTGATGCCGGTCGTACCGGCCAGCAGTTGGACGATACGACTACCACCTGGCAAATCGGACTTCAGGTCACTATCCCGTTGATTGATCGCAGCCGTTTCGACGAAGCCAGTGCACGCTACAGCGCTGAACAACAGCGTCTGCGTTTCACTGATCTCGGAATGCAGATCACGGCCGAAGTCCGTACCGCGCTCAGTGCCCTATCGACTAGCCGCAGCCGATTGGTGTCGACCGTCGACGGTCTGCATCTAGCCGAACGAGAAGTAGCCGAAGCGCGGACCAGATTTGCCGCCGGCGTCACTGGTAATCTCGAATTGATTGATGCGCAACGCAATCTGACTAACGCCAGTGTGACGGAATTGCTCGCGCGGCAGCAAGTCGCGATCAATCAGGTACGTTTGGCTCGCGCGGTCGGTGCGGCCGCGGCATTGCATTGATGGAATTGATATGTTCTGCGCGTCGCGCTAGCGCCAGAACGAAAGTCAGTAGCTGGTTTTTCCGAGGCTGACCTTGCCGCGGAAGATCCAGTAGATCGCCGCGGTATAGCTCAGTACCAAGGGCACGCCGATGATGGCGATGATGAGCATGATCGACAGCGTCTTCTGCGACGACGCGGCATTATGAATGTTCAGGCTGTGCGCGGGATCTGTCGACGATAATAGCAGGTTTGGATATAAGCCGATCCCGATCAGCGCGACTAAGAGTCCGATGGCGGCGCTGCTGGAAAGAAAGGCGCGGAACTCACGGCCATGCGTGATTTCACGCGGGACATTCGCGACCGCCAGCATGGTCAGCACCGGCACCATGAACCACCACGGTTCCAGGCGCATCCGTTCCGCTAAATGCGGTTTCCATAGCAGCGTCGCCATGGTGGTCAGCACATACAGAATCACGAACGCGATGATCAGCGGCCGCACCCACCCCCGGATACGCCATTGCAGTTCGCCTTCGGTTTTGAGCACCAGATAGATTGCCCCATGCATGGCGAACAGAATCACCGTGGTGACACCGACCAGCAGCGCGTAGGGATTCAACAGACCCAGCAATCCAGCGGTGATATTGAAATCGGCGTCCATCGGCAGACCAGCGGCTACATTGCCGAAAGCCACGCCCAACAGCAGCGCGGCCCCGAATGAGCCGACACTAAACGCAATGTCCCAGCCCTGGCGCCAGTGCGATGACGGGCGTTTGCTGCGGAACTCGATCGCCACTGCGCGAAAGATCAGCGTCACCAACAACAACATCAGTGCGGTATAGAAGCCGCTGAACGCACTGGCGTACACTTCGGGAAAGGCTGCAAACAGCGCGCCGCCGCCGGTTACTAACCAGACGATATTGCCGTCCCATACCGGTCCGATGGCATTGATCGCCAACCGGCGTTCGTTGTCGCCTTTGATGAACAGGTGCAATATCCCGACCCCAAGATCGAAGCCGTCAAGAATCGCATATCCGGCCAGCAGAACGGCGACCAGGATGAACCAGATGGTATTGAGATCCATGGCTTAGCCTTTGCCTATGTCATTTGCGTCGCTGGGGCTTTCGCCTTCGGCGCGATGACCGCTTAAAGCGTCGGTAAGGCGCTGCGGAAGGCTTAGCAATGGTGCATGCGTATCTTCGGGATCCGGGCCATGTTTGATCTTGTCGTTAAGCAAATAGATGAACACGGCGAACAATCCGGTGTAGACCACGGTAAATAGCGACAGACTGAAAATGATCTGGCCGCTGGTGACATTTGGTGAAATCGCATCGCGAGTTTTCATCAGTCCCTGCACAATCCACGGTTGCCGACCGATCTCGGCCGTCATCCAGCCAAGTTGGTTGGCAAGCTGCGGCCCAAACACCGACAGCACCAGCAGCCACAGCATCCAACGCGTTTTTTCCAGGCGATTCGTCCACCACAGGAACAACGCCATCAGTGACAGTGCGATCAGGCTCAAGCCGATAGCGATCATGGCGTGATAGGCCTGGAAGGTTGCCTGCACCGGCGGTTGTTCGTTGGCCGGAATCGCATCCAGTCCGGTGATGGGCGTGGTGAAGTTTTGATGCAGCAGGAATGAGGTGCCGCCGGGAATAGTCAGGCCGGACACGGTTTTGTTCTGTTCATCCACCCATCCAACAATGGTCAGGTCAGACGGCGCGCTGGCAGCGTAATGACCTTCCATTGCCGCGAATTTAGCTGGTTGATTCTTTGCCACGCCGGAGGCCGACGCGTGGCCGGTGACCAATTGCAGCAAGGATGCGATCACGGCAAAGATCAAGCCGACTTTCATCGAGGCGCGGGCGAATTCCTGATGCTTCTTTTTCAGCAGATACCACGCCGAGATCGACAGCACCAGGAACGCTCCGGCAAGCCACGCGCCGAGCAGGACATGCGATAACCGATCCATGCTGCTGGGATTGAATACCAGCGCCCAGAAATCAGTGATCTCGGCGCGTTTCCCGTGCGGGCCTTCGACAATGTGATAACCGGCCGGTGTCTGCATCCACGAATTGGCGATCACGATCCAAACCGCACTGAAATGCGCGCCAAGGCAAACCATTACGGTCGAGAAATAATGGAGCCGAGGTCCGATTTTGTCCCAGCCAAACAGCAGCAAAGCCAGGAAGCCGGATTCGAGAAAGAACGCGAAGATGCCTTCCGCTGCCAATGCCGATCCAAACACGTCGCCGACGAAACGACTGTATTTCGCCCAGTTGGTCCCGAATTCGAATTCCATCACCAGGCCGGTGGCGACGCCGATGGCGAATGTCAGTGCAAATACTTTGGTCCAGAACCGCGCAACTTGCCGCCACAGCGGATTCTTGGTCTTCAGATATACGCCTTCGACCGCGACCAGGAAAACACCCAGGCCGATCGACAGTGGTGGATAGATGTAATGAAAGGCGATGGTGACCGCAAACTGGATGCGGGCCAACATGGGAGTGAGTTCGATCATAGTAGCGCGGCAAGGGTGGCCGTCCGATTGCGTTGGCCAGAACTTTTCTGAGCGACGAAGGAAAGTCATTTGCAATAAACGATGAGGTGTGGGTGGAGCGCAATGCCGTGCGTGGTGAGCATGCCGTGGAGGTTTCAACGCAGGAATGGCACGGTGAATACTGGATGAGGGATCGGTAAATATCACGCTGAGTGACTTTCGTTCCCCCAAGATTGGCGCGATCTTGATGAGGACTCAGTGCGAACTTCATGGTTTGGCCACACTTCACGCCACCACCCTTTGTCCCGGAAAGATCATCTTCATGCGAATCTATTCTACGACCCTTGCCGCCGTCGCCGTTGGCGCGTGCGCCTTTCTGGTTGTGTCGTGCGGCAGCAAAAGCAGCGACAACAACAATACCCCCGCCCCGACCCCGACCCCGACGTCGACCGCTGTGAAGCGTGTGTTGCTGATCAGCATCGATGGCATGCGCCAGTTCGATTATGATTGGCTGACCAAAAATAAGCCGACCTCGAATCTGGCTACACTCGCCGGACAGGGCGTGGTGTACACCAATGCTTACTGTCCGTTTCCATCGGACTCTTTTCCGGGCCTGATGGCATTGGTCACCGGCGGCAATCCCGGTTCGACCGGGGTCTATTACGATCATTCGTTCGACTCGACCCTGGTGCAGCCAACTGGTAATCCGCTCGCTTTGGGTCTGCACGAAATATTGTTCGACGAAGCTCTGACCGACACCACCGGTGTGGCCATGAACAGCAATCTCTTGCCGGTTGATTCAGCCGGCATGAAAGTCTATCCGCATAATTATTTGAAGGTGAATACCGTGTTCGAAGTG
>JBBROQ010000246.1:0-4180 GCA_038229115.1 Planctomycetota bacterium | reverse complement strand
CGTTCCGGCATTTTCTTCAGCAGATACTTAGCAATGCGCCAAGCCAGATTCACGCTCGGACGCAGTGGGTAATAGGTGAGATTCACTGGCACAACGCTCAGATCCTCGCCCGCCGGATCTTCTGGCCCATGGAGATGAAAACGTTCTGCCAGTGAAGCCACGGTTTCCCGATCGCCGGCCGCCACTGCCCGGCGCAGGCGCTGCCGCGCCAACTCGACTTGCAGCGCCAGCACCGCGGCACCGGTATGCGGCGGGCCCTGACGTTCAGGACAGTTCAATGCGAACCGACCGTTATTCCATGTCTTCTTGTCCTTCACCATCGAACCTTCTGGGTAGATCACCCAATCGAATCGGCCGGTGAGTAGATCCTCGACAATGGTATGTTTAATGCCGTCGTCCTTGGTCGATAGCGCCCCAACTGCACGCAGATAATCCCCGAATCGTCCCGCAAACAACGAATGATGCGCCAAGGTATGCGCCTGCCGGCCGGTACTTTTGTCGATCACATACGGCAGAATAAATGTTTCAAATCGCGTGAAATGGTTTGCGACAAACAATATCGGCCCTGGTGGCAGGTGTTCGATGCCATCAACGCGAATACGCGATTGGATCAGCCGCTCGACTAAGCGCAGCGCTACACTGGTTGCACGCCGAGCATAATCACGCCGGCGGATCCGTTCGGACGGCGTGGCGCGCGGACCATCTGCGCGAGCGTTGAAGAATCGCTCACTGTCGCTGGATGCGCGTCCGTCGGCCATGGCATCCTCCGGTATGTTACAGTCTAACTATAGACCCAGGCTCATTCGCGGTCACCAATCCAATGCACTCCGTCCTCCAGCCAGCGCATATCACCGGACAAAATCTGTTTGCCGATCTGATTCATCTCACGTTCGTTGTTGTCGGAAACATCCTTAAAATGACGTTCGATACGCCGGGCCGCTTCTTTGCAGAAATAATCCGCCAGCGTGAATGGCGTCGTATCGCCAGCTTTGCGCACCACCAACGATTTGGCGTAACTGCACGTCGCCGCCATCGCGAATAGCTCAGTTCCGATATCCATTAGATGGCCCAATAGCATCTGTTTCCGCTCCAACTTGTCGCGGTAAAGACCCATATAATGAAAAGTGGTGCGGGCCAGCCGATGCGCAGTCGCATGTACATATTGATAGTGCGGCGCCAGCGGCCCCATTTCATCATGCTGCGACCACAGACTGCTGTTGAACCACTGTTTTAGATACCAGCCGCTATAAAAGGTCGCCAGCTTCATGCCGGCCTTCATCTTTACCGCGATCGGGTTTTTCTTCAGAATGTCGGCGGCGATGGTGAGATGCGGATCCATCGCTTCGCGCGCGAGGAACAGCTTCATGATCTCGCTGGTGCCTTCGATAATCAGATTGATGCGCATATCGCGCATCATGCGCTCAACCGGATATGGCTGTTCGCCACGCGCTTTTAACGAAGAAGCCTTCTCATAGCCGCGGCCGCCGCGCATCTGCATGGTGGTATCGACGATCTTCCAGCCCATTTCCGAGCAGAACAGTTTCGCCATCGCCGCTTCGATACGGATATCCTTAGTCTTCTCCATCGCCCAATGGCTGGTTAGCCAGGTGACCGCTTCCATCGCCAGGGTGCTTGAAGCAATAAAGGCAAGTTTGCTGCGACCTTGTTCGTGCTGTCCGATCGGCAGGCCCCACTGGTGCCGGGTATTGCCCCACCGCCGAGCAAACGACAGACATTGTTTCGCCACGCCGGTACAGGCCGCGGGCAAGGTTAATCGGCCAGTGTTCAAGGTGGTCAATGCCAGTTTCAGGCCTTTGCCTTCTCCCCACAGCACATTCTCGACCGGAACCTTCACATCATGAAAGCGCATCAGACCATTCTGAATCCCGCGGATACCCATGAAGTCGCAGCGATGCACGACCTCGATGCCCGGAAACGATTTCTCAACGATTAATGCGGTGATCTGTGGCCGTTCCTTGCCATTGACGATCTTTGGCGCGGTGCGGCACATCACCACCAACACGTCAGCGATTGGGCCATTGGTACACCACAATTTATCGCCATTCAGGATGTAATGCGTGCCATCCGCACTTTTCTCGGCCTTAGTGCTCATTTGCGACGGATCACTGCCGACCGACGGTTCGGTCAAGGCGAACGCCGAGATCGCATGTGTTCGGAACTGCGGGAAATATTTGCGCTTCTGAGCTTCCGTCCCGAAAAGTTTCAGCGGCTGTGGCACGCCAATCGATTGATGCGCTGACACCAATACCGCAGTCGATGCACAATACGTCGATATCAACATCATCACGCGATTGTAATTGACCTGCGAGAGTCCTAAACCGCCATATTCCTTTGGCACCTTCATTGCAAAAACGCCCAGCTGGAACAAACCTTTGATTACCGCTTCAGGAATGGTGCGAGTGGCGTCGACTTCCTCGGCATCCAGATTCTTGACCAGGAAATCTTCGACCTGCGCACACAGCGCATCGCCAATGGCTCGCTCATCATCCGATTGGTGCGGAAAATCGGCCAACAACGGCGCGGCAAACGTACCCATGAACAATTGCTGACCAAAACTGGGCTCGGTCCATTGCGCCTCGCGTGCCGATTCGGCAACTTCCATCGCTGCGCGCTTTTCAGCGCTCATTTTCGATAGATCGACCACCGATTCGACGTCGGCCGATGCCGGCGGCTCGTTGGCACTTTGCGTGACGGTTTTGGGGGCAGATTCATACTGATGGGTGGCCATATAACCTCCTCGGGGAAGGCTCACGGCAGGTTCCGAACGACCGGCACCTGCCCTGGGCGGGGCGCGCGCGGCTCCTGAGTAAGTCTACTCCATAGACGACGTTTCCGCTGGATGCTTTTTGGTTTTTTGGAGCGCTACTTCTTATGGCTGACGATGGCGGTGTCGACGTCGGTAGCCGCTGGCAGTAATGCCCATCGCGGCCCCGAAACGACGTGAGAAATACAGCGGATCGGTGAAACCGACCCGCGTCGCGATGACGGCCACTGGCTCGTCAGTTTCCACTAACATTCGACATGCGCGACGCAAACGCACCTGGATGATGTATCGCGCCGGAGGCAGACCGACCGCACGCTGCCAAAGCCGGCGAAATGTCGCCGGTGTCAGACCATGACGGCGGGCAAGATGATCGAAATCATGCGCGTCCAGCCAACGCTCTTCCACCAGGGCCCGGATTGCAGTCACAGCGAGTTCGCGCTCGTCCGGCTGCTGCCCCGTCGCATGCCGCAAGCTCTGAAAAATCATGAATTCGCACAACCGATCGAGGTGATCTGCAACGCCGTTCTGCTCAGCACGACCGCGCAGCGACGCCATTTCCGCCACCGCTGCAAGAATCGGAGCTGGATCAGTCACATACCAGATCGGCTTAACGGGATCTATGAAACCGACGCGCCGCAAGTCTTCCCCCGCCTCGGGCGGATAGACAATATAGAGTTCCTCCCAGGTCCGCGTTGGACCATAACGGAAAATCTCACCCGGACGTTGCGTCAGCACGCACGGCGCCCGCACCGGCCAATGCCGACCCCCGACGTGATAGTCGCCCTCGCCCTTAAGAATGAACGAAAATGCATAAACCCCGAACATATTGTCGAGCAATTCTGTCTTATTTGGGATATGGCCAACATCATGCACTATTAAGTTGTGCGGGAAGCGCCTTGGCACCAGATGAAGTCCGTGAAAAATTTGTCCATCTCCAAGGAAACCACGTCCATTGCGAACGTCGCTAGTCAGCCATACCATCGATGTAGACCGCTTGTCAACGTCGGCATCGTCGGTGCTGCGATCCCATCGATCCATCATAGCATTGCAAAAATCCAACAGGAACCACCCCCCATGCCTACCTATCGCACCCCTGCCGAAGTGACCGTCGGCGTCATCGGTTACGGCGGCGCCTTCAACATGGGCAAGGCCCACCTCGAACAAATGCGGGCCGCCGGCATGACGCCAAAGGCGGTGGTCGAGCTAGACCCCAAACGTTTGGAAGTGGCACGCGCCGATTTTCCCGGGATTGAAACCTATCCGACCGCCGATGCCATGCTGGCGGCATCGTCAGTGCAATTAGTCGTCATCATCACGCCACATAACAGCCATGCCGAACTGGCGCTGAAATGTCTGAATGCTGGCAAGCATGTAGTGTGCGAAAAGCCGCTGGCG
>JBBROQ010000245.1:0-4183 GCA_038229115.1 Planctomycetota bacterium | reverse complement strand
AGAATAATCTGCGCCGCATCGGTTCGCGCGCAGAGCGTCGTGGCGTGCACGGACTGACGGACGTGCGTCGATGGTTGGCCGCCGGCAGTGACTGCACGCCGCGGTTGGCACAGGTATTGACCACCATGTTGCCGCCATCTGACGACATCCGGGTCGGCGGCAATCTGTTGCTCGCGCATCTGGCCGATGGTGGCATGGGTACGGTCTATGTCGCGCAGGCACCCGACGAACGCTTGGTGGTGGTGAAGACGCTGCGTAGCGAATTCAGCGACAACCAGCGCTATGCGCATCGCTTCAAGCGCGAGGTCGCGATCACCGCGAAATTCGAGCACCCGAATCTGGTGCGTTGCCTTGGCTATGGCGAGCATGCCAACCGACAGCTGTATTTGGTGCTCGAATATGTCACCGGCGGCGATCTCGCGATGCTGATCAACAACGGTCATCGCCTGAGCGAAACCGAAGCGTTGCTGGTCTGCTATCACGTCGCCAAGGGCGTCGCCTGCGCGCATGCGTCCAACCTGATCCATCGCGACATTAAGCCGGGCAACATCTTCCTGGCCGCCGATGGCACCGCGAAACTCGCGGATTTCGGACTCGCTCGCTCGACCACTGAGGTCTATTCGCTCAACACCATCGAAGGCCGCGCGATCGGCAGTCCGTCGTTCATGGCGCCGGAGCAGACCCTGGGGCGCAAGGATCTCGATACCCGCGCGGATCTGTATGCGATTGGCTGCTTGCTCTATTACGTGCTGATCGGCTCGGCGCCGTTCACCGGCCCGGCGCAGGAAATCCTAAAAGCACATCAAGAGGCGAAAGTTCCGGACATCCGCGCCAAGCGTCCGGAGATCAGCGAGCGTACCGCCAAGACCATTCTTAAGCTGATGATGAAGGATCCGGCCAAGCGCTACCAGGATCCGACGCGTTTGGTCGAAAGCCTGAACAAGACCATGTGCCAGCTGGGCGCCGATCCCGATCGTCAGGTACCGCAGGAAACCATCAATCTGTCCCTGCCGCACGCGCGCGAGACGCAGGCGTTGTTCGGCGCCGATGCGCCGCTTCAACCGACCGCGATGATCCAGCGCGCGAAGGTCCGTACGGCCGAAATCGTGCGCCGGATCACCCCACGCCCGACACCGGCTGAATTGCCATGGGAATCCGAGACGCCACCGGGCCTCCATCCGACGGCGATGCCTTCGTATTCCGACGGCCCCACGCAGCCCGCAGATCAGACGCCGCCGAAACCATCGCCAATCGTGTCGTCAACAAGGCCCATGCCGCGTCCGCAGATGGCGGCGTTCACCCCTGCTGCGCTGCCCGGCGCGGAACTAAGCATGGCCGATGCCGGCATGCAAACGGTGAGCAGCGACGGCGACCGCGTGGGTCTGTCGGGTGATTTCAGCACTGCTTTTGCTGGCGATTGGCTGACGTTGGACCTGGAACACGACGCGCAGGTTCGGGTCGTGTTGTTGGCTCGTTCAAGCGCCACATTGGGCAAGCTGCGCGAGGCACCGGTCGACCTGACGCTGAGGGTTTATCCCTTGGATCTGTACGTGCAGGAGAGCCAGCGCATCAGCAAGGAGCACTGCCGCCTGCGTGCCGATCGCGATAAGAAGGCGCTGTTGTTGGAAGACCTCGGCAGTGCCAACGGCACCATGCTTGACGGCCGAGTGCTCAATCCGCTGCAGCCGTGGCAGCTGGAAGAAAACCGCATCCATCAGCTTGAGATACCCGCCAGTCTGCGCCTGAGCGTGACCGTGCGGCCGCAGCGCACGCAGCAGGTCTTCCGTATGGAAAACGCGCCTGACGGCGGCCGTGGTGCGCAGGTCGGAATCGACACTACTCACGTCAACGATGCGGTGGTGATCCGTCGACTCGATAATCGTCAGGGGCTGATCTGCGCGCTGGTGCTGCGCCGGATCACGGTTGGCGGCGAGCGCGCCGATGTGACGCTGCGCGACTGGCACGGACCTGATGTAGAGTTGGCACTGTATGCGGGGCACTGGCTGTGGCGGGTAACAGGCACGGGCCGTTGGCAGCCGCTGCGGGTCGGGGTGGCCCTGGGCGCAACCAATCTGATGCCGCGCGTCGGCGGTTACGACGACTTCAAATAAGCAATTTTCGCCGCTGATTTTATCAATTTTGTTACGGCCAGAGCGCCAATGCACGGCGGCAGTCATCCAGGCTTGGCACCAAGGCCAAACGGAACCAGCCTTCGCCGCCGGACCCGAAGAACGCGCCGGGACTGATGACGAGGCCACGCTCCAAGCAACGTGTCGCGTACGCTGCCGCATCGCCGCCGGGCGCGCGCGCCCACAGGTACAAGCCGGCGTGGCTGGGCAGCACGCTGATGCCTTTCGCCGTCAGGCCGTCGGCAAGCAGTCGATATTTCGCCGCGAAAATGCCGCGGCGTTCGGCCGCGTGGGCGTCGTCGCGCCACGCCATGGCCGCGGCCTGTTCGATGAACGCCGGACTGCCGACGCCCATGTGCGCGCGCCAGCCGCGATAGGCCGCGATTAGCGCCGCATCGCCAGCGATGAAGCCGCTGCGGTAGCCGGTCATGCCGCTGCGTTTTGAGCACGAATGGAAGGCGAGCACGCCGGTGGTGGTGACTTCCAGTAGCGAGGGAGGCGGCGTGGATTCCGCCGAATCCGTAAAATACAGATCCTGATAACACTCGTCCGAAGCCAGCAGGATGCCGTGCGTACGTGCGACCTCGGCCTGCTCTTGGAAGTACGCGCGGTCGACGCACGCGCCGGTCGGATTGTGCGGATAATTCAGCCACGCGATCGCGGTGCGATCGAGCACCTCGCGTGGCAGTCGTTCGAGTTCCAGGCGGAAGCCGCGCGTTTCTTCAAGCTTTTCAGCGTGCGCGCGTCCGCCTGCGAACAGCGCGCTGGACTCGTACACCGGATAGCCGGGGGTGCCGAACAGCACCGTGTCGCGGCCCGAAGCCGGATCGAGGAAGGCGAGCGCGAGGTGGAAGATCGCTTCCTTCGAACCGGCCGACGGCAGCACCTGCGTCGCTGGATCGACGGTCACATCAAAACGCCGCAGCATATAACCAGCCGCCGCGGCGCGCAGGGCCGGCGTGCCGGCGACCGATGGATATTGCGAAACGGTTGGCAGCGCCTGTTTCAGCGCGTCAGGAATGAATGCCGGGGTTGGCTCAATCGGATCGCCGGTGCCGAAATCGAAGATCGGCGTCCCGGCTTTGGCGAGCGCGTTTTTGCGCGCCTGCAATTCTGCCATCGGGTAGGGCTGTAGCGCCCGCAGCGCTGGATTCATGCGCTTGCTACAGCCTGGCCCAACTGTGCGCGTCCTGCAGCCAAACAGGTCGCGTAGCCATTGGCGACGCGCGTGCCGTCGCGGCGCACATAGCCTTCTTTGCCCTGCGCGACCAGCATCTGATGGCCAAGCAGCACCGCCACGCCATCGCGCAATTGCGCGCGGAAACGCTCGTCCAGGCCCCATTGGGTGGTAAGCGGTTCCATCGCCGGCGTATTGTGTTCGGTGCCGTCAAATACCGGCCATTCGCGGCGTTTGGCTTCAGCCAACACCGCGGCTACGCGCTCATCGGTGTTGCGCGCCGGGATCAATTCCAGCGCGTGAAAACCCCAATGTTCCAGCCGATCGCAATGCGCGCTCAGATCCTGTTCGCCGCCAGTGATCGGATTGCCGAGCACCGGATAGGTCGGGATCGCGCCGAGCTGCAGGAACAGCGCGCGGATTTCGGCGACCGCGGGAAACGCCGCCGGATCTTCTGGCGCGTAGCACGGCTTGCCGGTTTTCAGTAGCTGATTGCGGATCTGATTTTGCTGCTCGGCGTCGGTGGTTTTGGGCGCGTCGCCAACCACGGCGCGATAAAGATCAGCAAATGCTTTTCCAGATTCAGCCGTGAGCGCGTGCAGTCGGTTCAGGATCGCCTTGGCGACATGACGCTCGGTGGTGTTGTCTTCCGGCGTCTGGCTGGCGACGTCCGGCCAGGACGGGCCGGCAGCTTGCACCGATGCACGGAAATGCGCGTCTGCCTTTGCCACCAACTGCCGATTGCGGGCTTCCTGGAAACCGCGCAGCCGCGCCAGCGTGGCGTTCGCTGCCACGTCGTCGGGCGTGGTCACGGCCTTGCCGCACAGATAGATTTTGCCGGGATTCGCCGGGTCATTCAGCAGCGTCTTCGCCGCTT
>JBBROQ010000244.1:0-4244 GCA_038229115.1 Planctomycetota bacterium | reverse complement strand
GCGACCGAATTGCTGGCCGCGGCGAACGCGAAAGCCGCGACCGACAACGCCGCCGGCAACAGCAGCGCGAGCAACCCACCATGACCGAACTGCACCACACCACCCGCGCCGCACCCGACCAACGCCGCGACCTGACCGCCCGCGCCATCCACGTGCGCGCCGCGACCGTCGACGAAGCGCAACGCTCGGTCGAGGTTATCCTGGCCACCGAAACCCCGGCCGTGGTCCTGGATTCGCGCACCTGGTCGGTGATCGACGAAGTGCTGCGCGTCGACGGCGCTGATCTGCCGGCGCAAATCCCGCTGCTGGCTGATCACGACCGCTATTCGATCGAATCGGTGCGCGGCTCCATCCGCGACCTGAAGCGCGTCGGCGATACCATTACCGGCCGCGCGTTTTTCGCCGCGGACGACGATTCGCTGCGTGCCTGGGCGAAGGTCAAAGACGGCCACCTGACCGACGTGTCGGCCGGCTATGGCGTGCGCGAATTCGTCGACCTCGCGCCGGGCGAAACCCGCAGCGTCGGCGGCAAAGCGTACACTGCCGGCCAACGCACCCTGCGCATCAGCACCAAATGGACGCCACGCGAAGGCAGCCTGGTGCCGATCGGCGCCGACCCTGCCGCGAAGATCCGCGAAGCCGGCGAACTCGCGCCCTCGACCGCCTCCGTCACCTCCGTCGCCTCACTTTCCGATTCAACCCACCGCAGCGAACTTGCTGCAATGACCAAGGACTCTGCAATGAAATTCGACGCCTGGCTCGCCGCCCGGGGCTTGGCCCTGGACTCCCTCTCCCCCGCGCAGCGCACCGCGCTGACCGCCGATTTCGACGCGGAACAGACCCGCGCTGCGGCCCTCGCCCCGAAGCCCGCGGCTGCCCCCGCCGCGCCCGTCGCCGACAGCGAATCTGCCCGTGCCGCCGGCATCGCGCAGGAACGCGACCGGGTGAAGGCGATCCGCGCCAACGGCGACGGCGTCGACAGCGCGATCGTTGAACGCGCGATCACCGACGGCTGGGACGTGTCCCGCGCCAACGCCGAATTTCTGGCGCACATCCGCGCCGCGCGTCAGCCGGCCGCGAAGGTCGAGGCCGTGCAGATCGTCGCCGACGCCGCCGACAAGTTTGTCCGCGCCGCCGAAACCGCGTTGGCCCTGCGCGCCGGCGTGAAAATCATTGACCCGAAGCTGATCAGCGAAGCCGCCACCCTGCGTGGCGCTGGCATGCAGGATCTGGCCCGCGCCGCCTGCTCGGTGCACGGCCTCGACGCGCCGATGGCGATCGGCGACCTGTTCAAGCGTGCGATCAGCACGTACAGCTTCCCGACCGCGCTCGGCAACGTCCTGAACCGCTCGATCCAACAGGGCTATCAAGATGCCGCGTCGACCCTGCTGCAATTCGCGCAGCGCAAAGAAGTCAAGGATTTCCGGCAGAACAAAAACATTCGCATGGGCCGCTTCGGGCGTCCGGAACGCGTCGGCCGCGGCGGCGAAATCATACACGGCACCGTGGGCGAAGAGGCGGAAAACTTTCAGGCCCTGACCTACGGTCAGCGCTTCACGATCAGCCGCGAAGATTTCATCAACGACGACCTCGGTCTGTTCACGGAAGTGCCGATGCGTCTCGGTTCGTCGATGAAAATGAACATCGACGACGTTGGCTACAAAGACGTCCTGTCGATCGCGACCGGCCTCGGCCCAAACATGCTGTCAGACGGCGCGGCGCTGTTTTCCGCCGCCCGCACCGATGGCGCGAACTACTTCAGCGGCGCGACCACGGCGCTGTCGAGCGCGTCGCTGTCGGCCGCGAAGCAACTGCTGCGCAAAATCAAGCAGAGCGGCCGCGAGATCAACATCACCCCGACGTTCATTTTGGTCCCGCCGGAGCTGGAACAGACCGCGCAGGAACTGGTCAACAGCACGCAAATCATCATCAGCGAAGCCGGCAGCAGCACCAACGCGACCACCCGCGGCAACACCAACGTCCATTTCAATAGCCTGCAGGTGCTGGTCGAGCCGCGCCTGTCCGCGATCAGCGCCACCGCGTGGTACGTGATCGCCTCGAACCTGATGGCGCAGTCCCTGGCCGTGAGCTTCCTGCAGGGCCAGGACGCGCCCACCGTCGAGCGCCGCGACCCCGCCGACGTCCTGGGCATGGGCTGGTTCGCGTACCACGACGTAGGCATCGATCCGATCGACTGGCGCGGCATCGTGCGCTCTAAAGGCGCGGCGTGACGCACCGGGGCGGATGATTCCGCCCCGGTGCCTGTCGTTCCTCAGCCAGCCGTTCACCCCCCCAACAAACACCTCAACTCGAAAGAATATCACCATGCCTCAAGCAGTCCTCCTTCACGAAGAAGGCCAAAACTACACCCCGACGATCGCGACTCCCGCCGGCAACGTGATCAAAATGGCCGACGGCCGCGCCGGAATCGTCGCGGTCGACTTGGCCGCCAACCAAAAAGGCGCCATTGTCACCGAGGGCGTCTTTTTCGTCACCTCGGCCACCGGCACGCTGTTTGCCGCTGGCGAAGACGTGTACTTCGACGCCGCCACCGGCCTCGCGGTGAAAGCTCCGCCGACCGCGACCTCGTCCAAAATCGGCACCGCCGCCATTCCCAAAGTCAGCGGCGACCTGGTGGTCCGCACCGACTTGAACGCGGTCCCGCCAACGCTGAAAATCGCCACCCAAATTGGCTACGGCACCTCGTTGACCAACAGCGCGGTCGAAACCGTGATCGGCACCGCGGTCATTCCGGCGAACACGCTCAAGGCTGGGCAGGTCCTGTCGTGGTTTCTGCAGGCGATGGTTCTGGGGCAGAACGGCACCGACACCCATCGCTTTCGTGTCCGCGTCGGCGGCCTGACCGGTGCGGTGTTGGTCGATTCGACGGCGATCAACGCGGCTATCTATTCCGTGTTCCTCTCACGCGGCGAAATCGTGATCACCGCCGCCGGTGCGTCCGGGGTATTTGCCGGCGCGGCGGTGAGCACCTTCGGTGCCAACACCTTCACGTCGGTGCTGGGCGCGGCGATCGACACTACGGTCGCACAGACCTTGGTTCTGACCGCGCTGCAGGGCTCGGCCAGCGCCGGCAATTCGGCCCGCACCGACATTTTCAACCTCGAACAAAAGTAATCGCCCGCGCCGGCTGCTGCCTCCGTCCTTTGACGGCAGCAGCCGGGGCCTGCCTGTTCCGACCGCACCACACCCCAGGGCACTCCGTGGGCAAAGATCAGCGACTGCTGCGCATCAAACTGAGCACCCTGCGCGGTCGCAAGCCGACCGGCGGCAGCGGCAGCGGCACCGGCACCGGCAGCACGCCGCAGTGGGTCATAGAGCTGATGGCGTCGGCGACGGTCCTGAACGATCTGCCGGCGACGGCATATCGCGGAACGCCGGCATTTGACGCCGAACGCCTACTGACCGCGGCGACCAACGCCCGTCGGCGCGTGACCAAACAAAGTCTGTCGGCCGATTTGATCGAGCCGGCCGCAACCAATCTTATCGGGCAATCGGACGCCCTAAACAATGCAGCCTGGACCGCGACCGCCGTATCGGTGCTGCCCGGCCAGACCGATCCATTCAACGGCACTGGCGCAGTCGCGGTCGCGGCCACCGCCACCACGGCAACGCATTATCTTGCGCAGAATTTCAGCAGCACGGCGTCACAACCGAACGTGCATTCGGTATACGCGAAAGCCAATGGCCTGCGCCGTATCGGCCTGGGCTTCACGGTGCGCGCGCCGAATTATCCGGTCGTGATTTTCGACCTGATCGATGGGCTGACGGTACAGCCGCAGCCCGCGACCACGCTGAACCCGACCCTGTCCGCACTGACTGACGGGTGGTGGCGCATCAGTTGGGCCGCCAACATGGGCACCGGCGCGGCGCAGACGCAGGTGCAGCTGTACCTGTGCGACGACGCTGGAAACCTGACGTTCACCGGCGATCCCACCAAATGGGTGCTGCTGGCCGCCGATCAGGTCGAAACCGGAACGGTGGGCACCTCGCGCATCGCCACCACCGGCGCGACCGCGTCACGGTCGGCCGACGTGCTGCACGTGTCGCTGCTGGGTCTGCCCGGCGGTGGCCTGGATCCCAGCGCCGGCACGGTGCTGTTTTTGGGCAATCCGCAGCAACGTCTGACCGACGCGCAGGCCCCGCACCGCCTGGCCACCGCCGCGCCGCGCCCGAATTTCGTGCCGCCCGCGCCGGCCGTCAACGCGGTATTGATCCATGTCGAT
>JBBROQ010000243.1:0-4248 GCA_038229115.1 Planctomycetota bacterium | reverse complement strand
GGCGGTGCGTCGATCGGCTCAAAAATGTAGGCCAAACGATCGCGCAGCCGCTGCCACAGCGCCCACGCGATCACCGACAAAATAATCAGAATCGCCAAGCGCTCATGCGCGCCGCCCTGATTGACCGCCAGCGAGAACAGGCCCAGCACCAGCATGTACAGATAGACCGTGGCGATGCCGACGCGGCGATTGGTGCTGGTCGCTTGCGGATCGGTCGCAGCCGCGCCCAGGCCCACCGCCAACGCCGCCAATAATGGTAGCCCGGCCAAGATCATCACCACATCGGCAAACGCCTGCGGGCCCGGCCACGGCATCAGCAGCGCGATCACGAGCAGCCCGAGCGCGGCGTAGCCGGTCGCGAACGCGGCCCACATCACCACTTTGCCGCGGATCGCGTGCGCCAGCGGCAACGGTGCGACCGCCAGAATCCACAGCGCCTGGCCTTCGAACGCGAGCGCCGACAGCGCGCTGGTCAGCACCCACCCGCCCAACGCGACCGCGAACGTGGTCGCAGCATGGAAGCCGCTGAACGCGGCGTGGCTCAGGTTCGGGTTCACCGTCAGTTGCAGCCCGACCATGAACAACGGCATCACCAACGCCTGCACCAACAGCGAACGATCGCGGCGCAGCAGGGTCAGATCTTTGCCCAACACCTGCATCGAGCGCCAGGCGCGGCCGACGTTGGGTCCGGACAACCGTGGCGCCGACAGCGTGCCGTCATGCACGATCAAGCCGCCGCGCGACCAGAACGCGCAGCGCTGCACGGCGATGAAACCGATTAGCGCCGCGACCAGCAATTCGGTCGGCCACCACCACATCGCTTCGCCGGGCAGAAGCGCGGCGCGCGCTGCCCACCCTGTTGGCAGATGGGCCCATGGCAGCGCGTCGGCGACGCGGATGAACCAGCCCGGCAAGGCGCCATGCGCCAACATCACCGCGTAAATCGCGACCATCGTCCCCATCCCGACGATGGTGAGAGCGGCCTGTAGATTCTTGATCCGTACATGCGCTAGGCGTTGCCGCAGCCAGGTCTCGATCAGCAGTCGCAGCGCCGCGGCGGTCACTGCCCAGGCCGCGCCAGAGGCCAAACCCAACCCCAACGCCGGCAGCCAGTACATGCCGAAACGTACGGCCAGCACCGCGACGATCGCCGGCACCAACAGCCAGACCATCAGGTTCAACAACGCGTATTGCAGTAAACGTGCGGTAAAAAGCGCCTGATTCGACACCGGCAGTGCGGCCAGCCACAGTTCGTCCCAATCGGGTCGCGCCAGGTCGGTGTTGCTCAGGCTCAGCGACATTGCCACCACGCTGACCGCGATCAGGGCCAGCAATGCGGCGACCAGCGTGGCAACGTGCTGTTGGATCGCCGGATCATAAACGTCGTTGCCGACGAGCATGCGCATGGCTTCGGCGTAGATGTGTTCGCGTTCCGCTGCGGACAGTTCGGCCACCGTCGGATCGCTGTTAAGGTCGCGACGCATCTGCGCTTCCCAGCCCTGCGACTGCCACCGCGCCGTGGTGGCGGCTTGTTCCCAGGCATGCTCGCTGACCGCCGGCCGACCTTCCGCAACCGCGATGGCGTGATCGCCGAACTGCCAACTGAACAACACGATCTGCAGTAACCAACCGCCCACCGCGAGCAGCAGGATCACACCGACGGTCGCCCGTCGGCGCGCGGTTGGCGGCCTCGGTGGCGTGGTGCCATCGGCACCGGCTCGGCGTTCCTTTTTCGCGTTCCGCTTCGCCGCCATTCCACCGCTCAGACGGTTGAACCAACGGCGCACGCCCAATGCCAACAACAGCCGCACTTGGCGGCCGACATCGATACGCGTCACGGCGTCGGCCCGGCGGTGCGCTCTGGTTGGTCAGGAAGCGGCTGACTGGTCGCGCTGTCGGCCTCGTGGCCGTTGCCGCTTTTGGCCTCGTGACCGCTAGCGGTAAGGGCAAAGAAAGCCTCTTCCAAACTGCCGCCCGCAGCCGCGTTTTGGCGCAATTCCGCGATGGTACCGTCGGCTACCAAACGACCCTTGGCTAAGATCGCCGCGCGGTCGCTGATGCGCTCGGCCTGATCCAACAAATGCGTGCTGAACAACACCGTGGTGCCATCGACCGCTTGCTCGCGCACCAACGCCAGCAGTTCGCGCGCGGCATACGGATCCAGGCCGTTCGCGGGCTCATCCAAAATCAGCAACCGCGGCCGATGCAGCAGTGCCATCGCCAGGGCCAGCTTCTTCTTCATGCCGCGCGAATAGTTCACCGCGTAATCGTCCAGCGCCGGGCCGAGCTCAAGGCGCTCGACCAATGGTTCGGTGCGGGTGCGAATCGTGGCCGCATCCAAACCATGTAGCCCGCCGACGAACCCGAGCAGTTCGCGCCCAGTCAGATAATCGTGAAACACCGGTTCGTCCGGCAGATAGCCGGTGATGCGCATGACGTCTTCACGCTGAGAAAAACAGTCCAAATCCGCGACCATGGCACTGCCGGCGCTGGGCCGCAGTTGTCCGATCAGCATGCGGATGGTGGTGGTCTTGCCGGCGCCGTTCGGCCCCAGCAGCGCGAGGATGGTGCCGGGCAGTACCGACAGGCGCAGGTCGTCCACGGCAGTGAACTCGCCATAACGCTTGGATAAACCGGCAACTGCAAGCAGGGCGCTTTTCACACTATTCATGGACATCGGCATGATACGCATCCTGAAATCCAGCGCCTGAAAGCCATCCATCGGCAGCACCAACGTGAGTTGCGCAATGCGAGAACTCATGCACCGGAAATGAGAAGACCGCCGCAGCGCAGCCGCACGCTCAGCACCCATGATCAACGCCTGTAATGACGGCACCGCCGCCGCGCCGTACCTCCGCCTCGATATCAACAGCGGCAATCTGTTTGGCCTGCCGCCGGAATCATCCGGTCCGATCGGCGATGACCTGAGCAAGCTGCGCGCAGCGAAAGCCGCTGGTTTTGTCGCAGTTCAAGGCGCCGATCCGGCGTTGGCCCGCGCCGCCGGATTGCGCCACACCGCTGGCGGGCGCGTCAACACGGTCGCCGAAGCTTTGCCCGCCGCCGAAGCCGCGGCGGCCGCCGGTGCCGATTGCCTGACCCTGCATGTCGGTTGGGGCATGGAGGACGACGCCACCATCGACGCGCTGCTGATCGCGATTTTGCGCGCGCAGGAACAGACGCGCATGCCGACCTTCGTCGAGACCCACCGCGCAACCATCACCCAGGACATCTGGCGCACGGTGCAGATGGTTCGGCGTTTTCCCGACCTGCGTTTCAACGGCGATTTCAGCCACTGGTACACGGGCCTGGAAATGGTCTATGGCGACTGGGCCGAGAAAATCGCGTTCCTGGCACCGGTATTTGAGCGCGTGCGCTTCATCCACGGCCGCATCGGCAATCCCGGCTGCATGCAGGTGGACATCGACACCGCGGCGGAGCCGGAAGGGCGCGAAAATCGGCCACATGTCGGGCATTTCCGAGAACTGTGGACGCACAGTTTTGTCGGCTTCCTACGTTCCGCAAAACCCGGCGATTATCTGCCGTTCACGCCCGAGTTATTGGTGCCGTTGTATTATTACGCGCGCCTGATTCGCGGTGCTGATGGGCAGGCTCGCGAAGAAGGTGACCGTTGGCAGCAGGCGCTGAAATACTGCACGATCGCGAAAGAATGCTGGGCCGAAGCGCAGCGCATCGTAACCGCTTGGGTCAGTGCGCCGGCTGCGGCCGATGCCGCCAAAATGCGCTGAGCGCGAGCGTCAGCAAAACCAGCGCGAGGTATTGATAATAGGTGAGCCCGAGCGCCACCGGCGGATTGCCGCGCACATATTCGAGCAGGAAGCGCAGCAGCGCATATGCGGCGAGATAGACGCTGAGCAACCGCCCCGGCAACCAGCCGCGCCACAGCGCCAGCGTCAGCAACAGCGCAGAAAGCAGATGAAAAGCGACTTCCGTCTGCGGCGCGGGAAAGCGCCAAGCGCCATCGTTGCAGCGTAGTGCGAAGGCCTTCCACCAATCGCCCGACGCGCGCACGCAGCCGGCGCAGCAGCCCGCCGCGATGCAGCCCATGCGGCCGCAGGCCAGGCCCAACGCCAACGGCAACGCATAGCGATCGCCGGTCGAACCGCGGATGCGCAGCCGCCATTTCACTGGAGCGGATGCGCACCGGTGATGAGCAGCACGGTGGGGGTGATGGCGGCAGCGACGCCCCAGCCAAACTTGCGGAAGATGAAGCGCGAGAGCAGCATCATG
>JBBROQ010000242.1:0-4250 GCA_038229115.1 Planctomycetota bacterium | reverse complement strand
TGGTTTGATGCGCATGTGCGCCTGCGCCCCGCCGAGGCCACCGGCCGACCTATCGATGTTTTGGTGCTGCCGACGCGCGGCGCGCGCGCGTCGGCGCTCTGCGCGTCGACCTCAGTCCTTCGACCAGTCCTTCACCGTCAGGCCGCGCACGCGCTTGAACGCCGCATCGGTGCTGATGAGGGTCAGGCCCAGCACCAGCGCGTGACCGGCGATCTGGCTATCAGCCAACGACAACGTGATTCCGGCCCGTTCCAACGTCGCCCGTACCGCGCCGGCTTTTTCGGCGGCGCCTTGGTCAAATGGCAGCACCTCGATGCCTGACAGGAATCCCTGCACCGCGGCGGTCAGGATCTTCGACTGCGGTTTGTGCGCGCCGTACGCCAGTTCCATCGCGGTGATGGCGCTGATCGCCAACGCCGAAGGTTTGTGTCCCTGAACATGCTTCACCGTCGCCGGATTTCCGCGCAGGTAGTAACTGACGGTGTTGGTGTCGAGCAGGTAGCTCACCGGAACGGATCACGCGCTGGCTCGTCGGATCCCGGTCGTGGCAGTGCTTCCGGCCACGCGCCCGCCGCCGCCAGAAAGGCGCGGGGCCAAGCATCAGTCAGCGGCTCGATGATGATGCGGCTGCCCTCACGCCGCTCGCTGATGCGCATTCCGCGCGGCAGCTTGCAGTCCCCGACCAAGCGCACGGCCAAGCTGTTGCCGACCTGAAAGACCACGGTCTCGGTGCTCATGGTGGCCAGGATATCCGCAACGGATATCCGTCAAGCCGCGGCCGCCGTCACCCGGTGCGTCCCCGGCCCTACAGCGATCAGGATGCGTCCGGCCCGGCGCTCGCCCGCAACGGCCACGCCGTCGAGCGTCGCGCGTGCACCAGGTAAGCTGACCAAGCCTGCGCAGTCGACTGGCACCGTCACCACCACCTGATGGCCCGTCGCATCGCGGGTGATCTCTGCCGAGATAGTGCCGGACACCGATGCGACGGTGGCGCTGACCTGGCTCAGTTCGCCCATGGCGGGCGTCAACGTGAACGTGCGCCAACCCGGCGTCGCCGGGGCCAAACCGACCACACATTCCGACAGCAACGTCAACGGCCCGCCCGCCCACGCATGGTTGACGCTGCTCCAACTAACACTGGCCCAAAGTTCCCACAGCGTGGTCAGTGGGCTGGCCACCATGGGTGCGTAACGGGCGCGCATCCGCGCTAGTGCCAGTTCTGGCCGGCCCAGGCGAAATAGCGCCTCAAGCACGTATTTCTCCATGTACGGCGAACTCAGCTGCACCTGCGCAAACACCGTCAGCACCGCCGACGTGTGCTCCGGCAAGGCCACGCCGGCCAAAACCATTAGCGCATTGCCGCGGTCGTCACTGACGCCGCTTCGAGCAGCAGCGCGGAAACCTTCAGCGCTACACAACTGCGCCCGACAGGCCGCGATCAGCGCCACATGCCGGGCGCGCCAATCGGCCGCGTCAGCGATTTCGCCGGCCAGCTCGGCGTGCTCGATTGCCGCCGCGTAGGCCAAGATCAGCCAACCATTATCAATCAGCACCTGATCGACCTGTTCGCCCCAATCGCCCCAATCCCAACCGCCGGCGCGATGCACCGCGAGGCCGGTTTCGTCCACCTGCCACAGCGCCAGATACCGCCGCACCGCCGGATAAACTTCGCGCATCAGGGCCACGTCGCCGGTGTTGCGGAAATACGTCATGAAGCCGTACGGGCTTACCGCGGCCAGCATTTGTGGCGGCAGTTCGTGTTCCCAGCACCCGGGGGTTGGTGAAAAAAGCACGCCGTCGTCGCGCTGCCACCGCACCAAATCCAGGATCGCTTTGCGCGTCAGTGCGTGGGCTTTCGGACATAACGCATAGGCCGTTTCGCCCAGTTCCACCACTACATCGCCCCACCACTGCGCGCGTTCGCGGTCCGGGCAGTCCATGTAGGTGTCGCGCATGGTCACGTACAATGTGCGCCGCGCTTTCTGCCACAGCACTTGATAGAAGTCGTCGTTGCAGGTGAAATCACCGGAAAAATCCGTGTCATAGCCACTCTCGCGCCAGCCCAACGCATGCACCTGCAAGCCCGCGGGCATGACCGCGGTCAGGGCGTGACCGTTCATCCAGCCCGGCGCCTCGAAGCGCTGCCGCCCCGGCCGGCACACATATTCGGCGCGCACATTGAAGTCCTTCCCGGCCCCGCCGCCGCAGTAGTGGTCCATGAACAGCGTCACCAGTTCGCCGCCATTCGCAGTGACCTCGATGATCGGCGTCACCTGCGCATTGTAGGGCAACGGCAGTGTTATTGGTTCGCCAGAGCTGACATGCACCTCGCCGGTTTCGCCGGCTGCCGCGTTCATCTTTGGCATCGGCAACGCGGTGATCAGCGTCTCGCCATAATCGCGCCACTGGGGCAGGGGGCGCGGCCACAGTTGGCCCCACGGCGCCGTTCCGGGCGCACCTTTCACCGTCGCCAACGGCCAAGCGTGATCGTCGAAGGCGGGTTCAGTCCACCCCGACAAGTCAGCGCGCGCGTCGAAGCGCACATGATGCTCGGCCAGGCGAAAGTTCGGCTGCGGATCGGCCGCATGCGCAAATGCCGGATGCACGCATGCGCGCCATTTGCCGTCACTGCTGAAAGCCGCGCCACCGTCGATCAACAACCCACCGCGGCCGCTGCTCCAATGTGCGAAGCCATGCTTGCCCCAATACCACACCAACACCGCGATGGTGTTCGCACCGACGCGCAACTGCGCCCGCACATCCACCACATCCAACCACGTATCGCTGCGATTCGGCCCACGCTTCAGCGCCCCTTCGCGCACCACCAGTTCACCGTTCACCCACAGCCAATATTTGCTGTCCGCCGCGATCCGAAGCGCCGGCACCTGCGCCGGATTCGCAATCGTCACCGTGCGCCGGAAACACATCCACGTATCCGCCGGCCCGTCCTCGGCCTGCCACAGCCACTGCCCATGCCAGGGTCCGGAATCAGGAACATCGACAGCGAAGTTTTGCATGCCGGCAATCTACCTCACCGCCGACGACCTCACCTAGCGGTTCGGCGCCTAAACTAGCACGAACATGCAGACGGCTTGAGTGGGTTCCGAGGTTGCTTACTCGGGTCGGGACCAAGGTTGGGAAATCTTACCGATCAATGTGAGCGACGGCGTCGTTTCCCCACCACCTTGGCAATGGGAGGCCATTCAAGTTGACCTTGGGAGGACCGTGAACGTCCTATTCGTCTGCACTCGCAATCGCGCCCGCAGTATCGCGGCAGAGCGTTTGTTTCAGCGCCCGCCGGGGTTGACGGTGCGTTCGGCGGGAACGTCATCTTTGGCCGCGCGGCGCGTAGACGCACAGGATCTGGCGTGGGCCGCGCTGTTGGTCGTGTTCGAACTGGCGCACGAACGGTGGCTGCGCGCGACCTTTGCGGGCGATCTGCCGACGATCATCGACGCTGGGATTCCCGACGCGTTCACCCTGGACGACCCGGCGTTGCGAGCGGCACTACACGACAGTCTAAAGCCCTTGTTCGGGCCACCGGGTTTAGCACGGCTTAAAGTTCAGCGCGCCAAAGAAAAAACCTGAGCTGGAAGGCTGCTCAGGTTTTGGAATGGCCACCACCACCGGTCCTTGCCTAGTGGGACTGGCTTGCCTGCGTAGGCCAGGGCGACCGCTTCCCGGCCCCGACGTACGCCGCCCAACGCAAGCCGCTGGCAAAAGCCGATCCTGCCATCTATCGGCAGGATTCTGAATTCCTCGCCACCGCACGCCGCAGTAGACGCTCGCCAATCGACGAAGAGACCATCGGCGAATCTCCTCCTTTCGAGCGTTCAAGCAGCGTTCAAAAGGCGATAAAGCAGCCCGCACATACCGGCAGACTTCACCGACTCACGGCTGGGCAGACCTTGTCGCCAATGTATGGATCCGGATAAAGATGGTCGCATGAGCATCATGGCTCTTGGCAGGGTCCTTTACGAAACCTTCTTGCGAAACAACCAGAGCTTTCACTTGCAAAAGATGTCGTGGTTTCTACCAGCATGCGTCGGAGAAATCCCCATGCTGAAACGTTGCATCACTGGGCTATCACTGTTTGCCTGCCTAAGCGTCCATGCGCTGCCCGTGCAAGCAGCCGAAGCGGCTGCCACTGCTTCAGTAGCCGATGCTGCTGTCACGGCCGTGGGTGATAACAACGCCTTCCGTACCAATTCGGCGACATTTCTCGCCACGTCCGATCCATCCCGGGTGTA
>JBBROQ010000241.1:0-4267 GCA_038229115.1 Planctomycetota bacterium | reverse complement strand
GCCTATGGGTAGGCGCGGGCCGGACCGGCTGCAATTGCTGGAACTCGGGCGCGGCACCGCGCAGCACGTGTTGATCGGCGGGCGCACTGGCTCGGGCAAATCCACGTTGCTGCATGTGCTGATTACCAGCGCCGCGCTGTGGTACGCGCCAAGCGAACTCGAATTTCACCTGATCGATTTCAAGAAAGGCGTGGAGTTCAAAACCTACGCCAATGAGCGCCTGCCGCACGCGCGAGTGGTAGCGATCGAAAGCGACCGCGAATTCGCGCTGAGCGTGCTGCGTCAGCTTGATCGCGAACTGACCAGCCGCGGCGAAGCCTTCCGCGCGGTCGGCGCGCAAGACCTCGCCGCACATCGCGCTGCAGGCGGCCAACACCTGCCGCGCATCGTGCTGGTCATCGATGAATTCCAGGAGTTCTTCACCGAGGACGACGCCATCGCCCGCGACGCCGCGCTGTTGCTGGATCGTTTTGTACGTCAGGGCCGCGCCTTCGGCGTGCATGTCGTGCTCGGCTCGCAGACCCTGGCCGGCGCATATTCGTTGGCCAAATCCAGCCTCGGCCAAATGGGCATCCGCATTGCCCTGCCCTGCAACGAAGCCGACGCGCACCTGCTGCTGCACGAGGACAACGACGCCACCCGCCTGCTGACGCGGCCCGGTGACGCGGTCTATAACGACCAAGCCGGCCTCGCCGCCGGCAACAGTCCGTTTCAGGTCTGTTGGTTGTCGGCGGACGAAGAAACCGCGTTGGTGCGGCCGCTCGCCGCGCTCGCCGACGCCAACGGGTGGCAGCCGACGCAGCCGCCGGTGTATTTTGAGGGCAGCGCGCCGTCGGATCTGGACGCCGCGCCGCGCAACACCAACGCGCACGCCAAAGCGAAAGCGCACGAGCTGTGGGTCGGACAATCCAGCTCCCTCGCCGGGTCAGCGTTGGTGCCATTGCCGGACGCGGCCGGCGGCAACGTCTTGATCGTCGGCCAAAATCGCGAGGCCGCCGCCGCCACCTGCGCCGCCCTGCTGCTTGGCTTTGCGGCACAGCCACAGGCACAGTTGTTGGCGCTCGACGGCGAAGAAGCCGATGGCCCATTCGGTACCGTGTGCGCCGCCCTGGCGCCGCGCGTGCGTCGGGTCAGTGCGAAGGAAGTGCCGGCGCAGCTAGCCGCGGTCGCCGAGCTGATCGACCGTCGGCAGACCGGCGTCGATCCGGAGCGGACGCCGCTGCTAATGATCGTGTTCGCGGTGCAGCGGCTGCGCGTGTTGCGCCCGGATGACAGCATGGGCTTTGACGGTGGCTCGTCGAAAAGCGCGGCTGATTTACTCGCGACTATTTTGGCCAATGGACCGGAATACGGCGTGCACGTGGTGGCGTGGTGCGATGCGCTCAATTCGGTGCAACGCGGGCTTGGCCGCCGCGCGCTGCGCGATTTCGACGCCCGCATCCTGTTCCAAATGTCGGCCGCGGATTCATCCGAACTGATCGACGCCGATGCCGCCAGCCGGCTTGGTCTGCACACCGCGCTGCTGGCCGTCGACAGTGACGGCCGGCGGGACAAGTTCCGGCCCTGCCGACTGCCGACGCCTGCGACATTGACCCGTTTGCTGGCCGCCGCGTCCGAGCTGTGACCAGCGACATGCTCAATAAAACACCGGACTGCAGTCGCTAGCGCTGCTCACCTTTACCGCCTGATCGTCAGTCCACGGAGCCGCCATGCCTTATTTTCAGCGCTCGTTTTGCCCGAAAAAATCACCCGGTAATGCCCACGCATCGCGGCCCGATCGGGTGACGCTGTTGATCCTGCTGCTCGCGTCCGTGTTCGCCGTACCGGCGTCCGCGTTGGACAGCATCACCACGCATGTGGTCGCGAGTGGTTTCACCAAACCGATCGCCGCGGTGCCGGCGCCGGGCGTCGCTAATCGGCTGTTCGTGGCCGAACAGCACAGCGGTCAGGTGCGCATCCTGGATCTGGCCACTGGCACCATCGCCAGCACGCCGTTTCTGACCGTCGGCGGCATCGTGACCGGGAACGAGCAAGGTCTGTTAGGCATCACCTTCCATCCGAATTATCTCAGCAACGGCTTCGTCTATGTGAACGTCACGCGCGGTGGTGCGGCGGCGGGTGACAGTTCGCCCTCGGGCGCAGGCCATACCGACATCCTGCGCTTCACCGCCAATGGTTCACCGGCCTCCGCTACCACGGCCGGAAATGAGACGGTGGTGATGTCGTACAATCAGCCCGAATCGAATCACAACGGCGGTTGGTTGGACTTCGGGCCGGACGGCATGCTATACCTGTCCACCGGCGACGGCGGCGGTGCGGGCGACCAACACGGCAGCTTCGGCAACGCGCAGAACCGCGCCGTTCCGCTTGGCAAAATCCTGCGCATCGATGTCGCCACGCAGCCGTACGGCATTCCGATCGGTAATCCCTACCGCGGTAATTCCAGCGGTTTTCGTCAAGAAATCTGGAGTTGGGGCTTGCGCAATCCGTGGCGCTGTTCGTTTGACCGCGCCAATGGCGACCTGTGGATTGGCGATGTCGGGCAGAACAACGTCGAAGAGGTAGACGTCGCGCGGGCCGGAGTCGCGGATCTCAATTTCGGTTGGCGCGTGTGGGAAGGCACCCGCCGCAACCAGACCGGCGAATCGTTACAGGGCGGCACCACGCACACCTTGCCAGTCACCGACTACACCCGCACTGACGGTAACTGCGTGATCGGCGGCTATGTGTACCGCGGCCGCGCCATGCCGAATTTGGTCGGATGCTATGTGTACGCCGACAACGTTTCGCAGCGCCTGTGGGCGATCGCCAATGCTGCCACCACGCCCAGTGCACCCGAGCAGCTCACCACGCTGCTCGATACGCAGAGCCTCGGCAATCTGAGTTCCTTTGGTCAGGACAACGACGGCGAGGTTTATCTGGTGGTGCATACCGGCAGCCATGGCGGCTCGATCTATCGCCTGGACCCGACCGGACTGGTCATCACCAGCGCTTCGCCGTTACCGGGCACCACCGTCAATGTCAGCACCGCACGCACCCTGACCGCCGCCGGCGGCACCGCGCCGTATACGTGGACCATCATCGGCGGCAGCGCGCCCGCCGGCATGACCCTGGCCAGCAACGGCGGGCTCAGCGGCACGCCCACGTCGGCGGGCACCGCCACCTTCACCGTGCAAGCAATCGGCAGCGGCGGCGGTAGTGCGACCGCCAGCCTCACGTTGTCGGTCGCCGCAGCCCCAGCGATTACCACCGCCAGTTTGGCGGATGCCGTTCAAGCGGTTCCCTACACTACCACTTTGGCCAGCACCGGCGGCACCGGCAATCGCACGTGGTCGATCAGCGCGGGCGCGCTGCCAAGCGGACTGAACCTGGATGGCACAACCGGCGTGATCGCCGGCACCGCGACTGCCACCGGGACATTATCGTTCACCGTGACAGTAACCGACGCGGTCGGCGCCACTGCAAGCCGTGCGTTCACGCTGAACGTCGGCGCGACGCCAACCGCACCGACGTTCGTCAGCTCGCCGCGCACGCTCGCGCACGTGAACGCGGCGTACGCCTACACCGCGCAGGCGCTCGGCACGCCTGCGCCAACCTATCAGCTGCTGACATCCCCCAGCAACATGACCATCAATGCGACCACCGGCCAGATCGACTGGAATCCCGCAGTAATTTCTACGGTTTCGGTGTCGGTGCGCGCCAGCAACGGCATCACACCCAACGCGACCCAAACCTTCAGCGTGCAGGTCCACGACTACGGCCTGGAAGTGCGGCCGGCCGCCGCGCCGTTTTTAGGCATGGGCGACAGCGGCGCCGCCGGCGCGCCAGTTGATCTGTCCGCTACGGGCCTGTTTGCCAATCTTGGTTCGCCGCTGACGCCAGCCACGGCGCTGATTCCGTACACCGTGAACGTGCCGTTTTGGTCCGACCGCGCGCAGAAAACCCGCTATGTGGCAGTGCCCAGCGACCAGACCGTGACCTACGATGCGACCGCGGGCTGGACCTTTCCGGTCGGCACGGTGTTCGTGAAACATTTCGATCTCGATCTGGATGAGGGCTCTGCCGTCACGCTTCGACGCCTAGAAACACGCGTGCTGGTGCGTCAAAGCAGCGGTGGCGTTTATGGGGTGACCTATCGCTGGAACGCAGCCGGCACCGCCGCCACGCGCGTCGACTTGGCACAGACTGAACCGATCACCATCACCACCGCCACCGGCGGCACGCGCACGCAGACCTGGCAATACCCCAGCCCAACCGATTGCCTGAG
>JBBROQ010000240.1:0-4355 GCA_038229115.1 Planctomycetota bacterium | reverse complement strand
TTCTCAGGATTACGGTAGGAAGGGCTAATCAGATCGTTGAATGCTGCCTTCGCATCGGCGGTCATGCGGGTCGCGAACGAGTTGCCGGCGTCGTTCCAGGGGCCAGGCGGATTGAATGGATAGCGGCTGGCATCGACCGGTGCCGAAGCCGCGGTCTCAGCGTCCTCATACGCCTGCCAGTCGACTGCGAAGAACACCAGTTGGCGCATGCGCTCGGCCGGATTGAACGGCCGCGTGAGGGTGAAATGCGTCGGATCGCCAAACTGGTCTGCCGCCGGCCACACCCCGCCAGAGCGGGAGGCATCGTTATTGCGCAACCACTGGCCGGTCAGACCGGTATTGGCTGCACTCGGGCCACCGGAAAATAGTGGCGACGCGGTGATCAACGGCCACTGCTGACCGACGCGCTGCGCCTCGGGGATCGCCGGCGCGATGAACTCGGTGCCCCAGATGTTGCCGCTGCGCACTGGTGAAAAGCAATCGTACTGCAGCAACGGCCAATCCATCATACAGGCACGGTTGAGCGGCCGCGGCGCGCTCCAGTCGTAGGGTTTCGAGGCCGCATACCGGCAGGCCACTGCTAGGCAAGTATCGTGCAACGCCAGGATTTGCGCATGCGACATGGGTAGCGAGGCATACGAAATCGTGGGCAGGCCGACGACCGTGATTGCCGGGATGATCACGGTGCTACTGTCCATCTCAGACTGTTTGATCACTGCCGTCAGTGCGGTGGTGGCATGCGCCAGCACGCGCAGCGCGGTGGCATAGTCGCCGGCCGCCGGCCCGGTCGCGGCGCTGACAACATCCGCCGGATCGGCGGGTATGACGCGCACCAACCGATCGATGACCGCAGGATCGACGCCGCGGGTAGTGGCCACACGCGCGCAGTACCACCATGCCACCGCCGCATAGTCGAGCATCTTCTGCTTGCCGTCCGTGGTGCCCGCCGATGCCGGACGGGGCGGATTCGCCGGTACGAGCGCACCACTGTTATCCTGATACTCATTCCAATAAGAATTTTCGCCCGAGGCATACACATAGCCGGCATCGCGACCCAAGCTGTTCTCCGCCGCTTTGGACGAGAACACTTGGTGCAGTCCAGGATCGTTGGCGATGCCATCATAATCGCTGGCAACACGCGGCCGCAGCAGGTCTTCCATTAGCACCGACTTATCGAATTCGGTGAAATAGCTCGGCGGCGACGGATACGTCTGATAATCCGGCCACGCCTTAAACGCCGGTTTGGCGATGGCGTTCTGCTGCGCCTCGCCGGCAACGATGAACACCAAGCGACTGGCTTCGTTGGGCGGCTGCGGCAGTTGTTCCAGGGTGTCGTCTTTGGCCAGGAAGGCGTAGCGCGGCAGGGCGTAATACAGGTAACCGCCAGCCGCCAACGTTGCGCCGATCTGATCGTGGTCGGAATCGATGCGCCGTGCGATCGCCAGGGGTACCGGCGCCACGCCCTGCCGCGCGGTGCCCAAGCGGTGCTCGAGATCCGGCGCGCGCGAGCACCACGGGCTGGCTACGTCCCACGGCTCGCAGGTGCGAGATTCCTCGGGGACTTGATTGGTGTCGCCGACGGTGACGAAAGCCTCGGTCAGCTCCATCACTTTGGCCGCGGCCAGGATGCGATAGCGCGAGGCCTGCTGCGCCTTCAACCCATTGGCGAGCATCAGCGCCACCGACACCACCGCGAAAGCAACCAGCG
Source organism: Planctomycetota bacterium (assembly GCA_038229115.1). Lineage (GTDB taxonomy): Bacteria > Planctomycetota > UBA11346 > UBA11346 > UBA11346 > JBBROQ01. The sequence continues at coordinate 2,647 of JBBROQ010000240.1, read as the reverse complement.
CCAGCGACAGCGCTACTTCGAACAGGGTGAAGCCTCGACGCAGCAGCAGTGGCAACAGCATGCGTTTCACCGTTCTACCAAATGGGCCATGCCCGGTTCATAGATCGCCATCGCAGCCGCGATGCGGCCATCCAGCGAGCGTACCATCAGTTCGTGGCAGATCGGTGACGACGCCGTGCCGACCGCCACTGGTCGCGCGCTGCTGGCCACTGACGCCACCACCACGCCGGTGCGCGGCTGATACATCCAGCCGATTTCAGTTTTCAGCGGCGTGCCATCGACCACCACCTCGACCCCGGTCGGCAGCACTGCGCGCTGCACCGCCTGAGGCTGGCCATCGCTGCCGGTAAGCGCCGGCAGCGCGGCATATTCCGCATAGTTCATCCATTCGCCGGTGCGACGCACCTGCACCTGCCTCACGGTCGCCGCCGATCCCCAGGTCATCGCAACGTCATAGCGACCGTCGGCGCGCCGGCTGACTACCACGCCATGGCGCACGCCGGATTCGCTGCCGCTGGCGGTGGCCAGGGCCAACACGCGTGCTTGCTGCGCAACCTGCAGCACCTGCTCGCCAGCCGACGTGATCCGGCTTCGACGCATGGCCGCGGCGATCGCGGGCGAACTGATCGCCGTCAGGATGGTGACGATCGCGATGACCGTCAGCAACTCGACCGCGGTAAAACCGCGCGTGACGGTGCGACACCGCAAAGCAAAGGCACAAACCGGAAGCCGGACTTGGTTCTGCATGGCGGTCTCCTTGACCCACCACTGAGACAGCCGTTTTAGCCAGTACCAGACACCCAAGCCACGGTGATTCGGACCGCCAGCGGAACACAGATTTATGGTTTTTGTCCTATTTTATCAGCGCATTTCAGCGCGTGATACACCCGGATAAGGGGCCACTAGCGAAACACAGACGAGGTTTGCTCGCCGGACCTCGGCGTCCGGTTGTTCGGTGCTCGAAATCGATGCCGAGCAGAACGTGAGCGCGTTTGTTGCTAAGGCCATCGGACAACCCGACGACCGGTCGAGGCTATTCAACGGCGCGTGCTCTCGCGCCCTATTCGCCAGTCGCAGTGATCGTGACCGTCATCGTCTGTGTCTCACCCGCACGGGTAGTAACGATCGGGGCGATGAATTTCAGATCGACGGTTTTGGTCGCCTGTTCAGCGAGGCTGGTGGCGACGGTCGCGCCGGATGGAAACAGGGCCGAGTAGGTCGCGCTGCCGTCGCCATTGGCGCCAAGGAAATATTTGTTCGCACCGGCGATGCCAGCAAGCGTCCAGCCGTTCGTAGTGCTGGCGGCGGCGGTCACGGCCAGCGTCACCGGCACGGTGCTGGTGTTGCGCACGATGAAATCCGTCGCGGCGTCGCTGCCAGCGGCGTCGGTGCGGCGCACGACGCCGGATGCGACGGTGCCCAACGCCCAGGCCGCGGGGGTGAGATCACCCTCAGATTTGCCGGTGGTGCCAACGGCCCAACACAAACCCAGGGTCGGCGCGAACCAGCCCAGGTTGTGACCGGAATCGGTGGAGGTGCTGGGGTTGATGATCGGCATGGTCAGGTTCAAGCCGTCGCGCACATCGACGTAGGAACACGTGCGCGTGCTCTGCGGATCCAGCTTCCAGTACGTCCCGGGCGTCGCGCTGCGCAAGCTGAGCAACTGCCCACTGGCACCGCTAAGCGTCAGCGTGCCGCTAACCGTCTGCGTCGTGCCAGCGGTGAAATTCAACGTCCGCGCCGTGCTGCACGTCGCAGTCAGATTATTGAAGGTCGTCGTGCCGCTGATGACCTGCGTCGAGGCGCCGGCGCCATTGAGCGTCACGGTGTTGGTCCCGCTGTACGTCCCGCTGTTAGCCCAGTTGCCTGCGACATTCAGATTCTGCGCGCCGCTGGCGAAGGTGCCGGCGGTGATGGTCAGGTTATTCGCCACCGTCAGCGCCGCCGCGGATTGCGTGAACGTGGTGCCCGACTTGTTCAAGGTCAGGTTGGAGTACGGACCGGCAACTAGGGTGACGCCAGCATTGCTGGCTTGGCCGGTGTAGGTGACCGTATTGCCAACGGCAGTGAAGTCGGTGGCGCCAATGACGGTGAAGGTGGTGCCCCCTAGGCTCAGGCTGCCCTGATTCGTCAGCGTGCCGCTGCATGTCAACGTGGTGCCGGTACCATTGACCGTCAGGGTCTTGCCGGACGGAATCGTCAGCGATTTCGAGGCCGCGATGCTCAGGCTGCCGATGGTCGCGGTGGTGCGCGTGCCCCAGCCAAAGCAGGTGCCGGCCGTGCCATCGGTGATGGTCAGGGCATTGGCGATCAGATCGTTGGCGATGGTGGTGATGGCGATCCCAGAGCCGTTCACTTTTACCGTCGGCAGGGTCAGCGTCGCCGATGGGGTAAAGCTCGCGCAATTTCCGTTGAACTCGACGGTGCCGGTGGTGGCGCCGGCGACCGCCGTCAGGCCACCGAAATCCGCCGTCGCGCCGCTGATGCGCAGCGTGCCGGTGTTGCCGGCCAGGGTGCCCGCGCCGCTGAAAGTGCCGGTGCTCAGGATGTAGCCCGCGCCCAGATCCAGCGTGCCGGTGTAACCGGTCATGCTGATTCCGGCCACCGTTAGCGACGCGGTCATGGTGCTGTTGTTATTGTGGTTCGT
>JBBROQ010000239.1:0-4365 GCA_038229115.1 Planctomycetota bacterium | reverse complement strand
GCCGCCCGAACCTGCGCACCGCACCACGACTTTGACCTCGCCGCGGCCGCCGGCTGAAGCACGTCTGGTCTGCCATCGTCCGGACTTGTCGACCCGCCCTCGGCCCGTACGTTCCCCGCCCTCGTCAGCCCGAGTAGCTCAGCGGTAGAGCAGCGCATTCGTAATGCGAAGGTCGGGGGTTCAATTCCCTTCTTGGGCACCAGTTCCATCACGTTCGTAGAGCGTTCAACCCGGTCGGAAACGGCCGGGTTGTTGGTTTTGACTAAGCGCTCAAACCCCGACTTCGACCGTGCCGTCAACCACCCGCACTGGCCAGGTCGCGACCTTGTAGCCCGGCGGGCCCTGGGCGACTGCGCCGGTGGCCAAACTGAAGGTCCACCCATGGCCGACGCACATGACGGCGCCGTCTTGTACCGGGCCTTTGGCAAGGCTGACGCCGGCGTGGGGGCAGATGTCTTTGAGCGCGTACCACGCGCCGGCGTGGCGGTAGACGCCGATGCGGCGGGCGCCGATCTGTACTAATTTTCCCGAGTTTTCCGCCCAATCGGCGGCAACGCCGACCGCGGTCCAGGTGACAGCAGGGGCGTTCATAGCGAGACTCCAATGGGCGTGGCCGCAGGTGGGCGGCAGACCGCGAAATGGCGAGGGTCGATGGCGCCGATGGAATCGGTGCGCGTATGGGTACCGACTGATGCGGTACGAAGACCGGCGGCCGCGGCGACCAGGCTGCCGATGGTGAGCAAGTTTTGCAGCTCCCAACCGACGCGATCGCGGAACGCGCCGCGCGCCTGATGCCGGGTCCAGAACGCCAACGTGCGACTGGCGATCGCCAGTTCGCCTGCGTTACGTTCGATGCCGACCTGTCGCCACATCAGCGCGCGCACACTGCGCACCAAGTCAGGGACATCCAGGCTGTCGGGAGCGTTCTCGGTGCGCGGGGCAACGATGCGCACGCGGCCCGGTTGACCGCCGGCCAACGCCGCCGCGCGACCGGCGCGTACGCCCACCACTAAGCCCTCCAACAGACTGTTCGAGGCCAGGCGATTCGCGCCGTGCAGACCCGTGCAGGCGACTTCGCCGGCGGCCCATAATCCGGGCAGCGCGGTGGTGCCGGCGCTGTCGGTGACCACGCCGCCGCAGTGATAATGCGCGCTTGGATGCACCGGGATCCACTGCGTGGAAATGTCGATGCCGAAGCGCGCGCACGCCTGATGGATCGAGGGGAAACGACTGCGCAGGAAATCATCGCCAAGGTGCGTCGCATCGAGCCACACGTGCGGGAACCCGCTGGCCCGGATCTCGGCCACGATCGCGCGCGTGACCACATCGCGCGGCGCGAGTTCGGCCTGCGGATGCAGCGCCGGCATGAAGCGTTCGCCGGCGTGGTTTTTCAAAATCGCGCCTTCGCCGCGCATCGCTTCGGTAATCAGCAACCGCGCGCCGCCGGCCAAATACAGGGTGGTCGGATGAAACTGCATGAATTCCACATCGGCCAACGTCGCGCCGGCGCGATAGGCCATCGCCAAACCATCGCCAGTGGCGACATCGGGATTGGTGGTTTCGCGCCACAAATAACCGCAACCGCCAGTGGCCAGAATCACCGATCCCGCCAGCGCCGCGTTCAGTTCTTCACGCCGATGATAGAGCACGCCGACGACGCGGCCGCCGTCCTCGGGCAGCGTCAGCAGATCGACCGCGAAGGCGTTTTCGATGATGGTGATGTGCGCGTGATGCGCGACGGCATGGGCCAAGCTGCGGGCGATTTCGGCGCCGGTGGCGTCGCCGTTGGCGTGCAGGATGCGCCGCGCGCTGTGTCCACCTTCACGGGTCAGCGAGACTTCGCCGCCGGCTTCCTTGTCGAACAGGCAGCCCTGCGCGCGCAGAAAATCAATCGCGTCGGCCGCGGCATCGACGATGTCGCGCACCGCCGCCGGATCGCACAAACCTGCCCCGGCGGCAAGCGTGTCGCGGATATGGAGTTCCGGATCATCGGCCGGCGCACGTTCGTTTTCGTGCAGCACCGCCGCGATGCCCCCCTGCGCCCACGCGGTGTTGCTGTCGGTCAGCGTGCCCTTCACCAGCACCAACACTTCGCGGCCCTGATCGGCCGCGGCCAGCGCGGCGCTGAGCCCGGCGATGCCGCCACCCACCACCAACACATCCGCTTCCAGATGCGGCCGCCGCCGAAGATCGAAGCCGACCAGATAGCGCGGAGTGTCAGGACCGAGGGCAACGTCGACGTGCATGGACGGAAGCATGCGCGCCCAATGGCCGAGCGCCACGCGCTCGGCCATTGGGCGCGCATGGCGCGAGCGGGCTGCGCCCGCGTGCGGTCGTGCGGAGCGCGCTGGTGCGGCGTGCGGCGTGCGGCGTGCGACCGAATGGAAATTGCCCGGGCTCAGGTATTCGGCTGGTCACTGCTGATCACGCTCGCCGTGGTTGCGCTCGCGGACAGTTTCAGCTGCCTAGTCGGCGGGGAGTTTGGGCTGTATCCGGCACGGATGGCTTCGCGATGGGATCCCATCGACGCGTGTGGTTCGAGGGATTGGCGGCGAGATCGCCCTGCTGCCTAAACTACCGCTAAAATCAGGTGGTAATCACGCTTCAGGGTCCGGACTGGCGCAGGCGGATAGAGATGTCGACGGCGTCGATACGGCCGTCGCTGTTTAAGTCGGCAGCAGCGTTCCAGGTGCTGTCGCCACTGCGGGTGCCGAAGGCGGCCGTGATGCTGTTGAGGCTAACACTGTTGATCGTGTAGCTCGCGCTTGCCACCGCGCTGATGTTCATGCCAGACGCCGTGGCGATCGCTTTAATCGTCGCTGTGCTCGCCACGTTGATGGTGCCGTTGTATGTCGTCGACGCAGCAGTCGGGGTCGAGCCGTCGGTGGTATAGTGAATCACCGCACCGCCGGTGGCGCAGGTAAGCGTGACCGATTGCGCCGTGGTGTAGGTGCCGCCAGCCGGCGAGATGCTGGGCGTTGACACGGTGCTGACGTTCCCGGCGGAGCCGATCAGGGCGATGTCGCTGAGATCGCAGAGTCCGCCGGTTGGGCTGAAGTAACGCACCCAACGATAGCCGTTGGGGTCGCTGATCCCGTAGGCCACGGTGCGGTTCGCGAACGGGATCAAGGTAACGGTGGCTAGGTCGGTGTAGCCAGTGGTCGCGCTGGTGTTCGAGCCCTGGATGCGGGCGCCAAAGTTGCGGCGGTAGAGGCCATTCACGCCGTCCTGGTTGCCCAAAAAGCGATAGCCGGTGATCCGCATCGGGCTGCCCAGATCGAGTCCGGTGAAACCGTTCGAACCGTTGTTGCTGCCGCTTTCGAACATGGTGGCGGGATTGTTGTCCCAGGCGTAGCCGGGGTTCGGACTGCCATCGCCAAAGACCGTGCCGGTCAGGGCGCTGCCAGTGGTCGGATAGGCCGCAGGATCCGCGGGCGCGGTGCCATAGACGTTGCCCTGGTCGGCGAGGCTTAACGGCAGCACCGCATCCATGGCCGCGGTCATCTTCGCGTTGCCCTGTGCGTTGGGATGCAGTCCATCCTGATAGTCGCCGGAGTTGTAGGGCCACAGCGCAGCGTGGTAGTCGGCCACCCGCAATCCTTGCGCGCTGGCGTAGGACGCGATCCAGCTGTTCAGGGCGTCGATCAGGCTGTCCGGACGCAGCGAGCCATTTCCCGCAGGAGGCACGGTGCCAAGGATGACGCCGATGCCGTAGCTTTTGGCCTGCTGCACCATCGCGCTGATGTTGGCCTGCGTGGTGGCCAGCGGCACCGCATTCGCGATGTCATTGGTGCCGATCATAATGGTGACCAACCGCGGCCGCTGTGGGATGACATCGGCATAGAAACGTTGGCTGGCGGTGCCGGATTGGTCGCCGGGGATCGCCTTGGTGTTCGTGATTTTACCGCTGCTGATGTAGCCCCAACCGTAGGTGATCGAGTCGCCGATCAGGACCAAATCGACCAGGGCAAGCGTGGTCGCCGAAGCGCCGACCCACGCCGACGCGGTTCCGCCGTTGGTGCCGCGCACCCGCAGATAATACGTCGTCGACGGCGTCAGATGCGCAATCTGGGCATAGTCGGCAGTGGCGCCAAGGGTCAGCGTGGTGGGGGCGGTGAATCCCGCATTACTGTCGTACTGAACCTCGACTGCGGTGGCGCCGCTGGGGTTGGTCCAGGTCACGTTGATCTGGGTCGAGGCCTCGCCTGTGGCCTGCACGCCCGTTGGTGCTGAAACGCCAGCGCCAGAGGCCGAGGAGATGGTGTAGGTCGCGCTGGCCACCCCACTGTTGGTCATGCCCGACGCCGTGGCGAGCGCCTTGATGGTGGTCGTGCTCGTCACGCTGAGCGCGCTGCTGTAGGTCGT
>JBBROQ010000238.1:0-4375 GCA_038229115.1 Planctomycetota bacterium | reverse complement strand
GTCAGCAGTCGGGTGATGCCATCGCCGGGGCCGAACTGAGCCGGCGCGCCGCCGACGTGCAGCAGGCCGAACTCGCCGTGACTTTGGCGATCGCCGAGCGCGACGCCGCGCTTAGCACCGTGCGGCTGCTGAATCAAAACCCTGAGGAATTGCAGGCATTGATCGACCACAGCACCATCGCCACGACGTTGACGTTGCGCGCGCCGGTGGCTGGAACGGTGGTTGAAAATCGGGCCGTGTTGGGCCAACAGGTGAGCGGCGACGGCGGTGCGTTGCTGAGCCTTGCCGACCCGGCGCGGTTGTGGGTACTGGCCACTATTCCTGAGGCGGTGCTGGCGCGGGTGACGCCCGGCAGTGCGGCCGAAGTGCAGGCCAGTGACGGTCGGCGTTTGGGCGCGGCGACGATCGCGGCGGTCACCCCTGAGATCGATCCGCACACCCGCAGCGGTCAAGCGCGGTCGGCCATCACTGGCACTGCGACGGTTCGCCCCGGCATGTTTGTGCAGGTGCGCATCACGCCCCGCATAGCGGCCGACAGCACCCCGGTGGTCACGGTGCCAGAAGCAGCGCTGATGCAGTTTGAAGGCCGCACGGTGGTGTTCGTCGCGGTGCCCGCCGGTGAGCAGACAACTTTCCGCGCACAGACCGTCGTGGGCGGTCCGGCGCTCGGCGGCTTGGTGCCGATTCTGTCCGGCCTTGAAGCCGGCACGGCGGTGGTGGTGCAGGGCGCGTTTCTGCTGAAGGCCGACCTGGGCAAAGCCGGCGCCAGTCATGAAGACTGATGGACCGCCCACGGCCTCAATGAAGGCGGCAGCACGGCATTTGCTGGCGGTACGCGGACTCGATTGTCCGGATGAGGCCGCCGCGGTGCGCTCGGCGGTAGCGCCGTTGCCTGGAGTGCAGGACGTCACCTTCGACTACACCGGTGGCACGGCCTGCGTGACCTGCGCGGTGGGCGGCGCTACCGCCGCGCAATTGGCCGCCGCGATCACCGCCGCGGGTTTGCCGACGGCGCCGCTATCAGGCGACGCGGCGCCATCTGGTGCGGTCGGCAGTGATCCTGATCGCGTGCTGCTGTGGTTGACCGGGGCGGCGACCCTGGCCGGTTTGTTCGGCTTCGCGGCGGCCGTGGTCCACGCCGGCGGCGTGGTCGCGGCGCTGGCGAGCGAAGCCGCCGCGCCGCTGGCGCTGGGGTGCTATGCGGTGGCGTTGGCGTTGTGCTGGGTGCGCTTGCTGCCGCGCGCGTTCAACGCCCTGCGCGCCGGCCGCGCCGACATGTATGTCCTGATGGCGATCGCCGTCGGTGGCGCCGTGGCGCTGGGCGATTGGTTAGAGGCAGTGACCGTCAGCGTGCTGTTTCTGGTCTCGCTAAGCCTGGAGCATTGGAGCGTCGGCCGCGCCCGACGGGCGATCTCGGCGCTGTTCGCGCTGGCCCCAACGCAGGCCCGGATCGTGGACGCGCAGGGCGAGCGTTTGGTGCCGGCCGAATCGGTGCCCAGCGGCGCCGACGTGGTGATCCAGCCCAACGAACGTGTGCCATTGGATGGCGTCATCATCGTCGGTGCCTCGCACGTCGATCAGGCGCCGATCACCGGCGAATCCCTGCCGGTGGTGAAAGGCCCCGGCGACACCGTGTACGCCGGCACCGTGAATGCCGAAGGCTTGCTGCGCATCCGCACCAGCGGCAGCGCGGCGGATAGCACCTTGGCGCGTATGACGCGACTGGTGGCCGCGGCGCGCAGTCAGCGCGGGCAGGTCGAACGCTGGGTCGATCGCTTCGCCGCAATCTATACCCCGGCGGTAGTGGTCGCAGCGGTGGCGATCGCGGTGTTGCCGCCGCTGTTGTTGGGCGGGGCCTGGGGCGTGTGGCTGTACCGCGCGTTGGTGCTGTTGGTGATCGCGTGTCCGTGTGCGTTGGTGATCGCCACGCCGGTGGCGATGGTCGCGGCATTGGCCCGCGCGGCGCGCGCCGGCGTGCTGGTGAAGGGCGGCGAACATTTGGAGCAAATAGCGCGGCTGCGCTCGTTGGCGGTGGACAAGACCGGCACGCTGACCACCGGCAAACCGTCGGTGGCGACGATTGTCGCGGCGCCGGGATTCACCCAGGACGACGTACTGCGCTTGGCCGCGGCCTTAGACGCGCGCAGCGATCATCCGTTGGCGCGTGCCATCACGTCGGCCGCGCAGCAACGTGGCCTAAGCGTCACTGCGGCTGACGCGGCGACCAATGTGCCGGGCAAGGGCAACACCGGCGTGGTCGGTGCCCAGAACGCGTGGTTGGGCTCGCCACGTTTTGCCCGGGAACAGGTGCCAGATGGTTGGCTGCCGGATCTGACGCCGGCCGGTTCGCCGGTGCTGGTCGGGCGCACCGGCGTGGTGGTCGGCTGCCTGTTCGTCACCGACACCATTCGCCCCGAAGCCGCCGCGGCTTTGGCCGCCTGCCGCGCTTTGGGCATCACCCAGATCAGCATGCTGACCGGTGATGACGCCCGCGTCGCGCAGGCGTTCGGCAGCCAATTAGGCATCGACACTCTCCACATTCACGCCGGCTTGCTGCCGTTGGACAAGGTCACGTTGGTGGCCGACCTCGCCGGGCGTGTCGGCCCGGTGGCCTTGGTTGGCGATGGCGTCAACGACGCGCCGGCCTTGGCGCGCGCCGATGTTGGCATCGCGATGGGTGCGGCCGCCACGCCGGCGGCGCTGGAAACTGCCGACGTGGCCTTGCTGGGCGATGATCTGCGCCGGCTGCCCTGGTTGATCGTTCATGCCCGACGGATGCGTCACATCGTCATGCAGAACATTGCCGCCGCTTTGGCCGGGAAGGCAGTGTTTCTGGTTCTGACCATGACCGGGCACGCGTCGCTGTGGGTCGCCATCGCGGCCGATACGGGCATCTCGCTGCTGGTCACGCTCAATGCGCTGCGCCTGCTTTCATCCACTGATGCGAAGGTCTGAACCATGCTCGATAGTATTTTGCGCTTTTCGCTACAGCACCGCTTGTTGGTCGTTTTCTTCACCGCGGTGGTGGGCGGCGTCGGCGTGTGGTCGCTGTTGAAACTGCCGATCGATGCGGTGCCGGACATCACGAATGTGCAGGTGCAGATCAACACCGAGGTGAAAGCCCTGACCCCGGAAGACATCGAACGGCAGGTGACGTGGCCGATCGAAACCGGCATGGCCGGCATCCCGGGTTTGGACACCACGCGCTCGTTATCGCGCAGTGGTTTTTCGCAGGTGACGGTCGCCTTCAAAGACGGCACCGACATTTATTTTGCGCGGCAGCAGGTGGCCGAGCGGCTGAATCAGGCGCGCGGCACGCTGCCGGCCGGAGCCGAGCCGACCATGGGCGCGATCTCGACCGGGTTGGGCGAAGTGCTGATGTACACCGTCAGTTTCGCCCATCCCGGCGGCGTTGGAGCCGACCACACCGCGGGCCAGCCAGGGTGGCAACCCGATGGCAGTTACCTGACTTCTGAAGGCCAAGTCCTGAGCAATGACGTCGAGCAGGCGGCGTATCTACGCACGGTGCAGGATTGGATCGTCGCCCCGCAATTGAAGAACGTGCCGGGGGCGGCCGGAGTCGATTCGATCGGGGGCTATAAGAAGGAATATGTGGTCGCGCCGGATCCGTTCAAATTGGTCGCGTATGACCTGACCATGGCCGATGTGGTCACGGCGCTGGAAGAAAATAATCAGAGCGTTGGTGCCGGTTTCATTGAGCGCTTTGGCGAAAGCTTCGTGGTGCGCGCCGACGGTCGGGCACGGTCGCTGGCCGACTTGGCCGAGATCGTGGTGGCGGTACGGCAATCCGTGCCGATCTACGTCCGAGACGTCGCCACCGTCGCCATCGGCAAAGAACTGCGCACCGGTTCGGCCAGCCGTAACGGCAATGAAGCCGTGGTCGGCACCGTGCTGATGCTGTTGGGCGAGAATTCACGCACGGTGGCCCAGGCCGCCAGCAACCGCTTGGCGATGGCGGCGAAAGCGCTGCCGGTGGATGTGCAGATCGAAGAGGTGCTGAACCGTCAGACCCTGGTCGACGCGACTATCGCGACGGTCGAAAAGAATCTGACCGAAGGCGCGCTGCTGGTGATCGTAGTGCTGTTCCTGCTGTTGGGGAATCTGCGCGGCGCCTTCATTGCCGCGTTGGTGATTCCGCTGTCGATGCTGTTTGCCGGCATCGGCATGATCCGCTACGGCATCAGCGGCAATCTGATGTCATTGGGAGCGATTGATTTTGGCATCATCGTCGATGCGGCGGTGTTGCTGGTCGAAAATTGCCTGCGCGTTCTGGGTCACCGGCAGCAGCAGCTTGGCCGCACGCTTGATCTAAAAGAACGCCTGCACGAAGTCTTCGTCGCCAGCAAAGAAATGG
>JBBROQ010000237.1:0-4393 GCA_038229115.1 Planctomycetota bacterium | reverse complement strand
GGTCGACCAACCGGGGGTTTTTCATTTTCAGTCTTCCTCCCAAGAGAACGCCATGCTCAAAACCGCTGATCTGCACATTGTCGAGACGCGACCATTACTGACCCCGGCAACCATCCTTGCCGAGTCGCCGATTACCGCCGCCGCAGCCAGCGTGGTCGAAGCCACGCGCACGCGTATCCGAGCGATTCTGCGCGGCGACGATCGTCGGTTGCTGGTGGTGGTTGGACCGTGCTCGATCCATGACGTGAACGCGGCGAAGGATTACGCCGCTCGGCTACTGCCGGTGCGGCAGGCGCTGAGCGAACGGCTGGAAATCGTCATGCGGGTCTATTTCGAAAAGCCGCGCACCACGACGGGTTGGAAAGGCTTAATCAACGATCCGCATTTGGACGGCAGCTATGACATCAACACAGGGCTGCGCACGGCGCGACGGCTGCTGTTGGATCTTGCCAATGCCGGCATGCCCGCCGGCACTGAACTGCTGGATCCAATCGCGCCGCAGTATTTGGCCGACCTGATCAGCTGGACTGCAATCGGCGCCCGCACCACCGAAAGCCAAACGCACCGCGAAATGGCCTCGGGTCTGTCGATGCCGGTTGGGTTCAAGAACGGCACCGATGGCAGCCTCAGCACCGCAGTGAATGCGCTACTGTCGGCCCGTAGCCCGCATCGTTTCCTGGGCATCGACCGTCAGGGCCAGGCGGCGATCGTGTCGACCACCGGCAATCCCGACGGGCACTTGGTGCTGCGCGGTGGTAAGCACGGTCCGAACTATGCGGCCGAGCATCTGGAACGCGCCGCAGCCGATCTGGCCAAGGCAAATGTGTGTCCGCGCGTGCTGGTCGATTGCAGTCACGACAACGCCGGCAAGGACCACACCCGACAGCCGTTGGTCGCGGCCGAATTGGCGCGTCAGGTCGCCGGCGGCTCGGCACATGTGTTAGGGGCGATGATCGAAAGCCATTTAGTCGCGGGCCGGCAGAACATTCCCGCGGACCTGCGTGCGCTCGTGTACGGCCAAAGCATCACCGATGCCTGCGTTGACTTCGAGAGCACGGTTTCAATGCTCCGAGGCTTAGCCGACGCGGTGGAAACCGGCCGTCTGCAAGCGCTCTGACGACTCGCGCAGGTCATCGACCTGCGTGCTTTTTTTGTCCCGCCCGCATTCCGTTGCTGCTTTCAACAAGCACTTTTACCGGGCGACGCCGCCGATCGAGGAACCATCATGAGCAGCATTCCCGTGACCGCCGAAGGCAAGAAGAAGCTCAATGCCGAGCTGGATGAATTGCAGCAGCGCGTGCCGGTGATCGCCAAGGCGATCGCGGACGCGCGCGAAAAAGGCGATCTGCGCGAGAACGGCGAATACCACGCCGCCCGCGAAGACATGTCGATGATCAATGCCCGCATCAGCGAACTGCGTGACAAAGTCGCGCGCGCGGTGGTGGTCGATGAAAGCATGATCGACACCTCGCGCGTGGCGTTTGGCGCGAAGCTGAAGCTGGAATTCATGAAGGACAAAAGTGTCGAAGACTGGCAGTTAGTTGGCGACGGCGAGGACGACGCGTTGGAAAACAAAATTCTGACTTCATCGCCCATGGGCTCGGCGCTGCTCGGCAAAAAAGTCGGCGAGACCGTGATCGTCAACGCGCCGGTCGGCCCGCTGAAGTACAAGATCAAAGCGATTGCCTACTGATGTCAGCGCCGGGCAACGACGACCTCGCGCTGTATCGCGCAGAAATCGACGGTTTTGACCGCGAATTAGTGCGGCTGCTCAATCTGCGCGCTGAGGTCGCACGCAAGATCGGCCAAGCCAAACTCGCACAGGGCGAGACGGTGTTTGTGCCGCACCGCGAACAGGCGGTGTTCAAAAAAATCGCCGGACTGAATCAAGGCCCGCTCTCGGATGCGTCGCTGCGCGCGATCTGGCGCGAAGTGATGTCGGCCAGCTTCGCGTTAGAACAACCCCTAACGATCTGCCATTTCGGTCAGGCCGGCGCGTTCACCCATCAGGCGGCGCAGCTGAAATTCGGTGCCAGCCCGACCTACACCGCGGTCGAAGACATCGCCACGGTGTTCACCGAAGTCGAAAAGGGCCACGCCGATTACGGCGTGGTGCCGATCGAAAATTCCACCGACGGTTCCATCACCGACACCATCGACGCCTTCCTAGCCACGCATCTGCGCATCATCAACGAACTGCACCTGCGCATTCGCCATCACCTGATGACGCTTGGCCGGCGCGACGAGATCAAGCGCATCTATTCGCGGCATACCGTATTTCGCCAGTGCCGTGGCTGGTTGGCGGCGAACATGCCGGGCGTCGAATTGGTCGAGATGGTCAGCACCACGAAAGCTGCCGAACGCGCCGCGAAAGAACCCGGCAGCGCGGCGATCGGCCAACGCGACGCCGCCACAGCATTCGCGCTGCCGATTGTTGCCTCTGACATCCAGGACAACCCCAACAACACCACGCGCTTCGTGGTCATCGGCCAACCGAATCGCGCCGCCGCGCCCACCGGTTCGGACAAGACCAGCCTGATGTTTGGCGTACAGGATCGACCGGGTGCGCTGTACGACTGCCTGCTGCCGTTTCACCAAGACGGCATCAATTTGTGCCGCATCGAAAGCCGTCCCAGCCGCCGGCGGCCGTGGGAATATCTATTCTTCATCGATCTGCTTGGCCATCACCATGACCCAGCGATCAAAGCCGCGATCGACAAGCTGGGTCGGCACGCGTCGACGATGGAAGTGCTCGGCAGCTATCCGCGCGCGGAACAGCCACTGAACGAGTAGGGTTTCGCTGCGTCCGCGCGCTCACCGCAGCGAGCGTGTAAGCGGTTCCGTAAATCGATTGAAATTGGAAGCGCTTTCACAGCGTACGCTCCCCGCAGCCGCTGCGTCCGTACCCATGGCCGTCCCAAGTCGAAAGTCACCGCATGACCTCCACCGCAATTTCGTCCGCAACCCAATCCACCGCCAAAAAAGCCCTGATGGTCTGGGGCGGTTGGGACGGTCATCAGCCGAAGGAAACCGTCGAGCGCTTCGCGCCGTTTCTGCGCGCGCAGGGCTATGACGTGACCATCAGCGACACGCTCGACAGCTACACCGATAAGGCGCTGATGTCGTCCTTAGCGCTGATCGTGCAGTGCTGGACCATGGGCAGCATCACCGGCGAGCAGGAACGCGGATTGCTTGACGCGGTCGCATCCGGCGTCGGGCTTGCCGGCTGGCACGGCGGTTTGGGCGACAGCTTCCGCAACAATACCGAATATCAGTTTATGGTCGGCGGCCAGTGGGTCGCGCATCCGGGCAACTGCATCGATTACGATGTGCACCTGAGCGCCTGGGACGATCCGATCACCGCCGGGCTGAACGATTTCCGCATGCTGGGCAGCGAACAATATTATATGCACGTCGACCCGTCGAACCGCGTGCTGGCTACCACCACTTTCGACGCGCGCTTTACCCCGCATGTCGCCGGCACGGTAATGCCGGTGGTATGGAAACGGCGCTGGGGCCAAGGCCGCGTGTTTTACAACGCGCTCGGGCATCAGGCCAAAGACTTCGACATTCCCGAAGCCAGGATCATCACCGAACGCGGGCTGCTTTGGGCCTCGCGCTGATTTCCCCCCGCTCTTAAAAAACTCAGGGACAGATCATGACCACCGCCATCGGCATCATCGGCTGCGGGAACATCGCCAACGCCTACCTCGATTTCCTCGCCGGCCATCCGTTGGTCCGAGTGGTCGCGGTCGCGGATCTCGACGTCGGACGCGCGCAAGCGAAGGCGACTGAAAAGAATATTCCGCGCGGCTGCTCGGTCAGCGATTTATTGGCTACGCCAGAAATTGCGTTGGTCATCAACCTCACCGTGCCGCAGGCGCACGCGAGCGTCGACCGGCAGATCATCGCCGCCGGCAAACACGCCTACAGCGAGAAGCCATTCGCGCTCGACCGCGCCGAAGGTTTGGCCGTGGTGCGCGCGGCGACCGCCGCCGGTCTGCGTGTCGGCTGCGCGCCCGACACGGTGCTGGGCACCGGTACGCAAACCGCGCGGCGGATGCTTGATGACGGCGCCATCGGCCAACCGCTCGGTTTCAATGCGTTCATGCTGTGTGGCGGCCACGAGAGCTGGCACCCCGCGCCGGAATTTTATTACCTGAAGGGCGGCGGCCCAATGTTCGATATGGGGCCGTATTATCTTCACGCCCTGATCACTGCATTGGGTCCGGTCAAACGCGTCACTGGTTCGGCCACCATCACTCGTGCTCAGCGCACCATCACCAGCGCACCCAAGAATGGCACCATGATGCAGGTGGAAGTGCCGACGCATGTCATCGGCGTGCTGGAATTCGCCAATGGCGTCTCCGGTACCTTGACCACCAGTTTTGAT
>JBBROQ010000236.1:0-4424 GCA_038229115.1 Planctomycetota bacterium | reverse complement strand
GTTTTGGCAGCGAGTCGAAACCGGGCAGATCGACGAAGTGAAATTTTGCTGGGAACGCCAGCCAGTCGCGCAGCACCGCGATGCCCGGCGCACTGACACCGGCAGCGCCGGCATCCAGCAACACCTCATCGGCGGCGAAGCCGACCGCTTTGGGCAATGGCAGCGGCAACGTGCGCGCGCCGGCCACCGCTTCGCCACGCTCCGCATGCCGCAAAAAGCACGCTAATAGCGCTCCGGCCTTGTCTGCGCCGCCAGTCAAATGCAGCCGCAGCGTGGACGGCAGCGGCTTCTGCGGATTCAGCGGCTCGGCGAACGTCAGCTTCAGCGTCAGCGTGGTTGGGCTGCCGCCGCGCACTGCCACGTCGTCGATACGTACCGGGATCAACTGCACGTCGTACGCGGTGTGAAAACGGCAACGGGTGCCATCGACCGGCGCGGAATCGATCGCGGTGCCACGCGGCACCGCGCGCACGTCGCGATCGCCAACGCGCGCCGATTCGCACTGCACGATCGCCAACGCCGGCACCGGACACAGCCAATACGGCCAGAACGTCTCTACCAATGCATGCGCAAGTTCCGGCAGCTCGTCGTCGAGTTTCTGCCGCAGTCGGCCGGTGAGAAACGCGAAGCCTTCGAGCAGACGTTCAACATCCGGATCGGCGCCGCCCTCGCCCAAGAGCCCGGCCGCATCGGGATGCGCGCGCGCGAATTCGCGGCCCATGTCGCGCAGAAATGCCAGCTCATCGGCGTAATAGCGGTTCAACATTTTTAGCTGTCCTGCAACCGAATGCGGCCATCGCGATTCACCGCAGTGGTGAAACTGAGCGGCGTGCGCGCGTCGTCGGCGAGGGTCGCGCTAATCGCGAAGCGCAGGTCAGGCGCGCCGTCCGGCTGCGGCACCCAACTGACCACCGCCGCGGCCAGGCGCGGTTCGTATTTGAGGATGCAGGTGCGGATGGCGTTCTGCGCGTCGTGCATGGTGGCAGGAAAGCCCTGCATCAGTTCATGCGGCGAGGGCAGACCCAGATCCATCTGCGCGCCGGCGCTGCCGGCGCGGGTATTCAGGATGCGCTGCACATTGGCCAGCACCGAACGCACCAACGCAGCGCGATCGGCCACCACCGTGCGGTCACTGCGACCCTGGGCCAGACGTTCAAGCAGGGTAAGGCTGGGCAGCATGTTCAGTCGGCCTCGTTACGGCGTGGCGAAAATAGGTAAAAGCGGCCGAAATCTGGCATTTTTCATTTCATCGCGCGGCCAACAAAAACCGCAGCCGCTCGATGGCGAACGGCTGCGGTCCCGACTTCGGTGACAGTGATGGCGGACGACCAACGTCAGCCGCTCACTTCTTGTCGAGCTTGCCGACCAGCGACAGCGTGAAACTGGCACCCATGTATTTGAAGTGTGGCTTCACCTTCATCTGCACGCGGTACCAGCCGGCTTCGCCTGGGACGTCTTCGACCACCACTTCGGCGGTGCGCAGCGGCCGACGGCTGCGCACGGAAGCGCTCGCGTTTTCCATGTCGCTGACGTACTGGCCGATCCAGGTATTCAGCTCGGTGGTCAACTGCGCCTTGTCCTTCCACGAGCCGATTTGCTCGCGTTGCAGGACCTTGATGTAGTGGGCCAAACGATTGACGATGAACATGTACGGCAGCTGGGTGCCCAAACGATAATTGGTTTCGGCGTCTTTGCCTTCGGCGCTCTGGCCGAAGTTCTTCGGCTTCTGGCAAGAATTAGCCGAGAAAAACGCAGCGTTATCCGAGCCTTTGCGCATCGCCAAGCTGATGAAGCCTTCTTCGGCCAGTTCGTATTCGCGGCGTTCGCTGATCAAAACTTCGGTTGGCACCTTGGTCTCGATCTCGCCCATCGATTGGTACTGGTGCAGCGGCAGATTCTCGACCGAGCCGCCTGACTGCGGGCCGATGATGTTCGGGCACCACCGGAATTTCGCGAAGCTGTCGGCGATGCGGCTGGCCAACGCGAAGGCGGTGTTGCCCCACAAATACGCGCCGTGATTGCCCTTCACCGACTCCTCGTAATTGAACGCCTTCACCGGCACGGTGTCGCCGCCGTACGGCAGACGCAGCAGGAAACGCGGCGCGCACAGCGCCACGCTGCGCGCGTCGTCGCTTTCACGGAAGCTGCGCCATTTGGTGTACTGCGGACCTTCGAAGTGCGACTTCAGATCGTTCAGCGCGGGCAGCTTCGTATAGCTATCAACGCCGAAGAATTTCGGGCTGGCGGCGCTGATGAACGGCGCGTGCGCCATGGTCGCAACGCTGGCGACCTTTTGCAGCAACGCGATGTCCTGCGGGCCGGCGGTGAACTCATAATTGGCGATCATCGCGGCATACGGTTCGCCACCAAACTGACCATATTCGGCGGTATAAACGCGCTTATACAAACCTGATTTCACCAGCTCGGGCGAATCTTCGAAGTCGGCTTGCAGGTCTTCTTTGCTGACGTTGAACAACTCGATCTTGGTGTTCTCACGGAAGTCAGTGCGGTCGATCAGCATCTTCAATCCGCGCCACGACGATTCGAGTTTCTGGAACTGCTCGTGATGCAAAATCGCGTCGAGTTGCTTCGACAGTTGGCGATCGATTTCGGCGATCATCAGATCGACCGAAGCCTTGTCGGCTTTCGCGGGCGCGTCGCCGGCCTTCACCAATTCGGACAGGAACGCGGCCACGCCTTTGCGCGCGACCGAATAACCCTCGTCGGCCGGAGCCATGCTCGTCTGGGCCATGATCTGATCGAGGATCCCCGCATCGCTCGCGGCGGCGGGCGCGGCGGCATTGCTCTTCTGGGCATCAGCCATGGTTCAGGCCTTTCCGCTTTTGTCGTTGGAGGGGCCGTTGGACTGATCGAGTTCGGACAGCAGCGCGGCGCGCTGAGCCTCGTCGGTGATGAGCGCTTGGATCTTTTTGCGGAACGCCGGGATGTTGCCGAGCGGGCCTTTGAGCGCGTTGAGCGCCTCGCGCAGTTCCAGTAGCTTCGACAATTCCGGCACCTGCCGCGCGACATTCTCAGGCTCAAAATCTTTCAGGCTGTTGAACTTCAGGTTCACCGCCATTTCGCCGGCGTCCGGCGCGCTGGTGTTTTCAACCCCTAAGGTCAGGCCGAGTTTCTGGCCGGCGAGCACGTCGTTGAAATTGTCTTTATTGATGTCGATCGGCTTGCGGCTTTCCACCGGCGTGCTGTCGGCGCGCTGAGTGAAATCGCCCAAAACCAGCATTTTCAACGGCAGTTCTTTCTCTTCCTGCGCGTTGCCGGTGTCGGTCTTGTAAACGATGTTGACGCGCTCTTTCGGCGCGACGGAACCTTCGGCAGCCATGGGAACCTCGGGGAATTGGTGGAGCTAACGAGATGGATGAATGGTTGGAAAACGCGGAGAGTCAGTCGCCAGCTTCTATGCAGCCGAGGATTCGCGTTCAAGCGCCGAGCACGCGGCGCTTGGGAAAACGTAACTGAACCACCAGGAAAGCCTGCCGCACTGCGCCCAGACTGGGAAAAAATCTCACGCACCTCAGCACGCTACCGGCGAAGGTGTCTGTTGGCCCTACCGCTGTGCATTGCGGCCGCGCGTGAGCTTGACTGCGCAGACTCTGGTTCTACCTAGATGCACCCGTCCACCACCCACTCATTTCGGAGCGATAGATCATGGCGCTAAACGCATACCTCAAACTCAAAGGCAAGAAGCAGGGCGACATCAAAGGCTCGGTCACGCAAAAAGGTCGCGAAAACAAGATCTTGGTGATCGCCGTCGACCACAGCGTGATCTCGCCGCGCGACGCCGCCTCGGGCCTGCCCACCGGCAAGCGCATGCACAAACCTTTGGTCATCACCAAGGAACTCGACAAGTCGACGCCGCTGCTGTTCAACGCGTTGTGCACCAATGAAAACATCACCGATTGGGAACTGCAATTCTGGCAGCCGTCGGCGACCGGCGTGGAAAAGCAGCATTACACCATCAAGTTGACCAATGCGAATATCGCCTCGATCCATTTCGTGATGGCCAATAACAAGCATCCCGAACTGACGCGGTTCGCTGAGTACGAGGAAGTCGCCTTCACCTACCAGAAGATCGAATGGACCTGGACGGACGGCGGCATTTCCGCCGGCGACGACTGGGAAGCGCCGATGACGTGAGCGCGTAACGCGCTGACGTTTGCATTTCGGTTACAAGCAAAGCGGCGGGGACTTCCCCGCCGCTTTGCTATTTCCTGAGGTCACCGGGCACCGCCGCCGAACACCTAGTTCAGGGCCATGCGCGGCCGGCACGCGCGGCCTCGATCTGCTCAAGATGATGCGCGTTGTGCCAGACGATCTTGTCGCGCACCTGGGCTAGGCTCAGCAGCCCGGCTTCGGTGTGCACGCCGGTGCGCGCGAGTTGTTCTGGGGTGGCCTCTGACAGCAAT
>JBBROQ010000235.1:0-4466 GCA_038229115.1 Planctomycetota bacterium | reverse complement strand
CGTGCCGGCTGGGAAGCAGGTGCCGTCGAGATTCTTCGCCAACGCCGCGCAGCGATCAGCTGCGGTATCGGCTGAGGTAATCGCTAATACTTCCGCTGCCTGCGCTTCGACAGTATGTTGCAACGCTAGGGCCTGCGCGGTGGTCGGGGTTGGCGACGCATGCACCGCGGCCGGCGGACGCGGCCGGTGGTTTGGTGGCGGTGTTCGAGCGGGCCAAGTCCGCTTAACTCTATAGTGCGGTGAATCGGGGAAGGATCAGGGGCAGGCCGCGAAGTCAGTTGGGCACGACCTTAGTGGCCCTATGCGGGCTGAATACGACAGCGCACCTTGCCATGGCCATCGCGGTGGATGTTAGCACTGCGATTTTCTGACAACGAATCGCTCAGGCTGATTAGCTCCCCATAGCAGAATCGCGCCAGAATCATTGCCGATTGGACGCGCCCTACACGCCCAAGTGCCGACGCGGGTTATAGGCCGCGGCCGCGGCGAGTTCGCGCCATAGCCCGGTCGCTTTATCGTTGGTCGTCATCGGGATTGTGAGGCGCAGGGTCAGGTATTGATCGCCATGCGGCTGCTCGGGCGCCGCTGCGGGCAGGCCGCGACCGCGCAGGCGCAGGCGTTGGCCGTCGTGGCTGCCGGGCGGAATGGTGACGGTAGTCGGGCCGCCCAAAGTTGGCGCCGGCACCTGCGCGCCCAGCACCGCTTCCCACGGCGTCAGCGGCAAATCGAGCATGATGTCGCGGCCATCGACACGAAAGAACGGGTGCGGTTTGAGCCTGATTTCTAGGTATAAATTGCCGTTTTGCGCCGGCGTCGCGCCGGGCAGGCCTTGGCCGCGCAGGCGGATGTTTTCGCCATCGATGACGCCTTTGGGGATTTTCACGTGCAGGGTGCGCAGGCCTGCCGGGTTTTCAGCGGTTTTCGGTAGTTGTAATTGCAGGTCGCGGTCGCCGCCCGCGTAGGCCTCGTCGAGGGTAACTTCTAACGAATGGTGCAGATCTTCGCCGTGTTCCCGGACGGGTGCGGCGCGACGACCGCCGCGCGCGCCGAACATGGAGCTGAAAAAGTCACTGAACTGTTCGCCACCCGCTCCGGCAAAATCTCCGCCGGCAAACGGATTGCCGCCACCGGCATCACGATGCGGGTTTGGTGCCGTGTAGTCCTGACCTTCGCGCCACCCGCCGAGGCGCACCTCGTCGTAGGCTTTGCGCTTTACCGGATCGCTCAGCACGTCGTTGGCTTCACCGATATCGGTGAAGCGTTTCTGCGCGTCTTTGGCCTTGTTGATGTCGGGATGGAATTTGCGGGCCAGCGTGCGCCACGCGTCCTTAATCTGTTCCTGCGTCGCGTCCGGCGCGACGCCCATGGCGGCGTAGTAATCCTTGAACTGAGCGACTGCCATCAGATGGCCTGTTTATCCAAATGTGATGACGGTGGTTGGGGAGGCATGCTGTTTTGAGGTGGTGGCGCCGGCGATGAGGACTTGGCGCGGTTCGTGCCAAAGCCGGGACTGCGCTTTTTCGGCGCGTCAGCGCATACGCAAGCGCATGGCGATCAGCGGACGCGACCTGCGGCGTGCGTTCTGCACGAAACGCCGCCGCCGGCACTGCCGTATGCAGGTGTGCGCGATGATCACCGCACGCGCGGGATCCGATGCTCCCGTGCATGCGCTTCAATAGCGGCAGACGTTGAGGTGACAGTGCTGGTTTTATCCAGCGTTTAGCGTCACGACCGACAGCTGACCAGAGCACGGGCACGCTTGCCGCTCTGTCCTCTCAGCTCTGCCCTTTCAACACGGCATGTCGGCTAATGCAAAAGCTGTGCCGCTGCCGCAGTGCTTCGTCATCGCCACAGGCACACCCGTCTTTCCCGCTTTTCACAACGGATACCGCATGACCACCACGTTCACCGACCACGAATTGATTGAACGCGAAACCTGGCGCTATGCGGTCAAGCGGTTCGATCCCTCGCGTGCGATCAGCGCTAATGATTGGGCGACGTTAGAAGCGGCCCTCGTTCTGAGTCCGTCGTCATACGGTTTACAGCCCTATCATTTCGTGGTGGTCGATGACGTCGCGTTGCGCGCGCGGCTGACCACGGCGTCGTATGGTCAACCGCAGATTGCGACCTGTTCACGTTTCGTGGTGTTCGCGATCCACACCAACATGGACGTCGCGCACATTGATCGCTTTCTCGCCCGCACCGCGCAGATCCGGAAGGTGACGGTCGAGTCGCTGGCTGCGTACCGTCAGGTGATGGTTGATGATCTGATTAACGGCCCGCGGCACGCTTGGATCGATCACTGGTCGGCGCGGCAGGCGTACATTGCGCTGGGAAATCTGCTCACCAGCGCTGCGACGCTCGGCATTGATACCTGCCCGATGGAGGGCTTCGATCCGAAGCAATACGATCAGATTCTGAATCTGTCAGCGCGTGGATTGAACGCGGTGGCGGCATGCGCTTTGGGCTATCGCAGCGCCGACGATCAGCATGCGCATGAGCCTAAGGTACGGTTCGCAGCCGCCGATTTAATCGAACATCGTTGATCGACTTCGTCGGTCGCCGACGCATCAGCTAGCCAGCAACATCCATTCGCACCTTTCGCACCTACAGCAAAAAAAGACCCCCATGCATAACAAGCCACAGCCCGAGCCCGCCCACGCCAGTCAGCAGCACGAACATGCGCAGCGCAGTCACGCGCACCATGCGTCGGTGCCGGGAGTCGGGCTGGATCTGGCGACGATTCACGCGCTTGCAGTGCTGCCGACGACACTGACCGCTTCGATTTTTTTACCCACGCATCGTGCCGGCAGCGACACGCGGCAGGATCACATTCGGCTGAAAAATTTGCTGCATCAAGCGCGCGCCTTGCTGATCGGTGCGGACGACGTACCGGTGCTGGGCGGGTCCGCCAAGTCCACACATAAGGAGCGCGAAGCGCACGCCGATGCGATCCTGGCGCCGGCCATGGAACTGCTGGAAACGCCAGCGTTTTGGGCGCATCCGCAAGACGGACTGGCGCTGTTTTGCAGCGATCAGGGGCTGCGGCAGATTTGGTTGCCCGTGATGATGCCTGAATTGGTGGTGGTCGGTGCGCACTGTCATTTGAAGCCACTCATGCCGTTGTTGCAGGGCGACGGCGATTTCTATCTGCTTGAGCTAACACAACACGGCGTGCTGCTGCATGCAGGCTCGCGCTTCGGTCTGCGGCCGATCGATTTGCCTGGCGCGCCAGATTCGATCGAAGCCGCTTTGGGCGTCATCGACGGCGAGCATCGGGCCGAGGTGCGCACGCTGCACGGCTCTGTCCATGGTGCGTCGGTCTACTCGGGCAACGTCGGCGACGAGGACGCAAAAGAGCGCATAAAGCAGTACTTCCGGCGCATCGACGCCAGTGTCTGCGGCTTGCTACATGCGCAGCGTGCGCCGTTGGTCACTGCCGGCGTCGGCTACCTGTTGCCGCTGTATTGGGACGTGAACCGTTACCCGTTTCTGATTCAGGCCGGCATCAGCAACAACACCGATCTGGTGAAGGTTCAGACGTTGCACGATCGCGCGTGGGAAATGGTCGCGCCGCATTTCAGCAAAGCCGACGACGAGGCCCGCGAACGGTACGGCCAACTGCGCAGCAGCGACCGCGCCTCTGATGACTTGGCAACCATCCTACGCGCCGTGCATCAGGGCCGCGTCGAAGACCTGTTCATCGCCAGCGATAGCGAGCGCTGGGGCACCTATGACGCGCTGTCTGACAAACTGCGCGAACACGAGCCACGCGCGGCCCACGACAGCGACTTACTTAACACTGCACTGATTCAGGCCCTGGCCACGCGGGTGCGCACGCAGGTGGTGCCGCGCGCGCAGATGCCCGCCGGCAGCAGCGACGTGGCGGCCGTGTTTCGCTACTAGCCGCCGCGCGTCCACGCACGCATTTCTCGCTCAGTCGAAAGCCGCTCATGCAAACCGACCATCTCCATTCTCATGACCTGATACCGCTCGATCGTTATCGCGAGATCGTCACCGCGTTGGCGTTACAGGGCGATGCTTGGGACGACGGTTTTTGGCGGCGTTATGCGGCGCAAGTAGTGGTCATGTGCCCCGGTGAACCGGCGGCGTTGGCGCATGGCATCCTGCGCGTCGCCCAGGCGCTGCAGGAGCACACACCGTGGTATCGCAGCTTGGCTTCGCCGGGCCGTTTCGCAGTCGCAGCGATGCTGATTCAGCACCATGTGCCAGTCGCGGAATTCATGGCCGAGAGCACGCGTGCAGGCGAACTGTTCAGCGCGGTCGGCCTGCGGCACAGCGGCTTCTATCAGACCATGGCGGTCCTCAACGCCGTTTCCTTAAGCAATTTCACGCCGCTTTCGCCGCGGATTTCTTAAACCGCCAACGCCCGAATTGAGAGAGGCATTGTCGTTTGCGACCGCGCCCTGGTCGTCGTACGGGTTGGCGGTCTTTGGCGATGGCAT